>CAYYWA010000001.1:0-11066 GCA_964475255.1 uncultured Sorangium sp.
GGGAATCGCTGATCAGGCGGGGAGGAGGCTCGAGCCGGACCACGGACGCCGCGCTCGGAATGAGCGAGGCCTCCTCGGGAGGTGAAGACGGTTCCGGAGGGAGGAGGACCTCGTCCGTGCCGTCGGGTCTGGCCTGCCGCGCGGACATCGTGACTCCAAGAACGACCGCGCCGCGAGAGAGCTAAGCCCTCCCGGGGAAGCCGTGCGGGAACAAAAAAGAAACCGGCGCGCCGCATCCGACGCGCCGGTTTTTCTCCCAGCAAATACCGGGCTCTTCGGCTCAGCCCTTGAGGAGCTCGCTGCTCAGCTCGCCCGCGACCTTGATGCGGCCTTGGAGCTTCGTGGTCGCACTCTCGACCACACCCGCGACGTCGTCGAGCTCGGTGAGAGCACACGTGAGCCCGATTTGCGCCTTGAGGCTGAGGTCGCCCTCGAGCGAGGCGCTGACCGCTGCGTGCACCGCGTCGGCGCCCGTGTCCGCCAGGTCGGCGGCCGCGGCGAGCACGACCTCGGACCGCTCGAGCTCGGCGAGGATGGCTCCGAAGCTCGCCTTGAAGCGGACCAAGAACGCCTCGAACTCGGCGCGCGTCTGCGCGTTCGCGTTCGCCGCGAACTGGTAGCTCACGTCGAGCGAAGGCGGCGTGCACTGCGCGTCGAAAGAGGCGTCGGCCTTCGCGCTCGCCTCGCACTCCGCGCTCGCCGAAGGCGGCGTGACTTCGCCTTCGCAGCGACCCTTGCACTCCACGGACGCGCTGCCCATGGCCGTGCACCGCGCCGTGCCGTGGCACTCGGCCTCCGGCGGCGTGTACGTGCACTCGCCTTTGCACTGGCCGCTGCAGCTTCCGCCGGCTTCGAGCTCGCACGTGCCCTGGCACTCGCCGTCGCAGCTGCCCGCGCAGTTGCCCTCGTCGTCTTCCACGCTGCAGGTGCCGTTGCAGGTGCCGCGGCACGTGCCCGTGCACTCCGCCGCGACCTCCAGCTTGCAGCTTCCGCGGCAGGTGCCCTCGCATTCGAGGTTCGGCGCCGTGCCCGTGCACTCGAGCATGCCGCTGCACTCGACGCTTCCCGACGCCTCGATCTCGCAGCTTCCCTTGCAGTCCACGTTCACCTGGGGCGGCGTGACCTGGCCTTCGCAGCGAGCCTGGGCCTCGACCGTGGCCTGCGCGGAGACGGCGCACTTGGGCGGCGCCGCGCGCACGACGAGGTCGCCCTCGAGCCGATACTTCGCCTTGATCTCGGCGACGATCGCGGCCGCGTCCGCGTCTGCCTCGAGCCCGAGCGAAGCGCGGATCTTGGCGAGCTCCGCTTCGATGTTGTTTGCCACCGCGTTCGCCGTCGCGGAGAACTTCACGACCGAACCGAAGAACGCGTCCACCTTCGCGACTCCGGAAATCGAGGCGTTGCCCTCGACGATGCCCTGGCTCGGGCAGGTGAGCCCACATTCCTCCGCGAGCTGCTCGCCGGCGGCACCGAGCGGATTGTTCTCCTCGGTACAGGCCGGAATTGCGGCGAGGGTGATGACCGCGCCCAGCAGCGCGGCGCGCCTGAGGTTGATCGGATATTGCATTCGACGCTCCTTGTATTCGTAAAGAAGAGACCCCTCGCGGGCGCCGCGCCGTTTGCGGCGAAAGGTTCCCGGAAGCGGGAGCGCCAGGCTATCTCAAGCGATCTTCGAGCAGCCAAAGAAATTGCGTTTTCAGCGGCAGCTCGGGCGCTCGATGTAGGTTCTCGCGCGCAGGTCTCGTCACGCGTGCGCACGGCGCGCCATGCCTCGCGCGCGATCGCCGCGCTATCGCGTGAAGGCGTAGAGGCATGAGGGCGCGACACCGACACGTGTGCTCGCGCGGTGCCGTTCGTGCAGCGTTGCTCAGCGCGCTGGCTTGCCGTCCAGTCGCACGGCGTCCGGTGTGTTCGGGTCCAGAGGTTTCAGCGATGGCCGTCCAGGCGCTCGTGCCCGTCGCCCTGACGGCCACGCGAGCTCGTCAGCGCGGCCAACAGCCGAGCTGCGGCGTGCCGCCGAGCATCGAGCTCGCGACCTCGCCCGCGAAGCAGCGATTCTCGAGCGGATCGCCCGGGAAACGTCCGTCGGCGAGACACGTGAGCGCGAGCCCGCCCGGAGACTCGGGGCAGCCGTGCCCTTTGCACGTGCCGGCCGCGCTGGCGTCGTCGCCACAGTCGCACTCGGCGTCGAGATCGACGCAGTACTGCTCGCCGCTGAAGCTCGACTGCGCGCAGAACCCGCGCGGGCAGTCTTCCGAACCGATGCACGGCTCGCAGCTCTCTCCAGTACCGCGACACGAGCCGAAGCGGTGCGAGCACGTGGCGACACCGCGCTCGTCGTCCCACATGCCGCATTCGGCGGCCGTTCCCCACGGGCAGGAGTCGGCGCGCGGGTCGCAGGGCACGGTGCAGATCTTCTCGCCGCTCCGGTCCCGCGCGCAGATCTGTCCGGGCACGGCCAAGCAGTCCGCGTCGCTCTCGCACGGCGCACAGAACGCGCGCGGCAAGCACACCGAGCGCAACACGCCGAGCCCGCCGCAGTGGTACTGACGCCCTTCGCCGATCCGCGAGCTCGGGACGCAACCCGGAAAGTCGGGCTCTCCCGGCTCCCCGCAGGCGTCCTCGCAGGGCACGGCGCCGACCGTTCCACAGCGAAAGCCCGTGGGGCAGTCCTCGTCGTCGGAACAATCGCTCGTGCAGAAGGCGTCGAGATCGCCTTCGCCCGCACCGAGGCAAAAGAAGCCCGCGGCCGCGTCGCAATCCTCCGCACCTGCGGGGCACGCGCTGTAGTAGCGCCCCTCCGGTTCCGGAGCGCCGTCCGTGCAATAGCTGCCGTCGCCGAGCGGCTCGCAGGTGCCGACCCCGCGGCAGTCGAAATGGGACGTGCAGGGGAGCGAACAGCGCGACTCGACGCACTCCGTTCCTTCCACGCACTCCGAGCTCTCGTCGCACGCCTCGAACGGGCCGCTCGGTTTTTCGCACGAGCCACTCAGGCAAGCGAACCCGCGCGGCGTGTCACACTCGTCGTCGCGCTCACAGGGCTCGAACTGGCCGGTGCGGCCGTTCGCGGCGTACTCGAGCACGACACAACGCTGCTCGCGCTCCCCGTCCGGAAACTCGTAGACGGCGCAATTCTGCCCGACGGGGCAGTCGTCCTGATCGTTGCAAGCATCCCGACAAGCGTTTTGCACGCAGCGTTGCCCGTCCGGACAGTCCGCGTCGCGGCACACGCACCCGCCGTCGGGGCAGTCGGACGCGCTCTCGCAGCCCGCCGAGAGCGCGCTCCCCGCGGCGAACAGCAGAAATGCCAAAGTGAAGCAGTGTCGGAAGGGAAGCGCGGGAGACATGGCGAGGACGAAGTCCGGGCTCGGCAGGGGCGCCGCGCCGCGACGATTCGGGCATACTACCGCCATGTGCGGCAAGCTCGCGCGCCATTGTGCGCTGACGTTCCTCTGGCCGGTCCTGCTCGGTTGCGGAAGCGAACCGCTCGACTCCGGGGACGGAGCGAGCGCACCGAGCGGTGAGGGACGAATCGTCTCGGTCGTGGTGCCCGAAGGCGATGCCGTGCCGGCACCTCCGCCGGAGTATCCCGAAGGACCGTATGGCACCGCGGTGGGCGCGACGATCGCGAACCTCTCGTTTCTCGGTTGGCGCGATCCGGTCGCGTCGGCGTACGACGAGACGGCGCTCGAGGTCGTGCGCTTGTCGGATTTCTACAACCCGGGCGGAGCCAAGAACGACGTTCGAGTGATCGTGCTCAATGCGTCGGCCGTGTGGTGTTCGGTCTGCCGCGCGGAATACTCGCACCTCGCGCGAGACGGGATTTACGAGGAGTACCGGCCGAAGGGGATCGAGATTGTCGGGGTGCTGTTCGAAGACAACTCCGGTGCTCCCGCGCGGCCGAGGGACCTCGCCCTGTGGGGCAACTCGGACAGCGGGTTCGCGGTGCCGTTCCCGCTGGTGCTCGACCCGGGGTTCAAGACGGGTGTCTATTTCAGCGCCGATGCGACGCCGCTCAACATGATCATCGACGCGACGACGATGGAGATCCTCAACGTCACCATGGGCTTCGACGCGATCTCGCCGGAAGCGTATTGGGCGGCAATCGAAGAGTGGTTGGACGGATGAGCCGCGCCGCACGACTCGCGTTCCTGCTCGCGTGCCTCGTGCCTCTGGCGTGCGCGGGCGGAGGTGCGCAGGGGAGCGGCCCGACCGCAGCGAGCCACGCGCGACCGCCGGATTTCGAGCTTCCGACGCTCGATGGGGGCTCCGTCCGGCTCTCCGATCACCTCGGCAAGGACGTCGTCCTGCTCGACTTCTGGGCGACCTTCTGCGAGCCGTGCCTGCGCGCGATGCCCGCGTTGAACGCGCTCTACGAGAAACACCGCGAGCGCGGCTTCGTCGTGCTCGGCATCTCGATCGACGCGGCCGACTCGCTCCCCGAGGTGCGCGCCGAGGTGCAGCGCCTCGGCGTCGAGTTCCCGATACTGCTCGATCAGGAGACGCGCGTCGTCTCGCTGTACAATCCGAAGACGACCGCTCCGTTCAGCGTCCTCATCGGCCGCGACGGCGCGATCCTCGCTCGGAAAGAAGGCTACACGACCGGCTCGGCGAGCGCGCTCGAGCGCGACATCGACGCAGCGCTCCGCGCAAATTGAGCATGCGGCGCTTGCGGGCGTAATCGAGGAATCCCGAGATCCAAGCTCGACATAGGCCGAATTGCCTATGCCACGACGCACCCAGGTTCGGGTACAGATCGTGAGTCCTCGATGCGAGCTCCGCACCCGAGGTGCACTTCGAAAGGACAATTCCGATGCAGCTGACTCGCCCTCTTCGCTCGGGCTACGCAGCCGTGATTTGCGCGGCGGTGACGTTTGCGTGTTCGTCGCCGAACGAGCCGGATCCGTCCGGAGGCACGGGAGGCACCAGCGCACAGGGCGGTTCGGGTGCGAGCGGCTCGCCCTCGATGGGCGGCGCACCCGCCGGGATGGGCGGGTCCGGCGGCTCGAGCACTGCGGGAACGTCCGGTTCGGGAGCGGGCGGCACGCAGCCTGGAAGCGGTGGCGTCGCGGGCGGGGGCTCCGGCGGCATGCAACCAGCTAGCGGCGGCGTGTCGGGCGGCGGGAAGGCTGGAGGCGGAAAAGCCGGAGGTGGAGCAGGCGGTGCAGCAGGCGAAAGCGCGACCGGGGGCGCGTCGCCCGGCGGAGCGGGCGGCGGCGGTGGAAGCGGAGGCGGCGCGGCAGGGACCTCCGGAGGCGAGAGCGGCGGCTCCGGCCCGGGTGGAGCGACGTCGACGATGGGCTGCGGCAAGGCGCCCCCGAAGAGCGATCGGTACACCATCGACGTCGACGGCACCACGCGCGAGTACATCCTCGATGTGCCGAGCGATTACGACCCCGAGCATCCGTATCGGCTCGTCTTCGGGTGGCACCCGCTCGGCGGCTCGGCACAACAGGTGGCGAGCGGCGGATACTACGGCCTCAAGAGCCAAGCCGACGGCGCGGCGATCTTCGTCGCGGCCGAGGGGCTGCCCTTCCAAGGAAACAACCTGGGTTGGGCGAACACGAACGGTCGCGATCTCGCGTTCCTCGATGCCATGATGGAGCGCTTCAGGAACGAGCTGTGCATCGACGAATCCCGGATCTTTTCGACGGGGTTCAGCTTCGGCGGGATGATGTCGTTCGCGGTTGGCTGCGCCACGAACACCGTGATGCGCGCCATCGCGCCGATGGCGGGCAACATCCAGGTGAGCGGCTGCGAAAACGGCACGGAGCCGGTCGCGGTCATGGGTTTCCACGGCACCGAGGACACGGTGGTGGCCATCGACGGGGGGCGCGCTGGTCGCGACAAATTCGTGACGCGCAACCAGTGCACGCAGGACACGATGCCCGTGACCCCGAGCTGGTGTGACGGGATCAACAATGAGCCGTGCAGCTGCGTGAGCTACCAGGGGTGCATGGACGGCTATCCCGTGATCTGGTGTGAGTTCAACGGACCGCACACACCCGCACCAAACTCGGGCGCCACGATCTGGAACTTCTTCGAACAGTTCTGACGGGCGTGCGGGTCAGAGCGACGAACTGGGAACGCGCCGAAGACACGAAAGATGGCGTCGAGCAAAGTGCCCGCGTGGTGAGGGGGCCCTGCCGAGTTCACTTCGGCGAGGAGGGGCGGCGTGTGCCGCCCCTCGCGAAACGACGCTAGCGCGTGCCGACGCGGCGTTCCGCGCCGACCGCGAGCCCGCGCTCCGCCAGCCACAACGTGGCGCCTGCGCGGCTGCTCACGCCGACCTTGTCGTAAGCGTGCGCGACGTGGTGCTGCACGGTCTTCTGCGAGATGCGAAGCAAGAGCGCGATCTCGCGGTTCGTCTTGCCGAGGCCCACGAGGCGGAGCACCTCGAGCTCGCGCTCCGTGAGCTCACGGCGCCGGCCGAGCGCGGACGGCGCGGGCACGGGCGGCGCGAGGCGCAAGCTCGGATCGGTGGCGAGCAGATAGCTGTACTCCGTGCTCGACGCCGCCGAGAGGCGATGGAGGGAAATCGGGTTCGCACAGTGGAGCTCGAGCATCTCCTTCATGTAGCCGATCACGAAGTGCTCGAAGTAGGGGTGCCACGCGGGCAAGCCGCGCACGCGAAACTCGATGCCGGACCGCGTGAGGGACGCCTCCGAGCGGCTCTCGGTCTCCGAAAAGTAGTGCTTCCAGAGCTCCGGGAAGACCCGGACCAAGTCCGGGATGTCCGGCGTGCTCACGAGATCCTTCAGCGGACCCTCGACGAGCGCCCACCGCGCCGAGGCGGCGCCGAGCTCGAGCAGAGCCGAGTTGCCTCCCGGGTAGAACCTCCCCACCAGGGAGTCGTGAAAGGCCAGGAAATCGCCGAGCGGCACCTGGCCGTGGGCGGTGATCGGGCGGCGAAAGCAAGGATGCGAAAGCGAAGCGTCGCGGAAGAAACCGCGCCACGCTTCGGCGCCGAACTGCCGGGTCACCAGCGCCTTGCGCGTGAGGAGAGCGGTGCCGCGAACGTTCATGGCGAAGGCCGCGACTGCCCGACGCAGTGAGCCCGCCTCGTCCCACCGTTTTCGACCACCGACGCCCGTGTGCAGCAACCCGTCGGACTCTTGCTGCTGCCGCGCACGGACTCGCCTCGATGAAATTCGTCGCCCCTGCGCACGGACGAGAAGGAGCTCCCTCGGACGAGCGCAGGGGTCGAATCCTCGATGTACATCGCTAAAACCGGCTCCTCTGGAAGTATACGAACCGCGCATCGCGAACGGGGGGAGACCAGAATGTCCCCCGCGCCGAAGTGGGCGTGCGTTCGCCCGTTTTCCGCGCTCGGAGCCGTCGGCACGCCTTCGCGAGTGACCGCTCAGAAGCGCAAGGTGGCGTCCAAGCGCGCGCCCTCGAAGGACGGGTATACGCGACAGACGCCTCCGACGCAGCGGAGCGAGCCGCGTCGCTGACCCGCGAAGAGCCCGAGCACGAGCGCGTCCGAGGGGCGGAACGTGACGTGGCCGTTGAGGTACTGGCTCGGGATTCCGGGGCGCGTGTCGTATTCGACGCCGAGCGCGACGCCGAGCCGCTCCCCCCACTCGATGCCCGTCGTGTGCTGTCCCTCGAACCACGGCTCTTCGGGCCCGCCGACGGTTTGACGTCGACGGCGGTGCACGCCGGCAAGCTCGAGACCGACCTCTCGCGCCACGGGAGCGTGCACGTCGTAGCGGACGCTGAGCTCGCGATAAAACACGTGCGTGGCGCCCGCCGAGGTCGTGAGCGCGCGCCCGGCGTCGTCGAAGCGCGTCCCCACGCTGAGATCGGCGCGGCCCTTCCGCTCGGCGAAGCCGAGGTCGAACCCGACGGCGGCGTCCCACACGCGGTTCTCGTTCTCGGCGCTCACCTCGCAGCGCTCGTTGGCAACGGACTCCGCGTACGTGCGGTAGTGCCCGAGCCAGGCGTACACGGAGCGTGTTCTGTCGAAATGCACCGCTGGGCGCAGGCGCCCGCCCGTGACGCACGTATTGAAGCCCTCGAGCTCCGTATCGGTCCAAACCTCTTCCGTGGTCGGCGGCGTGCTGTACTGGACCGCCGAAAACTCGCGAGCGCGTGCCGTGCTGACGTTCGCGAGCAACGGGAAGAACCGCCGGTAGTGCTTGCCCTCGGCGAGGACGGAATAGCGCGGCTCGACCCAGGTCGCGGCCACGTACACCGCATGCCCCGGCGCGAGGTCGGGCGTGCCCGACGGGTGCACGAGCTTCTGCACGGCGCCTTCGACGTACGCCGTGCCGTGCTCGCCGATGCGGAACACCTCCACGGACTGGCTCGCGGTGAAGATTCGCTGCGCCGAACGGACGATGTCCGGTGAGAGGGCGTCCGTGCGCACGAGCAACGAGCCCTGCGTCCCGAACGTGATCGTGCCGAGCGCGAGCTCCGCGCCGCCTGCCACGATGCGATCCGGCGCGTAGCTGCAGGTCCCGAAGTGCGCGCAGCGCTCGGCCTCGGGCACGAAGTCCGTCGCGATGGCGCGCGGCATCCCCGCCTCCGTGAGCGCGAGGAAGCCCGGTGTCACGCTGGTGTGCACGCCGAGATAGCGCCCGCTCGATTCATCGAAGCGCAGCGGGTTCATCGCGCCCGCCAGCGCCGTGAGCTTGACGCGCACGTCCTCGGTTCGGAGGCGGGCGATGGCGTGCACGCCACGGACGGTCGTGTCGCTCGCGAGCTCGTCGATTTTCCGCGCGCTCAAGACCAGGCCCCGCCCGAGCTGGACATTGGCGTCCCCGAGCGAGAGCTCGATGTCCCGAGTGACGTAGGACAGTGTGTATTTGGCCGGATAGATCCAGTCGATGTAGCGATTCGAGAGCTCGATTCCCGCCTCGGTCGCCTTCACGCGCTGGAAGTCGCGGCGCGCCGACGCGTCCGGAAACGCGCCGATGCGCACGAGCTCGTCGGCGACGTCTGCCGGGGAAGGGGAGAGGAAGAACCAAGCGCCGTCGAGGCGGAGCGAGAGCCGGAACGCGCCGCGGCTCGCTTGGAGGTTGGTGCGATTGAAAAGAAAGCCGGCGTGGTCGTTCGCGACCGTCCCCACCTGGCCGGGCCGGGTGTCGCGATTGTCGGCCTTGTAGATCGCGCTCACCGACTCCGTGACCTGAAGAAGCATCTGCTCGTCGGCTTTCAGCGGAGGGGCCACGAGGACTCCGGCGCCGAGCGCAGCCCAGAGAGCGCGAGCCGCGTGTGCCGCGCACCGCACGCTCATGGAGCGCTTCTCTTCGCGAGCTCCGCTTCGATGAACGGCCACATCACGGCCGGTTGATCGCCGACGAACTTCGCCAGGATCGTCATCGTCTGCGGGTCCACCACCAGGTTGAGCGGAGCCGTCTCGGCCGACGCGTACAACCCGAAGCTATAGCCCGGATCGAGCACGATCGGGAAGCGCGTGTCGAACGTCTCGACCCAGAGCGCGAGGTCGTCGAACTCGGCCGGCTCGTGGCGCTCGTCCTGGAACACAGCGCTCAGGAACACGAGGCCGCGCGAGGCGAGCGGCTCGAGGTGCTCGGGCAGGCTCTCGTGCTCGATGCGACACGCGGCGCACCAGAGCGCCGCCGTGTTGAGCACGAGCAGGTGCACGGCGGCGGCCTCGGGGTCGTGATAGTCGGACAGCGCGATGGGCTCGAGCGTCTCGGGGGTGCGCGCGACGCGGTGCGGGGCACGCCACCCCGAAAAACAAGCGTTGCGAACGACGGCGCCGGGCTCGGTGCCGTAGGGCCCGTCGGGGTAGCCGAGCGCGACGCAGTGCTCGGGACGATCGAGATCCGGCGGGAGCTCGGGCTTGTTGGTGCCGCAGGCGCTCGCCAGGGCGCAGAGGGCGGCGAGCCGCGGGACTCCCATCAGGGCGCTCGACGGAAGCCCAAGACGCCGAGCACGGGCAGACCGGGCTCCGTCGTTTCGATGCGTTCCCCGTCGTCCGAGACGTGCGCGTCGCTCACCTTGGCCCAGCCGCCATAGGGGGCCCACTCCTGGGAGATATCGACGCCATGCAGCCACACTTCGACGTCGGTTCCAGGCGACCAATCGAGCTCATTGTCGATGGTGAGCAAGGCAGGAGGGCAGAACCGCGTGTCGACCGGTGTCGCTGCGATCACGATCTCGAGCTCGGGCCCCTCGGCGACGACGGGCGGCGCGGAGTCGAGCGGCACGCGCACGGCGCGAAGGCCCTGCTCCTCCGGCTCGCGGAACGTGAGCTTGTCGATCTTCACGGTGGCATCGGCGGAGAGCTCGAGGCTGAGCGCACCGGAGCGCGCTCGCGACCCGGGCGTCAACGGGACGGCTTCGTCGAGCGGCGGGAGACGCACGCTCGGAACCACCCCGAGATCGATCTCGCGCTCGTCGGGCAGAAGCCAGGCAAACCGCGCGCTCACCCGTCCCTCGCCGAATTTGAACGCCGGGAGCACGATGTCGGCCCTCGCCTCGACGACCACTTCGCCGTCGGCTTCCGTCATGTCGTTCACGCACACGTTGAGCCCGCAGACCTGAACGAGCTCGTCGGCGAGCGGTTCTCCGTCCTGGTCCACGAGCATCGCCCGAAGCACGTCGACACGCTGCGAACCGTTCTCTTCGCCGTACCCCGGCCCCGAGCACGCCTGGGACGATGTCGTGGGCGGGGGCTCGCCGGCATCGCCCCCGCAACCGACGGCGAGCAGTGCGCCGAGAGCGGCCAGAAACGGCGGGCAGCGCATGTCCGGATCATAGCCAATGAGCGCCCCACCGGAGCCGAGATTTCCCGCAGAGCTCGTTCGCGCCTCGAGTCCACGCTCGCCCGCGTCGAGGAGGGATCGCACGAGCGCAGGGAAACGCCGAAAAGAGAGCCGCGTCGGCGGACGCTCCGTGTGGCGCGGCGCTCCGGGTTTCGCTCCGAGGCGAAAGATGCAGCCTGGATTTCGGCCCTCTCGCTCTGGGAGCTCGAAGCCTAGAGCGACAAACGGTTAGGAACGCGCCGAAATATGCGGAAAACAGCGTCGGGCAGACTGCCCGCGTGGGGAGGGGCCCCGCCGAGTTCTCTTCAATTCGCTTCGGCGGGG
>CAYYWA010000001.1:11076-52378 GCA_964475255.1 uncultured Sorangium sp.
TTCGAGAGGTCGGCGGCGTTGGCCCGTCCGAGCGTGTCGCGGATCTCGGCGGCGGTGCCGTCCGGATACCCGAGCCCGTCCATCGGGAAGAGCACGCCGTATTCGAGCTGCGCGAAGAAGCCGCCCGTGCGCTCGGGAGCGTCGTTGAGCGCACCGTCACTCGACTGGAAGTACAGTGCGGCGTTGAGCTCGACGCCGAGATCGCGCGCGTGACCGGGGGCCTGAATGAACTGGCTCGCGCGCGACCAGATCGCCGCGACGCTGCCGCCGAGGCGCTGCCCCGTGGACTCCCGCATGAAGTCGTAGGCGACGTTCGGACGGAAGTAGTACGTGCCCTGCACGCGCTCGAGGATGTTGCGATAAAGGATGAGGTCGAGCCGGTAGCTCGGATTGAATCGGAACGTCTCGATCGTGTTGTTGCCGAGCTGGCCGAAGCTCGGCCCGGGTTGCGGCGTGAGCCCGTCCACGTCGGGGTCGCCGGAGGCCCACCCAAAATCCAGGCCGAGCCTCAGGCGATCCTCGACGAGCCGCTGCTCGACCTCGGCGGCGAACCCCCACTCCGAGATGTCGAAGCGGGGCCCGCGCTCCTCGAGGGCGATTCCGGTGTTTCCGAGGACGCCTTGCACGGTGGCCGCCTCGAGCTCGAAGCGGAACCCGCCGTACAAGACCTGAACCCAGATGTCCGGGATCCAGTACGTCGCGTCACGGCGCGTGAACCCGAGATCGCCGGGACCGCAGTCGAGCGCCGGAGCGCCTCTGCCGTCATCGTCCCCGCAGAGTCCGGAAAAATCGCTCGTCAGGAGCTGCGTCCTGTAGGTGAGCTGCGCGCCGGCGTTCACCACCAGCTCTCCGCGGGAGAGCGCGAGGCGCGTGAGCTCCGGACTTTGCAGACGCGCGACGCTGAACACCCACTGATCGACGTCGTCGAGCTGAGCCGTGTCGTACGCCTGTCCGTGCTCGTCTCGGAAGGTCACGGCGCCTTCGCTCGGGAAGTCCCAGGCAGCCGAAATGTAGAGATCGAGCGGCTTGATGCTGGTCACGAACTGCAGGCGATCAATCGTCGACTGATAGTCGTCGTCGATGCCGTCGCCGGCATTGTAGAGCATGCCGAGGCCCCAGTGATGCGGCATGCGTCCGAAGCGGAGCTCGCCGATCGGCGTCGCATACTCGGCCCAAGCGCGCTTGACGTGAACGCTGTCGGAGAGCGAGTTCACTCCCGAACGCGGCGGGCTCATCGTCTGATCGAAGAAGGCGACCGCGTCGGTGCCATCGCGCGCGATGACCGAGTAGCCAGCGCCGCCGGGGCCATTGGCGTACCCGCCCGGCGTCGAGCCGAGCACGACGTTGTCGAGCAAGTCGACCTGAGCCGAGATCCGCAGATTGTCGGAAATGCGGATTTCGGGGTCGAGGCGCAACCGCATGTTCGCCCCGGCTTGTGTCGCGTTCTTGCAGCCGACGAGGTTGCTCGGGTCGTCGCTCGAGCCCGTGTCGGCTTCCTCGGGCGTGCAGAGCTCGGGGCCGCGCGGCGTCCCCGTCACGTCGACGTAGAAGTCATCCGGCGGGCGCGCCCACGGGCCCGCGCCGGGGACGTCGATGCGACCGAGCGAAAACTGATGAAAGAGCTCCGCGCGCACGCGGAAGTAGCCGTGGAGCTCGACGACGGGGCGCGCGTACGTCCACCAGTCGCGCGCGTAGATGTCCGTCTCGGCGGCGCCGCCTTCGGGGGCGGCGGGGGTTCGCTGTTGCTGGCGGAGGCTCTCGATCGCCGCGGCGTCCGCACCCGGATCCGTGAAGAGCGGCCCGGTCGGCACGGGAGCGGGCTCCGGCGCGGCGGGCGGTTCGGCTGGAGCCGCGGGCGGCTCGGCCTCCGCGTCGGGAGGCTCCTCTGCAGGCTGCGCTCCCTCGGGCTCCTCGGCTTCTTGTTCTGGAGCAGGCGCCGCCGGCGGCTGCGCGGGCGTGGCAGGTTTTTCAGCGGGCGCCGGCGCCTCGGCCGGCTGCGCCAACACCGCGCGAGTCGAGAGGAGCGCGCCGAGCACGATCGGAGAGGTGCGAAGGCGAGTGAGCATCGGGTTCGGGCCTCTTCACGGCCCGCGCAAGGCAAGGCCGAGCGGACGTTTCGCACGCGTCGGAAAGGAGGGCAAGAGGCATCGCGCCGATGCGGTCACCGTTTCAGAGGGGTCATCATCGCCGTGCGCAGGTGATCGGCGCGATTGAGCAGGCTTGGATCGAGCCGCGGCAGGGGCGCCGAGAGCGTGCGGGCGATTTCCGCAAACTCCCGAGCGAGCGGCCAGAGCGGTCCAGGGTCGAGGCCGAGCGCCGTGCACAGGGCATCGCCCAGCTCGAGCGCCGTTGGGTAACGGTGCCGGGAGTCCTTGGCGAGCGCTCGGGCGATCACGACGTCGATCGCCGGCGGCAGCGACGGCACCAGCGCGCGGATCGGTCGCGGGGCCTCCTCGATTTGCGCCGAGCGCAGCGCGAGCTCATCGCGATCCGGCGTCTCGAACGGCGTGCAGCCGCACAGCATCTCGTAGAGCACGATGCCCGCGGCGTAGAGGTCGACGCGGCCGTCGAGGGCATCACCGCGCACCTGCTCCGGGGCCATGTAGGCGCCGGTTCCCGGGATGATTCCGCCGGTATTGCCGCCGGACTCCGGAAGCCGCGCGATGCCGAAATCGGTGAGCTTGACCACGCCGTCCGGCCGCACGAGCACGTTCGCCGGCTTCACGTCCCGGTGCAGAATGCCGATCGCGTGGACCGCGGCGAGCGCGCTCAAGAGCTGGGCGAACAGGCGCCAGGCACGGTCGAGCGGCAGGCAGGGCAACCCCGGGTCGGACCGGTTCGCGAGACCGCGCTGAATATGCCGCGACAGCGGCTCGCCTTCCACGAACTCGATCACGATCGCGAGCTGGGACCCATACTCGGCGAGCGCGATGAAACGCACCACGTTCGGATGAGCGAGGCGCTCGAGCGCGGCCGCCTCGCGGAGGAACATGCGCCGCGCCAGCTCGCGCGCGGAGAGCTCGGGCCGGAGGACCTTGACCGCGACGGGGTGCCCCGAAGTGCCTGCCAGTCGGCCGGACGAGAGCGGCTCGAGCCAGCCGCGATGGACGACCCCCATGCCGCCTTCTCCGAGCGGCTCCTCGACCCGTACCTCGGCGTCCTCACCAACGCGCAGGATGGAACCTCGGGCGAGCCGCGCGGGGCGACCGAACAGCGGGACCCCGCACATCGGGCAAAACCGTGCGGAATCGTCGATCATACTTTGGCACTTCGAGCAAAACAAGGGAGGGCTCTCTGCCGCGAGGGGGGTCAGGAGCGAGCATACCCGGTCGGGCGCCACGCCCGACGACAATGGACGGGTCCACACGAACGGGTGACCTCTGCCGCTAATGCCGCCGGATGTCCGACATTCCGCACTTGCGGAAAGTTTCGTGTCTGAGCTAGGTCTGTGGCGCCTTGATCTGCGAGCGCGCGCCGGAGTGGCGGCGCTTCCGGGAGGAAGTCACCTTGCGTCCTTTCCTTGCTGCTCGCCGGACCCTTCGGACTGACTCGAAGCTCTGGGGATGCCTCGTCTCGCTTGCCCTCCTCGGCATTGCCGCGCCGGCGCATGCCCAGTCGGAGGTCGACCCGAGCTTCTCGATTCAGCGATTTCAGCCCGCGACGGGTCCGCGGAATTTCTTGACCACGCGCGGTGCGCGCACCGACGGGCAGATGGCGTGGAGCGTGGGCGCGCTCGTCCACTACGCCTACGAGCCGCTCACGGTGAAGGCGTGCGTTAGCGAGGTGGCTTCGGACTGCTCGGACCCGGCGGCGCGTGCCGTGCGCGACGTGAAGGTGGTCGAGAATCTGCTCACCGCGGATCTCCTCGGCTCGTTCACGCCGGTTCCGCGCTTTCAGCTCGGCCTCAGAATCCCGGTGACGTACCTGCGCGGCCAAGGCCTCCGGGAGGACGGGTTCAACGACCCCGATGGGATCGAGGCGGTGAGCCTGGGTGACGTCGAGCTCGAGGGCAAGTTCCGCGCGGTCGGCAACGCGAAGGATCCGCTGACGCTCGGCGCCGCGATCTCGGCGACGGCTCCCACCGGGAACCTGATCGAAAAAGACAAGTACCTCGGCGACAAGACACCCACGGTCGCCGTGCGCGGCATCCTCGACGGGATGAACGGCCCTCTGACTTGGGCCGTGAATCTCGGGGGCGCCTACCGCGGAAAAGGCGCGATCGGCGGCTCCACGATGGGGCCCGAGCTCCGCGCGAGCGCCGCGGTGGGATACGCCGTCAGCCCGGTGTTTCGCGTGCTCGTCGACGCCTTCGGCGTGACGCGGTTCTCGACGGAAGCGGGCGAGAACACGCTCGAGGTGCTCGGCGCGGCGCAGATCCAGCCGCTCGGGTTCTCCGGCGTGTTCACGGTGGGTGCGGGCACGGCCGCCGTGGATGGCATCGGGGCTCCGACCGTCCGCGCACTGCTCGGGTTCACGTACGTGGGCGAGTTCCGCGACGAAGACGGAGACGGCATTCAGGACGACGACGATCAGTGCCCCACCGTCGCGGAGGATCGGGACGGGTACGAGGACAGCGACGGCTGCCCCGACGGCGACAACGATCTCGACACCATCCCCGATGCCGTCGACAAGTGTCCGCAGCAAGCCGAGGACATGGACGGCTTCGAGGACACCGACGGCTGTCCGGATCTCGACAACGACCAGGACGGCCTGCCCGACACGGCGGATCAATGCCCGCTCGAGCCGGAGACGAAGAACAACTACAAGGACGACGACGGCTGCCCTGACGAGGCGGACACCGACAACGACGGCGTTCCGGACGAGCGCGATCGGTGCCCGAACGAGCCGGAGGACACCGACGGCTTCGAGGACACCGACGGCTGCCCGGATCCCGACAATGACGGCGACGGCATCCCCGACGATCGCGACGAGTGCATCGACGAGCCCGAGACGATGAACGGCGTCGATGACGAAGACGGCTGCCCCGACGAAGGGGCGACGAAGAAGCGCAGGCGGTAGGCCTCGCGCCACTGAAGACCGTGCCCATCGAGACATGAACGCGCTGCGACGACGGCTCACGACAGGTATCGCTCTCCTCTCCCTCTCCGCACCGCTCGCGTGCTCGACCCCGAGGGCAAAATCGGCCGAGGTCGAGCACCCGCTGCTCGGCGCGCCGGCTCCGGCGTTCGATTTGCCCACCGCGGACGGCGCTTCGCGGGTGAGTCTCGCGGCTCACGCGGGCAAGGTCGTCGTCGTCGATTTCTGGGCGACTTGGTGCAAGCCGTGTCGTGCCTCGTTCCCGGCGTACCAGGCGATCGCCGACGACCTCGGCGCGGACGTGGTCGTGATCGGCGTGAGCGTGGACGAGGAGCCCGAGGGGATCCCCGCGTTCGCCGAGGCGACGGGGGCGCGTTTCCCGCTCGTCTGGGACGAAGCGCAGGGGGTTTCGCAGCGCTACTCACCGCCCACGATGCCGACGAGCTTCATCGTGGATCGCTCCGGTATCGTGCGCTTCGTCCACACCGGGTTCGTCCCGGGTGACGAACAGGCCGTGCGCGCCCACATCGAGCAGCTCCTTTAACCGCGTATCGGCCCACATCGGACCGAAGAAGTCGAGGTCGGCGCGGAGCTCCGTCGTCTCCAGCGCGCGTGTGGACAGCCGCGCGTCTCTCGATGACGACGCGCGCGGAGGCGACAACGGCGATGACGGCGCGCGCGAAGACGACAAGGGAGGCGAGGGATCGGCGTTTCCCGCCTAGGAAGCTCGAAATCGGGGCGAAGTGACCGGTCGCGATTCGGCCACCTCGAGCGGGGCGGGGACCTCGTCGCCCTTTTTCTCGGCGACCAGCGCGAGCAGCGCTTCACGCGTGACGCCGAGGCGTTCGGCCGTTTTTCCCGCGAGCGACGTCGGCGCCACGCCGTCCACGAAGCGGTACGTCGGGTCCTGGTGCTCGTCGAGCTCGACCTTCAAGAACTCGAGTCGGGACAAGGGACGATCGCGCGCGAGATCCGCAGCGAACCGCAGGAAGTGCGTGGTGATGAACGCCTGCGGCTCGAGCTCGGCCAAGAGCTCGACGACGAGCCGGAAGATCTCCTCGCCCTCCGAGGGATTGGTGCCGGAGCAAAGCTCATCCATCAAGACGAGGCTGTTCGTTCGCAGCTCCTCGAAGAGCCGGCGAATGCGGAGCAGCTCCATGCCGAGGTGTCCCTCCGGCTGATCGGCGACGGTCTCCTGAATCAACGAAGCGAACAAGCCGCCTCGGGTGACGAGCGTGGCGCTCGCCGCCGGCACGAACATGCCGGCTTGACCGAGCAGCTGCGCGAGCCCGAGCGCCTGGAGCAGCCGAGTCTTCCCGCCCGAGTTGGGACCGGTGATGATCACGAGCGCCTGCGGGCCCGTCCGCACGTCGGTCGGGCAGGGTGGGCGTTCCTCTATCAAGAGGTGCGGGTTGAAAAGCGCGTCGAAGCGCGGGATCGCGGCGGTGCTCGCGACGAGCTCGGGCAAGCACACGGAGAGCCCGCGCTCGACGGCGCGTTCGCGGAACGCGAGCGCGGCGAGGTAAAACTCGAGGTGAAGCCCGAGCTGGAATAGGCCAATCACCGCCTCCTGGACGCCGTCGAACACGCGATTCACCAGGCGCCCGAGGATCTCCGCTTCACGGAAGCGATACCCTCGAAACAACATGCGGAGTCGCGCGACGAGCCGCCGGAGCGGCGAGACGTAGAACGAGTTCTTTCGGTTCTCCTCCGCGCGAACGATCTCGAAGCCCCGCAGCTGCCCGTCGTGTCCGACGCGCACGCGGAGATCGATCGTCGCGAGGTTCTCCTCGTATTCGAGCAGGTTCACGAGATCGTGAAACCCAGCGCCGGCAGCGGTCGCGAGCGCGAAGTCCCGGGCTCTCCCGAGCTCGGAGCGTGCTCCGGTGAACGCCGTCGCCGCGAGCTCGATCGCCTCGCGGATCGCCCGCAGGATCTCGACGCGCCGGCCAATGGCGTCGTAGCGCTTGCCGCGGTCCGCCGCTTCGAGGAGCTGTTCGACATTTCGGATTTTGAGCCAGACACGCCGCGCGCCGTCCGCGAGCTCGGGCTTCTCGGCGAGCTCGGCGAGCACGCGCTGGCGAAGCGCGGTCACCGCGACGTCGCTCGGCGGCTGGCACAGCTCGCGCACGAGGGCGGCGCGGTGCACGGGGTATTCCGTTCCGTCGATGCGCACGCACAGGCAGCGCGCCACGAAATCGCCGAGGAACAGATCGCGCGCGAAGCACTCCGGCCGAAAATGCGACGGCGCGAGCCGCGCCGAAGCGAGGATGCGCCCGAATGCCTCGCCCATCGCCCCCGTCGCGAAGGCGAAGGTCAGGGTTTGCGAGAGGGCCGTCGCGTTCAGGCACAACTCGGGCTCCGGGTGGAGGAGGTTCGGAACGGCCGTCGCGGTCATCGCGAGGGTCCCGGAGGGCGGTGCGGCTGCCAGAAGCGCCAAGTGGGGTCGGGGGAGTGAGGGTCGGCCGAGGGTACCGGACATTTTCTTCCCGCGCCCGGGCCGAGACAACTGCCCGCGGGCCGAATCGGGGCGATTCTTCTGGCGGAACCGGTTTGCAGACACCGTCCGGCGTGGAAAGTTCCGCGGTAGTGCCGCCGAGCGTCCTTTTCGTCTCCAAGCCGATCGCTCCTCCGTTTCACGACGGGACGAAGTGCCTCGTGCGGGACGTCGTCACGCATCTCACGCGCGTGCAGGCGACGGTCCTCTCGACGCCTTCGGCGCCTCCGCTCGGCTCGAATCCCAGAATTCGTATGGCGCGCGTCTACTCGAACGCCGGGGCGTTTGCTCCCGGCCTGTCCGAGAATCTCCGTGCCGCGCTCTGGGTGCTCGCCCGCTCACGGGCGGACGTGTGGCACTTCGTGTTTGCCCCCAATCGACGGACGAGCACCGTGGGCAGGTGGCTCGGGAGGCTTCGGCGCCGACCGATCGTGCAGACGATCGCCTCGCCCCCGCGCTCGTTCGCGTCGCCGAACGAGCTCCTGTTCGGCGAGGTCGTCGTCGCTCAAAGCCGCTGGACGCGAGACAACATCGACGCGGCGTACGCCGCGTCCGGAGGGGTGCCCCCGCAACTCGAGGTGATTCCACCCCCCGTTCCTTCGAGGCTCGAGCGCAGCGTCGAGGAGCGGGAGCGCGTCCGGGCGGAGCTCGATCTCCCGAAGGAAGCGCGGGTGTTCGTTTACCCCGGCGACCTGGAAACGAGCCGTGGTGCCGAGATTGCGGCCGCGATCGCGGGGCGGCTCGGCCGCATGCTTCCGGACGCGATCGTCGTCTTCGCGTACCGCCGAAAAACGAGCCGTGCGGCAGAGGTTGCGCAAAGACTTTCGGCCCGGCTGGATCCGGCGCACGTCCGTTTCGCGTGCGAGCTTCCCGACGTGCTTTCGCTCATCGCCTCGGCGGAGGCGGTCCTTTTTCCCGTCGATGATCTGTTCGGCAAGGTAGACATTCCGATCGTCCTGCTCGAGAGCATGGCGCTCGGGGTCCCCATCGTGGCGTACGAAGGCGGGCCGCTCGCGGAGCTGATCGGGGCCGAACGGCTGCCCACGCTCGAAGCGGAGGCCTGGATTCCACCGCTCGTACGGCTCTCGACGGACTCCGAAGCACGACGCGAACGGATCGAGGCGCAGCGCAGGGCCGTCGAAGAGCGGCATTCCGCCGACCGGGTCGCGGCGGCTTACGAGGCGCTCTACGAGGAGCTCTCCCATCGAGGAGCGCGGGGAGGCGGCCGGAGGGCTTGACGCGGGGCGATCACGATCTCGTGTTGACGCCGGCGTGCAATCGCCTAAAGCCCAGCGCGATGTCTGAAACGGGCAGTTCTCAGGGAGCGGGATCCGGGGCGAGTCCGGTGCCGCCGGCCGACGGGGAGGCGATCCTCTGGACGGACGGCGCGGCACGCGGCAACCCGGGGCCCGCGGGGTGCGGTGCAATCCTGAAAACGGCGGACGGGCGCGTGCTTGCTGCCGAGAGCCAGTACCTCGGCCACACGACGAACAACGTGGCCGAATACAAGGCGTTGCTCTTGGGGCTCACGCGAGCGCTCGAGGCGGGCGTGCGCCGCATCGAGGTGCGCGCGGACTCGGAGCTCCTGATCCGGCAGCTCAAGGGCGAGTACCGCGTGAAGAACGAAGGGCTGAAGCCGCTGGCCGCCGAGGCAAAGGCCTTGCTGGCGCGCTTCGAGTCGTTCCGCCTGAAGCACGTGCGGCGCGAGCTCAACACCGAGGCCGATCAGCTCGCGAACGAGGGGATCGATCGCGGCAGCGCGCTCTCCTCCTCACCGGCGAGCTCCGGCCGCGCTCGGGCGAGCAACACGTCGAAATCCGGGGACAAGTAGAAGGCGACCAGCGCGCGGATGCGGACCACGAGATCCGCGGTCGCGGGATCGCCCGCGGGCTGCCGCAGGAGCACCGCGTCGAGCCCCGTGTCGGCGGTGGCGAGCAGGACCTGGCGGTAGTCCGCGCGCGTGAGCAGCAGCGCTCGCAGCGCCGACGCGAAATGCGCGGCGAGCACGATGCCCGCGCGATCAGCGCTGAGCTGGACCAATCGATGCGCGGCGATGAGCTCCTCGTTGCGCTGCCCCAGTGCTCGACCGAGCGACGCGCCTCGACTGCCGAACAAGCGCTCGAGCCGCTCGGCGGCCTCGGCGCTCCGCGTGAGGGTGCCAGGGCCGAGCTTGCCGATCAGGCGTGCGGCGCGACCGCCGCCGACCTCGGCGATCACCGGCAGCACGATACCGAGCGCCACCAGCGCTTCCCGCGTCTTCCCGGCTGCTCCGGTCCAGACCTCGCTCGCGGTGACGCGCTGATGACCGAACGCGAGGTGCGCGAGCTCCGCGCCGAACGCAAAGTCGAGCTCCGGGCCCGAGAGGGTGTGCGGGCCATCCTTGACGAGGTGGCTCTCGCCCACGAGCACGAACGGTGCGTCGGTGCCGAACGCGCGCAGCCCGAGGCTCCGCGCGCCATGCGACACGTAAGCGCGCACCGGGGGCAGACCGAAGAAGCGTGTCGCGCGCTGGAGCGCGCGGGAAGCGTCCGGATGGCGCTCAACACCGAGCTCCTCGCAAAAGTCGCGGAGGAAGCCGAGATCGGGAGACGGCACGGCGGCCACGAGCTCCGAGAGGCGTGTCGCGAGGCGGCCGGAGCCGCGCGCGAGCGGATGGGAGAGCCGTTCGGTGAGCAGCGCACGGTCGAGCGGCCGCGGCGCTTCCCCCGCGCCCGCTGGCGCCGGCCCGGAGAGCCCGCCCGGCTCGAAGCACGCGAGGATTTCCCGGGCGCGTTCTCCGAGGCGTCGTTCGAGCGGCTCCTCGCTGGTTGCCTTGCCGAGCGCCTGGAGGCGCGCCGAGGCGAGCGGCTCGAGGCGAGCGAGCGCGGCGAGCGCGGGCACCGGGCTCCTCCCGGTACGGTCCGCGACCCGGACGGCGAGATCGTGGAGGCGGAGGCGCAGCATGTGCGTTCCGCTCTTCCGTTCCGGCGCAAGCACGACGTCCTCGTCGGGAGGCAGGCGTCCGAGCCGTGCGGTGAGCAGGCGTTGTGCCGCCTCCGGATCGCCGCTCTCGAGCTCGTGCTCGGCGAGCTCCGCATCGAACACTGCGTCGTCGAGGCCGGCGGCCCGTGCCCGGGCTGCGCGATGGACCCAGAGCGAGAACGGACCCATGCCCAGGGCCCGGAGCTCGCGTGCGGCGTGGCGCCCCGCGTCCGCCGAGAAGCTCCACCGTCGAAAGAGCTCGTCCACCGTCGGCCCGTCGAGGGGTGATCGCTCGAAGGCTGCGCGCACGCTCTCGGCGCGAGCGGCGCTCCCGGGTCGTTGCTCTTCGAGCTCGAGCACCAGCGCGGCGAGCGGTGCGAGGGCGTGTCCGCGCCGGCTCGCTTGCTCGACGAGCTCCGGCACGCGAGCGCGCGTCGGCGAGAGCAGGCGGAGGCGGCGCGCGGCCTCGAGCAGGCGTTCTCCGGCCTCGAGCCCCGCGAGCTCGACGAGCTCGGTGAGAATGGGCGCTTCTCGCGGAGCGATCGGCTGTTCGGTGGTTCCAGCGCGGAGCACCGCACCCGCCGGAGCAACGTCCACACGGAGCGCTTCGGGCTCGAGCGGCTCGACCGAGACATCGCCGAGCTCCGAGAGGCGAACCAAGTGAGCGCGCTCGGCCGTGAGCACGAGGTACGCGTGCTCACGCGTGCGCGGCCCCAGGCGCGAGTCGATCTCGCGTGCCGGGCCGATGCGCAGCGCGCCAATCAGCGGCCCCTCTCGGGCAGCGAGGGCGAGCGCGAGCGCGCGCGCCGGCTCGGAGAGCCCGCCGATGTACCGATCGGGGGCGAGCGGTGTGTCCGGTACCGGAGGCGTTCCGGCCCAGTGCCGCACGCGGCCGAGGGCGATGCACGTGCGCACCGCGCTCGCGCGTGCCGGCGGCACGGTGAGGGCCGTCTCCGTCACGATCAGGCGATCACGCAGGCGCCCCGCTTCGTAGCGCACCTCCCCGGCACAGACGTCGTAGTGCGCCCCGAGGAAGCGCCCTTCCGCCGCGACGACCCAGACGCCACCCGGCACGAGGCAGAGCTCGGCAGCGCTTGGCCGTGCCCCGTGCACGGTGAGCTTCCCCCCGAGGCGAACGCGCCGCTCGACGGGACCGAGCCCGCGCTCGGCGAGGTACTCGTCGCAGGGGGCATTCACGGGCTCTACCGCCAGCGCCCCCGGGCGGCGCGAGGAATGCTATGGGTCACGCTCGGTATGAGCAGCGAAAAGACATCCGCCGACCTGCGCCAGGCGTTTCTCGGGTTCTTCCGCGACCAGGGGCACGAGATCGTGCCGAGCGGCCCGCTAATCCCCCGGAACGATCCGACGTTGATGTTCGCCAATGCGGGCATGGTCCAGTTCAAGGACGTGTTCACGGGCCGCGAGCAGCGCCCCTACCGGCGCGCCGCGAGCAGTCAGAAGTGTATCCGCATCAGCGGCAAGCACAACGACCTCGAATCCGTGGGGCCGTCGCCTCGGCATCATACGTTCTTCGAGATGCTGGGCAACTTCAGCTTCGGCGACTACTTCAAGGAGCAGGCGATCGTCTATGCGTGGGAATTCCTGACGAAGGTCCTCGGCCTCCCGCGGGAGCGGCTCGTGTGCACCTACTTCAAGGGAGAGCAGGGGATCGCCGAGGACACGGACGCCCGCGAGCTCTGGCGCAAGGTGAGCGGTTTCGGCGACGATCGCCTGATCGGCCTCGGCATGGCCGACAACTTCTGGGCCATGGGCGACACCGGGCCCTGCGGTCCGTGCAGCGAGATCTACTGCTACGTGGGTGACGAGGTCGACCTCGGCGCGTTCGGTCGCGAGCAGACGCCGGAGGGCGTCGGCTGGATGGAGATCTGGAACCTCGTGTTCATGCAGTTCGAGCGCGCCGCGGGCGGTGATGGCGAGGCGCGTCTTTCTCCGCTGCCCGCGCCGAGCATCGATACGGGAGCCGGGCTCGAGCGGCTTTCCTGTGTCGTGCAGGGCAAGACCAGCAACTACGACACCGACGTGCTCCGCGAGCTCGTCGAAACCGCGGCGCGGTTTGCCGACAAGCCTTACCGCGGCACGCGCGAGCCGGACGACACGAGCCTGCGCGTGATCGCCGATCACGCGCGGACGACCGCTTTTCTGATCGCCGAGGGCGTGATGCCGGATCGGACCGGGCGCGAGTACGTGCTCCGGCGCGTGATGCGCCGCGCGATTCGTCACGGGCATCGCCTCGGAATCCAGCGCCCCTTTCTCCACGAGGTGGCGCTCCGCGTTACCGAGCTCATGGGCGACGCGTACCCCGAGCTCCGTGAACGCAAGGAGCTCATTCGAAGCGTCGTCGAAGGCGAAGAGGTCCGGTTCAGGAACACGATCGAGCGCGGGCTCCTGCTGCTCGAGGAGCGCTTCGCGGAGCTCGAGCGCGAGGGCCGTCGTGAGCTCTCGGGGGCAGACGCGTTCCAGCTCTACGACACGTACGGGTTTCCGCTCGACCTCACGGAGGTGATCTGCGCCGAGCGCGGCATCACTGTGGACCATCGCGGCTACGAAGCGGCACTCGAGCAGGCGCGGCAGCGCTCCGAGTTCAAGGGCATGGAGTCGGCCGTCGAGGGCGTCTATCGCAGCGCGCTCGAGGCGGTCCCGACGGGCACCGTTCGCTTCACGGGCTACGAGAAGGACTCGGACCAGAGCCGTGTCGTGGCCGTCATCGCGAACGGGACGCTCGCTCCGCAAGCCGAGTCCGGGACCGCGGTGGAGATCGTGGTGGAGAACACGCCGTTTTACGCCGAGGCAGGCGGTCAGGTCGGAGACCAGGGCGTGATCGTCGGTCCGTCGGGACGCGTGCAGGTCGACGACACGGTGCGGCCCCTCGCCGGGCTCGTCGTGCACCGCGGCCGCGTCGTCGAGGGCACGCTCTCGCCGGGAGAAACCGTCGAGCTGCGGGTCGATGTCGCCCGGCGCGAGCGCATTCGGCGCAACCACTCGGCGACCCACCTCCTGCACTGGGCCTTGCGAACGGTGGTCGGCTCGCACGCGCAGCAGAAGGGCTCGCTCGTCGGCCCCGATCGCCTGCGCTTCGATTTCACGCACAACAAGCCGCTCACGAGCGAGGAGCTTTCGCGCATCGAAGAGCTCGTGAACGAGCGCACGCTGCGAAACCACCCGATTCGCACCGAGGTCCTCACGATGCAAGAAGCGCGGGCACGGGGCGCCACGATGATCTTCGAAGAGAAGTACGGAGACGTGGTGCGCCTGCTCGGCATGGCGGAGTCGCTCGAGCTCTGCGGCGGAACGCACGCGCGTGCGACCGGCGATATCGGGCTCTTCAAGATCGTGAGTGAGCAGGGCGTCGCGGCCGGAGTCCGCCGCATCACCGCCGTGACCGGAGAAGGGGCGCTCGCGTACGTGCGCGAGCTCGAAGGGAGCGTCGGGCGCGCCGCGGAGGCGCTGAAGACCGCGCCGGCGACGCTGCCCGAGCGCATCGAGAAGCTGCTTCAACGGGAGCGGGCGCTCGAGAAGAAGGTCGAAGAGCTCGAGCGCAAGCTCGCGACGGGTGGCGCGGGAGGCCCGGAGGCGTTGCTCGCCCAGGCCCGCGAGATCGCGGGCGTGAAGGTGCTCGGTGTGCGGACGGACGTGACCGATCGCGGCGCGCTCCGGGAGCTCGCGGAAACGCTCCGGGATCGATTGGGCTCGAGCATCGTGCTCGTGGGCTCTGTCGCGGACGGCAAGGCGCAGCTCGTGCTCACCGTCGCCAAGGCGTTGGTCGAGCGCTTCCGAGCCGGGGAGCTGATCCGGCCGATCGCCCAGATCGTCGGCGGCTCGGGAGGTGGGCGTCCCGATATGGCACAAGCGGGTGGCACCGATCCCTCACGCATCGATCAGGCAATCATGAGTATTTACGATCTGGTTGCATCCGCTCCCGCTCACGCGGATCCCACATCGCCTCAGGCGTCCTGAGCTTCCGATTTCGAGCTCCCGAGTCGGGGAGGCCAACCCTCGGGTGTCAGTGACGCGTGGTGGGATCGGATGGCTTGCCACGCCGACATGCGTGCTAGTAACGCAACGTGAGCGACCGTTCCGATATCTCGACGCGATCGCGTGTCCCCCATCCTCGGAGCCTCGAGCGTTCACCGCGCTCGCGGATTTCGGGGTTGCGATGCAGAGGGCGTTTGCGCTCTCTCCGCTGGGTGATTCCGATTCTGGCAATCGCCCCCGGCTGTTGGGATCCCGATATCGTGCCGGCGAACTACGGTCAGTGGGCGGGCAGCCAGGGCACCTCGGACAGCGGTGGCGGCTCCGCATTCGGCGGTGCGGCTCAGTCGTCGGGCGGAAGCTTCGGCTCCGGCGGGACGAGCAGCGGAGGAGCCCCGTCGTTCGGCGGCGCGAGCAACGGGGGCAGCCCAACTTCGGGCGGCTCGAGCTCTGGCGGGATGCCCGCATCGGGCGGCTCGGGCTCCGGCGGCATGTCCGCACTGGGCGGCTCGGGCTCCGGCGGCAGCCCGGCTTCGGGCGGCAGCCCGGGCGGCGACTATCCGCCTCCGAGCTCGTGCCTGCAGACCATCCTCACGTCGTGCAATCTCTGTCACGGGGCGCAGGCGGCGGCCATCGGGGCCAATCTCGACCTGCGTGGAAACGACGTCGCGTCGCGGCTCGTCGACGAGCCGGCGACGTACATGGGAGTGACCGACGCAGACCAGTGCGTTCAGGGTGCGAAGCTGATCGACTCGGCCAACCCGGCCGAGAGCGTGCTGCTCAAAAAGGTGAAGGGCGAGCAGGAATGCGGCACGCCGATGCCCGCGCCGACTGGGCTCAATGCGATCGATCAGGCCTGCGTGGAGGCGTGGATCGAGTCCCTCTTTTGAGCGAGGGGCGTCACCAGAGCACGGGTTCGGGCACGAGCTCGATCCCCGTCTTCTCGTGGACCGTCTCGCGGACGTGGGTCGCGAAGGCGAGGAGCTCTTCGCTGGTCGCGCCGTCGTGGCAAACGAGCGCGAGCGCGTGTCGGGTCGAGAGCCCGACGTTGCCGAAACGCACCCCTTTGGTGAAGCCGGAGCGCTCGATCAGCCAGGCCGCCGAGAGCTTCACTCGGCCATCGCGCTGCGCGTAGCGCGGCATGTCCGGTGCACCGAGCCGGGCGCCGGCGCGCGCGGCGGTTTCGGCTGCGACCACCGGATTCACGAAGAAGGAGCCGCAGCTCCGGCAGTTCTCGTCGGTCGGGTCCACGACCATGGACTTCGCTCCGCGGATCCGGAGCACTGCTTGCCGCGTGTGCGCGAGCGAGGGGCGTGCCTCCCCCGCGAGCGCGCGGGCGAGCTCTGGATAGGCGAGGGTCGGCGTGCCCTCGAGCGCGAGCGCGAACGTCACCGCGAGGACGACGTAGCGATTGGGCTCACGGCTCTTGAAGCGGCTGTCGCGGTAGTCGAAGGCACACTCCGCGTTCGAGAACGTGACGAACGCGCCGGTGCGCCGATCGAACGCGCGCACCGAGACGATGCTCTGCGCGACTTCCTGGCCGTACGCACCGACGTTCTGAATCGGTGTCGCGCCCGCGAGCCCCGGAATCCCGCTCAAGCACTCGAGCCCGGCGAGCCCGCGCTCGACGGTGGTCGCCACGAGCGCGTCCCACGGCTCGCCCGCGCCTGCCGTGACGAGCGCCTTGCCGTCGCGCTCTTCTATAGAGACCCCGGTCAGCCCGATCGAGAGCACGAGCCCGTCGACACCGCGGTCGGGCACGACGACATTGCTGCCGCCCCCGAGCACCCGGACGTCCAACGATCGTTCCCGCGCGAACGCGAAGGCCTCGACCACGGCGCGTTCGTCCGTCACCTCGGCGAAATAGCGGGCACGCCCACCGACCCCGAGGGTCGTGCGCTCACGGAGCTCGACGTCTTCTCGAACGAGCACGCGTCACCGGTTACCGCGAACGCGGCACGCCGCAAGTCCGGGCCCTGGTCGCTTCTTCGGCAAGAGGATCCGCGAGCGTGTTCGCGCCCGTGATTGAATGAACCCACGCACGAACGGCGGCATGTCGAGCCCATCCAGGATGCGCCCCGAGAGGGAGTCGGCGAGCACCGTACATTGGTCGATGGCGCTCACCTGCGCATTGAGGATCACGACGGGCCGGCCCCGGAGCGTGCAGAGCCCGCCGGCGCTGCCCTGCGCGCCTCGGAGCGGCACGATGCGAACGTCGAGCTCGACGGCTCGTGCCACGCGCAGAAGCTCCGCCAAGAGCCCATCGGGGGCCACCCGCACATCCTAGAACGCCGAGCCGTTCGGCGGCGCGCCTTTCTGGCCCTCTCCGGGGCGGCTCGCCCCGACGCCAGGGCCCTGGCCCCGTCCCCCCGGGTCCGTGCCTGCGCTCTGAGGGGCACCCCTTGCGGCCGCGCTGTTCTTTTTCCATCAAAACGGGCGTGCTATGGGGGCACCAGCGAGAGGTGCTCTGCCGGCGGCGGGAGCGATGCGCGCTTCCCCGGAGGCACCTCGCAACGGAGAACATTTCTGCTCTCCCCCAACTGGAAGACACTGTCTGATGACGTTTACGGAAGCTGCGGCGCAGGTTCTGCGCCTCGTGGGGAAACCTCTACACTACAAGGAAATCACTGACGTCGCGATCGAGAAGAACCTGCTCAGTCACGTGGGAAAGAGCCCCGAGGTGACGATGGGGGCGCGCCTTGCGGCACTGGTCAAGAAGTCCGAAAAGGAGAACCCGCTGATCCGCGTGAAGCCCGGCGTGTTCGCGCTCCGTGAGTGGGACGAGGAAACGATCGAGCGCGGTCTCAAGGATCGCACCCCGGCGCTCGAGAAGCTGTCGGGGCAGGAGATCGAGCCCGAGCCCGAGGCCGTGCGGGCAGCGCACGTGAGCCTCGATGACTTCGCCGAGGAAGGGGAGCCGCTCCCTCCCGATCGCGAGGAGCAGGAGCGCGCGGAGCTTGCCCTGCATGCCACCGAGCTTTTCGAGACCGAGGAGGACGACGACGAGCCGATCTTCGGAGGCGAGGAGACGGAGAACGGACCGGACGAAGCGCGGCAGGAAGCGCTCGGTCGACGGCGCCGACGCCGTCGGCGGCGCGGGCGGGGGCTCGACGAGCGCGGCGGCGACGACCTGCCGTCGTACACGGTGACGGACGCTCCCGCGGAGCTCCCGGAGGTCGAGGCGCTCCGTGAGAGCCGAGAGCCGCGCGAGCCCCGAGAGCCCCGAGAGCCCCGAGAACCGCGTCCGTCGCGGGAGCCGCGAGAGGCGCGCGAATCCCGAGAACCGCGCGAGCCCCGAGAGCCCCGAGAACCGCGCGCGAGAGAGCTCGGCGAGGGCCGCGAGCGCGATCGTTCCGCGATCGCCGACCTCTCGGGCAAGCCGCTCGCGGACGCCATCGAATGGCTGCTCTCGACCTTCGATCGCAATCGGGGTCCGGTCTCGTTCCAGGCGGTGCTGGAAGCCGCCGATCGGCGGGGACGCCTCGGTGGGGACCTTTCGACGTCATTGCCGCTGATTCCGGCGGCCGTTCGCGCGGACAATCTCCGACGCCTCGCCGAAGGGAGGCGACCGCGCTTCCGCATCGTGGGCAGCAAGGTCGCTCTGAGCGATTGGCAGATCGACGGGGATTTCGCTCGTGCCGAGCGCGACTACTACCAGGCGCTCGATCGCCTGCGCGAGGTCTCGCGGCGCAGCCTGCTCCGGGCGCTGCAGGAGCTCTCGCATCGCGCGCTCGGGGAGCTCGTCGTGCTGCTGCTCGAACAGATGGGCTATAGCGAACTCGCGCCCGTGCGGCGCCCGGGCGCGCACGGCGCGGAGCTGCACCTTTGCGGCAAGGGACGGGGCCCTCAAGGCGAGCTGCGCACGGCGATCGTCGTGCGCCGCGATGGTCGCGAGATCGGCCGCGAGCGGGTGACCGAGCTGCGCGGCGGACTCCACCACTACTCGGGCGCTCACGCCGGCATGATCATCACCACGGGGCAGGTGCTCTCGGGGGCGCGCGACGAAGCGGCGGCTCCGGGCGCCGCTCCCGTGCTCGTCGTGGACGGCATGGCGCTCGCCCGCCTGTGCGAGGAGCACGGCATCGCAACGGTGCCGCGCACGGTCACGGTGTCGGTTCCGGATTGGGATCTGCTGGACGGCCTGCGCGCGAGCTCCGGATGAGCCGCGTGGATGCGCCTGCTCCGCCATGGAGGGCGGGTGCGCTGCTGCTTCCGGTGGCGCTCGCCTTCGGATGCCACCGCGCCGCGCCGCCTTCTCGGTTTCCAACGGCCGAAGCTGCGCTCGAGCGCATGCACGCCGCGCAGGCGTGCAGCCTCGGCGTGACCGGGGAGGGGAGCCTCGACTACTTCGGCCCGCGGGGACGTGTCCGGGCGAACATGCTCTTTCTCGCGATGCTCCCCGCGCGCGTGCGCTTCGACGTGTACAGTCCCTTCGGCGCGACGCTCTCGACCCTCACTGCCGACGGCGAGCGCTTCGGGCTGCTCGATCTTCGCGAGAAGGTGTTCCTGAGGGGACCCGCGAACGCGTGCAACATCCGGCGGTTCACGGGGGTACCTCTGCCGCCGCACGCGCTCGTCGACCTCCTGCGTGGGGTCTCTCCCGTGCTCGTGCACGAACCGGGCGCGGCGACGATCGACTGGGAGGGGGGCGCGTACGTCGTTCGCATTCCGAGCCGCCATCGCGCGGAGCAGGAGATCCGCTTCGTTCCGCCGGAAGCCGACTACGCGCTGCCCTGGTGGGAGCAACGCGTGCGGGTGCTCGAGACCAGCGTGACGCAGGCCGGGGTCGATCTGTACCGCGTCGAGCTGGAAGGGCATGCGGTCGCGAACACGGCGCCGCCGCGGGAGGATCCCGATCAGCTCGAGCCGCCGCTGCCGCCCAGCGGTCCGGCGTGCCGTGCCGAGCTGCCGCGGCGCTTGCGCTTCGTCGGTGAAACTGAAGGGCACGACGTCGTGCTCGTGACGCGTGAGATCGCGCACAATCCCCCGCTCCCACCCGGGGTCTTCACGCAGAGCCCGCCTTCCGGCGTGTCGGTTCGCAACGCGACCTGCCCGGAAGACGCCAGGCCGTAGCCGTCACGAGCGCGCGGGACGCACGGGCGAGCCCGAGTCGTACAGCGCAGCGCGGATGGCGCCCGGGCGATCGCTGATGATCGCGTCGACGCCGAGCTCGGCGGCGCGCAGGGCGCGCTCGGGCTCGTTCACCGTCCAGGTGGCGAGCAGCGCGCCGCGGCGCTTCCAGCGCTCGACGCGCGGGGGCTCGAGCAGTGTGTGCTCGGGATTCACGCCGACAGCGCCGAGAACCCGGAACCCAGGCGCGCTCCGGAGGACGCGCTGTCCCCCGTGCACCAGCCAGCACACCGGAAACTCCGGGAGCCTTCGGGCGAGCCAGGTTACGACCACCGGGTGGAAGCTCGAGAGCAGCACGCGTTCGGCGCACTGCTTCGCGTCGAGCAGCGTGTCGACCACGGTCCCCACGAGCAGAGGCCAGGAAAGCCGATCCGCCTTGACCTCGACGTTCAAGAGCTGGTCGTGCTGGTCTGCCCACGCGAGCACGTCGGCGAGGAGCGGAACGCGCTCGCCCTGGCCCACGTCGAGGCGACGGAGCTGCTCGGTCGAGAGCGCGTCGACACGCGCGTGGCTCGCACCGTGAGTCACGCGCGCGAGCGTCGGATCGTGCAGCACGACGACCTCGCCGCTGCCGTCGAGCCGGACGTCGAGCTCGATGCCCTCCGCTCCTTCGGCGCGGGAGCGCTCGAAGGCGAGCAAGGTGTTTTCGGGCGCTGCGTGCCGAGCGCCGCGATGACCGAGCACGATCGGCGGCTGTCCCGCGTCGCGAAAGAAACGCCTCCCAATGCGCGGACAGGGCGTCATCGACGAGCTCCCAGCCGACCAGCTTGACGGATCGGGGTTCGAAGTCAGCCCGCGAGCTCGTCCGCGATCTGGTTCGCGATCTCGCGTGCCCGCTCGATCTCGTTCTGAGCGAACGCGATGCCGCCGACCACCGGGTGGCCGCCGCCGCCGTAGCGCGCGCAGATCGCGCTGATGTCCGTATCCAGCGGGCGGCCGGACCAGGGATTGTACCCCACCGAGATCTTCGGCCCGCTCTTCAACAAACCGACGATGACCGAATACACGGAGTCGGGAAAGAGCGCATACGTCACGAATTTGCCGACGGTGTCCAGGACCGTCTCCGTCAAATCCACGAAGACCACGCGCCCGCGTCGCTCACCCTTCGCGCGGACCCGCTGCACGAAGCGCTCGTGCTTGCGGCCGAGCGGGCGATAGCGCTCTTCGGTCTCGCTGGATCGCGCGATCTCCTCGAGCGGACGAACGAGGAGCTCGGGGACCATGCGCGCGAGGAACGCGTCGTCGCCATAGTGCTCGACGACGCTCACGAGCTGCATCATCGGATCGCTACGGCTCACCGCCTGTTCGGCCGTTTCGAAGCTCGCAGAATCCACGCGGTCTGCCCAGCGCACGAGGGATTCCAGCTCGTCGAGCTGCACGCCGAAGCGGTCTCGAGCGACGTCCGCGACGAGCTTGGTGCAGGACGTGTACGCCGCATCGTAGAAGTATCGTCCGGACGTGCGGCGAGCCTCGAAGGCAGCCCGATCCTCCTCGCTTTGGAACGCGGTTCGGTGGTGGTCGAAAAACCAGCCCAGGCGCGGCGCATTCGCGAAGCGGTAGTCGAGGATGGCGTTGTCGTCGCCATCGAGGACTCGGGCGTCCGGCCTCTGTTGGCCCTGACCGTAGCCGCACGCCCGGTACTCGAACTTTGCCCCGGCCCCGTCGACGGCACGCACGAGACGGGTGAAAACAACGGCACTGGCCAGGCCGTCGAAGCAGTGCCCGTGCGTGGCGACCACGAATCGCATGTCGGCGCTCTTACCACATGGTGGGGACGAGCACGAAAGGGCGGGGCGGCGTTTCCCCCCGGGAGCGTGCTTCCAACCTTTCGGACGATCGTGCCGCAACCCGACGGCGCGTCGCACCGATGGGCCGCGGAGTCCCCATGCTGCCCTCGGTGCTTTCCGGCGACCGGCTTCCGGCGCGCCTCCGTGATCTCCCTGAGCCACCCCCCATCCTCTATGTGCGCGGCGAGCTGCCGCGCGGTCCCAGCGTGGCCATCGTGGGCACGCGGCGCCCGACCGCGGACGGGGCTCGCTTCGCACGAGCGCTCGCACGCGACCTCGCGCGGGCAGGGGTAGCCGTCTTGTCCGGGGGAGCGCTCGGGATCGACGCGGCGGCACACCGCGGGGCGCTCTCGGCAGGCGGGTGCACCGTGGTCTTCGGGCCCGCCGGGTTCCTCGAGCCGTACCCCGCGGAGCACGAGCGCCTCTTTGCGAGCATCCTCCGTCAAGGGGGCGCGTACGCGTCGTTGGTTCCCGACGAGTGTCCGGCGACCCGCGGGGCGTTCTTTGCGCGCAACGAGTGCCTCGTCGCGCTCGCGCACGTGGTGATCGTGGTCCAGGCAGGTCTCAGGAGCGGGGCCCGCAATGCGGCTGCGGCCGCGAGGCGGCTCGGGCGGCCCTTGCTCTGCGTCCCTTCGGCACCGTGGATTCCCGAGGGGCAGGGGTGCCTGGCCGAGCTCCGGAGCGGTGCGCTCCCCTGCGAGCGGGTGAAGGACGCGCTCGATGCCTTGGAAGCTGCGGGCCAGCGCCCCGTGCGGGTGCCGGCGAAGGCTCGTCGCTCGCGAAGGCGGCGTTCGTCTGCAGCTCAGGCGGCGCTGCCCTTCCACTCGGAGGCGGATCCGGAGCACGACGCCCAGCGAGTCCTCGACGCAGTGCGACGAGGCATCGGTCACGTCGACGCGCTCGTTGGGGAGCTTGGCCTGCCGGTCGCCCGAATCCAGCAGGCGATCTTGACACACCGCCTCCATGGCGTCTTAGTTGCAGACCCCGCGGGGCGGCTCGTTCCGGGCAACACCTCGGATTAGTTGAGGTTTGTCCTCGAGCGGCGCAAGGGGCCTTGCGCCCCCGCTATTTCGGGCTCATTCAGACTCCCTCGCCACTCGGTTTCATGTCCAAGACCCTCGTCGTCGTCGAATCGCCCGCGAAGGCCAAGACCATCAAGAAGTACCTGGGCTCCGGGTACGAGGTCCTGGCGAGCAAGGGGCACATCAAGGATCTGCCCAAACGGATGGGCATCGACGTCGAGAACGGATTTCAGGAGCAGTACGAGGTCATCGAAGCCAAGGCGAAGGTCCTGAGCGACCTCAAGCACGAAGCCAAGAAGGCGGACCGCCTCTTGCTAGCGACCGACCCCGATCGCGAAGGAGAAGCGATCGCCTGGCACCTCGCCGAGGAGCTCCGCCGCCCAAAGCTCGAGGTGAAGCGGGTCGAGTTCGAGGAGATCACCCAGAAGGGCGTTCAGCGGGGACTCGATCACCCCCGGGACCTCGACCAGCACCTCTATGACGCACAGCGCGCACGGCGCGTGCTCGATCGCATCGTCGGCTACGACGTCTCCGCCCTGGTTTGGCAGAAGCTCGCGTTCGGGCTGAGCGCCGGCCGGGTGCAGTCGGTCGCGCTGCGCCTGATCGTCGCGCGGGAACGAGAGATCGAGGCGTTCGTCCCCGAGGAGTACTGGAACGTCGGCGTGGCGCTCCGCGGCACGGCGCCCGAGAAGTTCTTGGCGCGCCTCGCCAAGGTCGACGGCGAGAAGATCGAGGTCAAGACGGAGGCCGAGGCCACGGCCCTCCGTGACGACCTCGCGTCGGCGACGTACCGCGTCGCCAACGTCACGCAGCGCGAGCAGAAGCGGCACGCCCCCGCGCCGTACACGACGAGCAAGCTGCAACAAGACGCGACGAGCCACCTGCGCTTCTCGACGAAGCGCACGATGACCATCGCGCAGCGCCTCTACGAAGGCATCGATCTCAAGAAAGACGGCGGTCTCGTCGGCCTCATCACCTACATGCGTACGGACTCCGTGCGCGTGAGCCAGGAAGCCGTCACCGAGGCGCGCGCCTACATCGAGCAGCGTTACGGCGCGAAGTACCTCCCGGCAAAGCCGAACGTGTACAAGTCGCGAAAGGACGCGCAGGAGGCGCACGAGGCGATCCGCCCGACCTCGATCGAGTACACCCCGGAGCGCGTTGCCAAGTACCTGACGGAAGAGCAGTTCAAGCTCTACAAGCTCATCTGGGATCGCTTCCTCGCGTCGCAGATGTCACACGCCGTCTACGATCAGACCGGCGTGGACATCGAGGCCGTCCCGCAACGAAAAGGTGCGGCCCACAAGGTCATTCAGCTTCGTGCGAGCGGCAAAGTGCTCAAGTTTGCCGGCTGGCTCGAGCAGTACGGCCGCGGCTTCGGCGACGGCCCGCGCGAGCTTGCCGGCGAGGACGAAGCAGGGGAGCGTGAGGCGGCGAAGGCGGACGCTGCCCCCGCGCGCGGCGCCGAGGACGAAGAAGGCCTCTTGCCGGAGCTCAAGGCAGGCGAGTCGCTGTCGATCGTCACACCGCCGGGGGTCGTCACCGAACAAAAGTTCACGCAGCCGCCGCCCCGCTACAACGAAGGGTCGCTCGTTCGCGAGCTCGAGAAGCGCGGCATCGGGCGGCCGAGCACCTACGCCGAGATCATCAGCAAGGTGCAGGCGCGCGAGTACGTTGAGCGCTTGCCCGGCGGGCAGATGAAGGCGACGGAGCTCGGCAAGATGGTCGTCGATGGCCTGGTCGGCACCGAGCTCGACTTCATGGACCCGAGCTTCACGGCGAAGATGGAGGAGGAGCTCGACGCCGTCGAGCACGGCAAGCTCGATCGGAAGGAGCTGCTGTCGCGGTTTTACCAGCGGTTTCGCGAGGTCCTCGACCAGGCCAAGAAACAGAAGCGCTGGACGCCCGAGCCGGAGCCCACGGAATTTACCTGCGACGAGTGCGGCTCGCAGCTCTTCAAGCGCTGGAGCAAAAACGGTTGGTTCCTCGGCTGCTCCGCCTATCCGAAGTGCAAGTTCACCAAGGATCTCGGTAAGGACGGCGCGACGCCCGCGGAGGTCCGAACGACGGACGTCCAGTGCGACAAGTGCGGCAAGCCGATGGTCATCAAGACCGGCCGGTACGGCGAGTTCTTGTCGTGCAGCGGCTATCCCGAATGCAAGAACGCGCGGCCCGTGCCGCTCGGCGTGCCGTGTCCGAAGTGCGGCGGAGACCTCGTCGAGATTCGCTCGAAGAAGCGCGGAGCCCGCTCGTTCTACGGCTGCACGCGCTACCCGGAGTGCGACTTCAAGGTGTGGCAGAAGCCCGTGAAGGAACCCTGCCCACTTTGCCAGAACCCGTTCCTCGTCGTCGGCGGCGGGAAGAACCCGAAGCTCGTCTGCCCCCGCGGCAAAGAGTGCGGGTACTCGCGCCCGCTCGATGAGCCCGCGGAACCGACGGCAGCCGCTCCGAGCGCCACGGCCGAGCCAGCGACCCCGAGTGACGGCGCCCGCGCCCGCGCGGAAGATGGAAAGCCGCGGTCGCGCGGCTCCGACGAAGCCCGCTTGCCCGCCGGATGACCGCGCGCGTCACCATCATCGGCGCGGGCCTGGCCGGGTGCGAGGCGGCCCTGACGCTCGCGGCGCACGGAGTCGAGGTCGATCTCGTCGAACAGAAGCCTGCGCATCGGACGCCCGCGCAGGTGAGCGATCAGCTGTGCGAGCTGGTCTGCTCGAACTCGCTGCGCGGCGCGGCGCTGACGAACGCCGTGGGCCTGCTCAAGGAGGAGATGCGCCGAGCCGGGTCGTTCGTGATGCGCGCGGCCGACGCCACGCGCGTCCCGGCGGGCGGTGCCCTGGCCGTCGATCGGGAGCGCTTCGCCGCCCGCATGACGGGCTGGGTTCGGGACAACCCGCGCATCCACCTCCGCGTCGAACGCGTCGAACGCGTCCCCGAGGCGCGCCCCGTCGTGATCGCGACGGGCCCGCTCACGGGGGATGCGCTCGCGAGCGACGTCGCGCGGCGGGTCGGGGAGGACGCGCTCGCCTACTACGACGCGATCGCTCCGATCGTCAGCGCCGATTCGATCGATTGGTCCAAGGTGTTCGTCGCGTCCCGCTGGGACAAGGGCGAGAGCGAGGACGACAAGTCCGCGTACGTGAACTGCCCGCTCGACGAGGCCCAGTATCGCGCCTTCGTGGAAGCCGTGCGCGCGGCGCGCAAGGTGGAGCCGAAAGCGTTCGAGGAGCCCCGCTATTTCGAGGGCTGCTTGCCGCTCGAGGTGATGGCGGAGCGCGGTGAGATGACGCTCGCCTTCGGGCCGATGAAGCCGGTCGGCCTCGTGGATCCCCGCACGGGGCGTCGCCCCTTCGCGGTCGTCCAGCTGCGAAAGGAAGACGAGGCGGGCACCGCCTACAACCTCGTGGGCTTCCAGTCGCGCATGGCGCGCCCGGAGCAGGAGCGCATCTTCCGCACGATCCCCGGCCTGGAGGCCGCCGAGTTCCTGCGCTACGGCGCGGTGCACCGGAACACGTTCCTGAACGCTCCGCGACTGCTCGACGGGACGTTTCAGCTGCGCTCCGACCCGGGGGTCTACTTCGCGGGACAGGTCGCCGGGACCGAGGGTTACGTCGAGAGCGCTGCCGGCGGGCTCCTGGTCGCGCTCATCCTGTTCGATCGGCTGAACGGTCGTACGCCGCTCTTGCCGCCTCCAACGACCGCTCTGGGCGGGATTCTCACGCACGTGTCGCGGAACCCGGAGAGCTACCAGCCCTCCAACATCACGTTTTCACACCTTTCTCCCTGGGCGGGGCCTCGCCTCACCAAGACCGCTCGCTACGAGGCGATGGCGGCCCGGGCGCTCGACGACCTCGCGGGGTGGCTCGCCGAACGGCAGCAAGCGGGTTCGGGAACATCGCTCCGCGCGAGCGCCTCGACCACCGCCGGAGACTGAGGGGCGAGCGTGCCAAGAAGCTGCCGAGAGCTTTCGTGTTTCGGGCGGGCGGCGGGCCCATGGCGGGCGCTGCGACCCGGTGTTAATTTACAGAGCGGCCGTGCTGAACGCTGAGTCGCTCATTGACGTCGTCCAAGCGTACCACCCGGCTGCCAACGGGGCGCTGATCAAGAAAGCCTACGACTTTGCAGAGTGGGCGCACCGGGAGCAGCGGCGGAAGAGCGGCGATCCCTATTTCGTGCACCCGGCGAGCGTGGCCCAGATCCTCGCCGACCTCCGGCTCGACACGGCGAGCGTGTGCGCGGGCCTCCTGCACGACGTGCTCGAGGACAGCGCGGTCAGCCGCGACGCCATCGAGGAGGAATTCGGGAGAGAGATCGCGGGGATCGTCGACGGGGTCACCAAGCTCGGCAAGTTCAACTTCACGAGCCGCGAGGACCGCCAAGCGGAGAGCTTCCGCAAGATGGTGGTCGCCATGGCGCAGGACGTCCGCGTCCTGCTCGTGAAGCTCTGCGATCGGCTCGACAACATGCGCACCCTGGACCACATGAGCCCGGAGGCGCAGGAGCGGATCTCGAGAGAAACGCGCGAAATCTACGCACCGCTCGCCGGCCGGCTCGGCATGCAGCGGATTCGGGGCGAGCTCGAGGATCTCAGCTTCAAGCACCTCGAGCCCGATGCGTACCGGGAGCTGTCGCACAAGCTCCACAAGACGCGCAAGGAGCGCGACCGCTACATCGAGAGCGTCTGTCGAACGATCACGTCGCGCTTGGCGGAGCAGGGATACGCGGCGGAGGTCACCGGGCGCGCCAAGCACCTTTATTCCATCTACCGGAAGATCCGCGAGCAGCAGTGCGATTTCGAGCAGGTGCTCGACGTGCTCGCGTTTCGCATCTGCGTCGAGACCGCGGCCGAGTGTTACGCCGCGCTCGGCGCCATGCACTCGCGATGGACGCCGATCCCGGGCCGGTTCAAGGACTACATCGCGCTGCCGAAGCCGAACATGTACCAGTCGCTCCACACGACCGTGATCGGGCCGGGGCGGCAGCGCATCGAGATCCAGATTCGAACGCACGAGATGCACCGCGTCGCGGAGTACGGCGTGGCCGCGCATTGGAAGTACAAGGAGCGCGGTTCGGGTCTGGATCCGAAGGACGCCGAGAAGTTCGAGTGGCTGCGCGAGCTCGCCGAGTTCCAGGGCAGCCTCAAGGATCCGGTCGAGTTCGTGGAGAGCGTCAAGATCGACCTCTTCCCGGACGAGGTGTACGTCTTCACTCCAAAGGGTGATGTGCGGGTGCTCCCGCGCGGCGCCACCCCGATCGATTTCGCCTACGCCATTCACTCGGAGATCGGCGCGCACTGCAACGGGGCGCGGGCGAACGGCCAGATCGTCCCGCTCCGCTACAAGCTGAAGAGCGGCGACGTGATCGAGGTCATGACCTCGCCGAGCCAGCAGCCTTCCAAGGACTGGCTCGACTTCTGCGTCACGACGCGAGCCCGCTCGCGGATTCGCGCGACCCTGCGCGCCGAGCAGCGGCACAAGAGCATCAATCTCGGACGGGAGCTCTTGGAGGCCGGCCTGCGCGACGCCGGCATGAGTTTCGCGAAGTTCTCGAAGAGCGAGAACGAGGTGCGCCGCGTGTGCGAGCGACTCGGGGAGGGCACCCTCGACGAGCTCTTGCTCCAGGTGGGCTACGGCAAGCTCACGGTCGAGGAGGTGGTCAGCGCGATCCGCGCCGACGCCGACGAGGTCGGGCCGACCTCCGAGCGATTCCGCTCGAGCCGCATCGAGAAGCTGGTCCGCAAGGTCACCGGACGGGAAACGAGCGGCATTCGCGTGAGCGGGATCGACGACGTGTTGGTGCGGTACGCGAAGTGCTGCAATCCCTTGCCCGGTGACGGCATCATCGGCTTCATCACCCGGGGGCGCGGGGTTACGGTGCACCGACGCGAGTGCCAGAGGGCCTTCGACACGGAGCCGGAGCGGCGCATCGACGTGCAGTGGGACGCCCGGGCGAAGATCAACCGCCCGGTGCAGCTCTGCGTCACCACCGCGAACAAACCCGGGATTTTGGCGGTGGTCAGCCAGACGTTCAGCGCGCAGAGCATCAACATCAGCGAAGCGAACTGTCGTGCCAGCGACGATGGGCGGGCGCGGAACATCTTCACGTTCCACTGCACCGACCTGAGCCAGCTCAAGAGCGTGATGAAGGCGCTCGCCAAGGTAAACGGGGTCGTGGAAGTCTCTCGCGTCTAGACTGGGCCCCGACCATGCTCGACCTCCCCGTCATCGACTGTTCCGGCGCGCCGCGCGAGCTCGGGCGTGCTCAGGGCGAAGCTCTGCGCGGGCTCGTCCAGAAGTTCGTGGACCAGCGCTTCCGGGCGCTCTCCGTGTACCTCGCCGAGCGCCATCAAGCCGAGCGCCTCTCCGAGTTCGAACGGGTCGGGCGCGCTTGCCTCGAAATCGCCCAGCGCTTCGACCCGGAGGGGACCGAAGAGCATTTCGGGATCGCCGAGGGCGCCGCCGTCGATCCGGTGTTGCTCTACGCCGCCGCGAACATGACGGATCTGCGCGACGTGCTCGTGCTGCCCGCCTCACCCGACGAGGAGGGGTGCACGAGCGTGCTCGTCCCGCGCGGCAAGAGCCGCGATCGCCTCGTCATCGCCGGTCAGACCTGGGACCTGAACCCCGACGACCTCGCGTTCGTCGTGGCCGTGCACCGGTTGCCGAGCTCCGGTCCAGAGACCTGGTCCATCACCTGCGCGGGGGCGCTCTCGCTCGTCGGAATGAACGCCGAGGGCATCGCGGTGGGCACCACGAACATCAAGACGCGCGCGTCGCGCCGGGGGGTCGGGTACCTGACGGTGCTGCACCGAGCGATTCGAGCGCGCACGCGTGCCGAGGCGAGCGACGTGGTGCGCCGAGCGCCCCGAGCCGCCGCGCACACGTACTGGATCGCGGACGCCGCCTCCGGAGTGCAGCTCGAGTGCGACCCGAACGGTGTCTTCGAGCGCGGCCTCGAAGGGGACCCGATCGTGCAGACGAATCACTGCCAAGCGTTCCCCCTCCGGGAGCGCGAGGGGGAGGCGGTGACGGCGTCGAGCCTCAGGCGGCTCGCTCGCGCGGGCGCGTGGCTCGCTCGCGGTGACGTCGATGTCGACACCGTGCGCGCCCTGTTCGCCGATCGCTCCGACGGGATCGAGAGCATCAACCGGTATCCCGAGGACGCCCAGGGCACGACCACGAACGCCTGCATCGTGTGCATCCCCGAGCGACGCGAGCTCTTCGCGTGCCGTGGCCCGTCCGACCGGGGCGAGTGGCGGTGCTTCACGTTCTCCACGGCGCGCGAAGAGGCAGGGGGCGCCGAGAGCGCCGCTCCGGGCGCTTGACTCGGCACTCCGCTCCTGGGCAAAGCGGAATCCGCCGCCCGCATTGCGCGGTACCGGACCGACTTGTAGAGTCCGCGGCGAGGCTGGCGTGGGCACGCCGCAGCCAGTCGAACGAATCGAGGCCACGGTTTCATGGAAGCACATCGTACGGGGTCCGTTCCCGCCTCCGCAGAAGAGCTGGCGCGAGCCGACAAGGCGCTGTTCGACCGGATTGCGCGCGAGTACGTGAACAAGGACCTCAAAGAATGCTGTCGGGTCGCCCGTGAGCAGCGCCTGCGGCAAACCATCAAGCCGCTGCCGGTCCCGATGGGCCGCATCCTCGAGGTCGGTTGTGGGGGCGGGTTCACCGCGGAGTATCTCGAGGGCCTCTACGAGCGGTACACGGGAGTCGATCACTCCGCCGAGCTGATCCGGTACGCGGAGGTGCACAACGGCGGACCGAATCGCGAGTTCGTGTGTGCCGACGTGCTGGAGTATCGGACGGACGCGCGCTTCGATCTCATTCTCATGGTCGGCGTGCTCCACCACATCCCGGAGCCAAAAAAAGTTCTCGAGGGACTGCGAGGACTGCTCTCGCCGCACGGCGTGGTCGCCGTGAACGAGCCGCAATCGGGCAACCCGGTGGTGAGCGCCCTGCGCTGGGTGCGAAAGCGCGTCGATCGCAACTACTCCAGCGATCAGGTCGAATACTCGGAGCCGGAGCTCCTGCGCCTCTTCGAGAGCGCTGGGTACACCTGCCAGAGCTACCCGCAGGGCGTCTTCTCGACGCCCTTCGCGGAGACGCAGCCGCTGCCACAAGCGCTCGCTCTGCCGCTCGCGCGGCTCGCCACGGCCGTGGATCCATCGCTCGAGTCGCTCATGGCGGCGCGCGGCCTCGGTCGTCTCGCGTGGAACACGGTCGTGATCGGACGCGCCGCCTGAAGGAGCGGGCACGGGGACGCACGCTCGCTGCCGTCCCGCAACGGCGGGAAGACGTCGTTCCCCGGCGGCCCGCTTCTAGCCGCTGGCGCTGCGCTTCCGCTTCGTGTCGCGGGTCTTGCGGGACGCCTTCGTAGAGCGTTTTCCGGCGCCCTCCGTCTCGGACTCGGTGCCCGACCCACGCGGGCGCCCCTGCACGGCGCTGCCGAACAGGGCCATGGCGGCCTCGGCGGCGCGGCGAGCACGCTCTGTTTCGCCCCGCATTTCCATCAGAAAGCGGCTCGGGATCGACGGCCGGGGTTTGCCCCATTTCATCCGAGCCTTCGTGAACGTGAGGGTGAGCGTCTCCTGGGCGCGCGTCACGCCGACGTAGCAGAGCCGGCGCTCCTCCTCGACCCCGCGCCCTTCGAGCACGGAGCGCTGGTGCGGAAGGATCCCTTCTTCCACCCCCACCATGTAGACGTGCGGAAACTCGAGGCCCTTGGCGCTGTGGAGGGTCATCAGAGTGACGGCGTGGCGCTCCCGTCCCGACTCTTCGTCTTTGTCGTCGCGATCGGCGAGCGCCGCCTCCTCGAGGAACCCGAGGAGCGACGGCGCTTCGGCGCGCTGTTCGTAGAGCGCCGCGGCGTTGACGAGCTCCTCGATCGCGAGCCAGCGCGACTCCGCCTCGCCCGGTCCCGTGTACACGCGATCGAGCTCCGCACGGTATTCGACGGCACCGAGGAGGGCGCGCACGATATCGGCGATGGGCAAAGTGCCGAGCTTCGCGCGAAAGCCGTCCAAGAGCTTCTGGAAGCCCTGGATACGGCTCACCACGGCTTCACTCAGCGACAGCGAGGCCGCTTCGGGAAGCACGGTCCAGAGCGGGCGTCCCTGGCTCACCGCGTGCTCGAGCAGGGTCTCCACGGTAGACGGGCCGATGCCACGCGGCGGCGTGTTGATGACCCGGAGCAGTGAGACCTCGTCGAGGGGGTTCGCGAGCACCCGGAGGTAGGCGAGCACGTCCTTGATCTCGCGTCGGTCGTAGAAGGAAAGGCCGCCGACCAGCACGTAGGGAATCTTTTCCCGGCGGAGCTCGAGCTCGAACGCGCGCGGCTGTTCGTTCGTACGGAAGAGGATCGCGATGTCGCTTGGGCTCACGCGTCGTTCAGCGTCTCCGACCAGGAGCTGCCGGATCTCGCGGACCACGTGCTCCGCCTCCATGTTCTCGTCCTCCATACGCAGAATGCGTGGAGGGACGCCGCCCTCCCGCGACGGGCGGAGCACCTTCTGGTGCCGGGCGCTGTTGTGGAGGATGAGCTTGTTCGCGAGCTCGAGGATGGGGGCGCGCGATCGATAGTTCGCCTCGAGCCGCACGACGTGGGCATCGGGCCAGTCGTTCTGGAAGCTCAGGATGTGCTCGACCTCGGCGCCCCGCCAGCCGTAAATCGACTGGTCGTCGTCGCCGACGACGCACAGGTTTCGGTGTCGGTGCGCGAGCACCTTCACGATCTCGTACTGAAGGCGATTCGTATCCTGGTATTCGTCGATCAGCAGGTGATCGAAGCGCGACGCTTCGGCGAAGCGCGCCTCGGGGTGTTCTCGGAAGAGTCGGGTCGTCTGCAGCAACAGATCGTCGAAATCCATGCTGCCCCCGGCGCGAAGCTGCGCCTCGTAGCGAGCGTACGCTTGCGCGGCGAGCTCGGCGCGGTTGCCGTCCGCCGTGAGCCGCGCCTCCTCCGGCGACACGTTTTGGTTCTTCCAGCCGCCGATGAACCCGAGGAGCTCCCCGGGGCGAAGCGTGGAATCACTCACCCGAATGTCGCGAAGGACGAGCCGCGCGAGCATCTCCTGGTCACCCCGGTCGTAAATCGAGAACTCCGCCGGGTAGCCCAAGCGGGTCGCGTGGCGGCGTAGGATACGCACGCACAGCGAGTGGAACGTGGAGATCTCTGGAGGCTTCGCGCCGCGCGGGCGCCTGCCGAGCAGCCGGAGCGCGCGTTCCCGCATCTCGCGCGCCGCCTTGTTGGTGAACGTCACCGCCAGGATGCGGTGGGGCGGCGTGCCGTGACGCACGAGCTGGGCAATGCGGTACGTGATGACGCGCGTCTTGCCCGTGCCGGCCCCCGCGAGCACGAGCAGGGGCCCCGAGAGTGTGGTCACGGCCTCGCGCTGGGCCGGGTTCAGCTCCGACACCGGGGCACCCATTACGGAGCCGACCGGCCGCGGTCAAGCCCTTGACAGGGGACGGAAGGGTCGAGGCGCACCGCGCAAGCGCCACCCTCGACGCGCGCGCCCGTCGCGGTACAAGGGCGAGCGTGTCCTCGTCACCGAAGCTCCACGTCGAACGCCATGGCTCGGGTCCGCCCCTCGTCCTCGCGCACGGGTTCGGCGGCAGCGCCCGGAACTTTCGTCCGCAGGCCCGTGCCTTCGCCGACCGACTCGGTGTGGTGCTGTACGATGCCCGAGGACACGCGCGGAGCGAAGCCCCCGAAGACCCCGCCGCGTACGACGAGCAAGAATTGGTCGGCGACTTCACGCGAATCGCGCGGGAATCGGGCGCTCGCGTGGTCGCTGGAGGGCTGAGTCTCGGCGCCTACACGGCCCTGCGCCATGCGCTCGCGCATCCGTCCACGGTGCGCGGGCTCGTGCTCGCCGCTTTGCCGAGCGGAAGCGACGCGCCGGGCCGAGTGGACTGGGCGCTCGGCTTCGCGGAGCCCATCGCCCGCGAGGGACTCGAGCGGGCGGGTGCACGGTACGTCTGGGGCGGGGCGGCGCGCTTCGACCCGAAGGGAGCGGCGCTGATCCGGCAGGGCTTGATGGAGCACGCGCCGCACGCGCTGTCGGCGATCCTGCGCCGGGTGCTCGCGCGAATTCCGCCCCTCGAGGCGCTCGCGCCGGAGCTTGCCCAGCTCGCGATTCCCACGCTGGTGATCGTCGGCAGCGAGGATCGGGAATCGCTCGCTCCGAGTCGGCGGCTCGCCGAGCTTCTGCCAGAGGCCGAGCTGGTCGTGGTGCCCGGCGCGGGGCACGTGGTCAATCTCGTGGCGCCCGCGGAGTTCAACGCTCGACTCACTGCGTTCCTCGAGCGCTTGCCCGAAAGCCCGGCGCCCGGAAGCTAGGAGTTCGCGGCGCGTCTCCCGATACGCGATTTCGAGGTGCTGGAAGCTTTACCTTCCTGCGCGATTGAGCGAATAGAAATGGAAAGCTTTGTCGTCGTCGTCCAGCGAACAGCGTCGGGTCGAAACGGCCCTCGAGCGGCCTGACGCCTCGCGTTGCGCGCGGCTGGCAGTCGGCTGCATCGTGCTCGGAAGCATCGCCCTTTCGTGCCGCGATGGACGGTCGGCGCCCGCGCCGCCGCGCGAGCCCTCCATCGTCCGGGGCGATCGGGTGGTCGTGGAAGCCACAGCCGCGGAGTTCTTCGAGGCGCGGGTGCTCCAGGCGACGAAGGAGTCGCTTCGGGTAGCGCCGGTCGAGGGAGACCCGCTCAGCGTGGCCCCGGGAGACGTGTATCGGTTGCCACCGGCTCAGGCGCGGTTCGACTTGGGCGCCCTCGCGATCTGCAGGGTCGAGGATGCCTGGGTCGGTTGTCGAATCGAAGAGCGCTCCGCGTCGGGGTTCACGGTCTTCACGACCTCCGGCAAGCGCGCCGAGCTCCCGCGCGAGGCGCTGCTCCAACCCTCGGCGGTGACGGAGCTCAATCTGCAGAGCCGGTTCGCGCGTGCTGCCGCTCGGGCGGCCTTTCTCGACGCCTGGAGGCGCGCAGGCACTCCCACCGCACCGCCGGGGTATCGCCCCGCGCCGCGCGCCCGCGTGGTCGCGAAGCGGGAAGGGGGGTGGTACACGGCCGTCGTCGAAAGCGTAAGCGCGGACAGCGCTTCGGTGACCTTCCCAGCGGACGCGTGGAGCGCTCAAATCGGCCCGAAAGACCTGGTCCCGGAGCCGTCGTCCGCGAACGCGCCGCCGTCCCGCGGCGACTTCGTCCTGCTCCGTCCCTCGTCGACGGCGGAGCCGTGGACGCCGGCGCGCGTGCTCGGGATCGTCGAGGACGCGATCAAGGTTACGAACGTCGAAGGCACGGAGCGCGTCGTTTCCGTGCGAGACGTGATCGCGCTCTCCCCCGGGTGAGCGCCGCGGCCCGTCAGCGGGCGGGGCTCAGCATCCGCGTCGAGACCAGCGCTACACCGGAGCCGGAAGCGACCCGCAGCTCCGCGCGCGTCTTGAGGTTCGTCTGTGCGCTCTCGGCGTCGAGCGCGCACACGCGGGCGCTCGTCGCGTGGGGGCCGCGGCCAGACGCGATCTCCTTTCCGCTGCTCGCGGCGACGAGGCGGATCTCGGCGCCGATCGCCCCGCGATCCAAGGCGAGCGCGACGTCCATGCACCGACCGAACGGCACGGTGAGCTCGATCGTTTCGAACGCGGTCTCGGAGAGCGTGTACTTTCGGACGAGCCCGATTTCGGCGCCGCGCCGGAGCACGCCGCGCTCGACGACGTTGGCGAGCAGACGCCCGGCCGCGAGCGGCGCCTCCGCGAGCGGTGCGGGGGCACCCGGCTCCGGGTTGAGCAGCACGGTGAACGGGCCCGGCCGCAGCGTCGCTTCGGCGTCGAGTCGCGCCGTTCCGCCTCGCCCGCACACGAAGAGCACGCCACGACCGCCTGCCGAGGTCGTGCTGATGAGGTCTCCCCCCGGCGACCACACCCAGGCGCGGATTCCCCTGAGCGGCGCACCTCCGAGCAGGTCCAGGCGGGAGCACCCCTCGGGGAGCGTGATTTCGTGGCTGGTGCGACGGCCCACCTCGAGCGTGCCCGAAAGAAGCGCTCGTCCGTTGGCATAGCCAGCGCGCCGGAGCTCCCGCTGCGCTCGCGCGATCTCCTCACCGAGGTCGGTGGCGGGGAAGGCGTCGATGCGTGTGGGCTCGATTTCGAGATCGGTCTCACTGCCCGGTCTCGATCGCGAGAACATCAACATGCCCATGCCGCGCCCGGAGTGTGGCCGCAGCTCGAGCGTCAGGGGCGTGTCCGAAGTGGCGCAGAGCACGAGGTACCGATCGCGACCCGAGCTCTGCGCCCGCCCCACGATCGCGCCGTTGGCGTCGGCTGCCGTCACGTTCACGTGTCCCACCTCGTCGGTGGGGACCACGAGGGCATCCAGGCAGCGCCCGGCCTCGACCCGCGCGGAGACCCGCGTTGGCACGCGCGGATCCAGCGGAACCGGCACCCGCCGAATGTCTTGCCAGGCGCCGCCGAGCTCCCGCCGATGCTCGGCGAGTCGCTCTTCGAGCCCCCGGATCACCTCGGGTTGATTCGTCGCCGGTCCGTTGCCGTGCCGAATCCCGTAGACCTTTGCGGCGCGCTGCGCCTCGTTCGGCTGCACGCGACCGGCGCCGAGGGCAACGAGCCCGTGGCCAGCGGCAATGCGCGCGGCCACCCACACCCGGCGAGGATGAGGCGGACAGATCAGCAGCGCCGGCGTCTTGTCGGGCGCCTCGTCGATGCCGACGACGCTTCCATCTTCGGCATACGCCAGCAAATCGAGATCATCGACCGTTTCCCCGGCGCGCGCGATCACGATCGCGCACTCGTCCTCGGGGATCGTGAGCAGCGAGGAGACGCGGTCCCCGGCCATGCCGGCGTCCACGGCGAGCACGGCCGCTTCACCGTTCAACGAACCGAAGAGCTTGCTGTGCTCCGGCCGAGGCGCCGCCCCGAAGTCTCCCGGGCTTTTGGCGCCGAGCTCGCCTCCGGTCCCTCGCGAGCACGCGAGGCAGAGGAGCAAGGACAACACGAACGGCCTCATCGCGGGAGCTCCTCGCCGAGCGGGAGCCTTCCCGCTTGCCACATCGCGAACATCCAGATGACGTCCGACCCGCGTGCATCCGCTTCGATGAGCGCGCGGTTTTCCGAGTGGGCGCAGAACGAGACGAGGGTGCCGTCACCGTCGAGCCCACCGTGATTGTGGGAGACCAGGCCTCCCGGCGTCGCCGCGAGCGCGAGCCCGAGAGGACGGCCCTCGAGAGCAGCGAGGACGCCGACGTAGCAGGCACCCGGTTCGACGGGGACGGGCATCAGGGTCGGTCCCTGCACGCCGAGTGCCTGGTCCACGGGCGAGCCCGAGACCCGAACTCCGTGCCGGCGCAACACCGACGCCACGCGGGCGCGCACGCCGTTGCCCCAGGCTTCGGGCAACCCCTCGGGGAAGGGCCATCGCGCCGACAACACCCAAACCGGGGTCTGTTCCGGGGCGCCTGCGAAATCCACCGCCAGCCCCGCGGCGTCGGCTGCGCACACGGTCACGGAGGCGTCGAGCCCGTCTCCGCGCTCGACGGAGACCACGCTCGCCGGCCCTGCCACGTCCGGGAGCACCGTAAGCTCGTACGCTCCGCGACGCGTTTGCGGCGCCTCGGCGAGCAGATCCAGCCGATAGCAGCCGGCCTCGAGGGCGCGTTCCACGCTGCCGGTGCCGTCGGGCGAGCTCACGAGCCGCTCGCGGCCGAGCACCGTGCCGCCTTCGCGCTCGAGGCGCGCTTCGGCGATGCGCGAGCGCTCCGCGATCGGCAGCGGCGGCGGCCGCGGCTAGCTTCCGGCGAGCGGGCGCACCGGCCCTGGGTCGCGCTGGGGGACGCTCTCGGCGGCGCGCGGAACCGGCTTTTTCGACTCCACGATCAGCGTCTCCAGCACGGCGCGGGGCGAGCGCATCTCCACCAGCATTCCCGCGAGGTGCGCGCGTTCGGGGCCGCACCGGGTCACCTCGACCATTCCCGCGACGCTTCCGAAGACCCACTCCGTGTCGCCCTCGGCCGAGGTCCCGGCTACCCGCACAGCGAAGTGAGTCGAGCTTGGGCCGAGCACCGCGGCCGTGAGGCACGCGGGCGTCCGCTTCACGACGAGCTCCGGAGGCGCGAAGATGAGGAGCGGGCTCGTGCGTTCGGCGAGGCGCGCGGGGAGCCGGTGAACGCGCCCGTGCTTCTCCCACGCGCGCATGAGCTGCTGCACGTCGGAGTCGAGATCGGCCGCACACGGCCGGGCCGCGCCGAGCACCGCACAGAGGGCGGCCAGCACGGCCACGAGGCGCGTCATGAAGCCTCGATGGTCTGAAAAGGCGCTTCTACGAAGGACCGCTCGGTCGAGCTCCACACGAAGAGGCGGTGCCCGGTGACCTCGCCGCGATCCACCGCCGTCACGAGGTACGCGAGCGCATAGGCCGGATCGCCCGTCCCCCCGAGCGTCATGCTCGCCGCGTCCTCTGCGCTGAAATACGCACCACAGTCCAGGTGCGAATGGAAAAAGACCTTCACCGGACGACCGGCGGCTTCTCCCTCCTTGAGCGCGCGCTCGAACTTCAGCGTGTTGATCTTGAAGTACTCGCGCCCGGTGCGGGGATGCCCCTCCGGGTCCGCGCGGTGGTACTTGTTTGCGAGGTTCTCGAGCTCGACGGCCTTGTCCACCAAGAGCGGCTCGGACGCCGGCCCCTCGAGATACCCGCACGCCTCTTCGTCTCGGGCGTAGGCCGCCCGCGCCGCGCGCTCGACCTCCGCGAGCGCGGATACGTGCACCAGGATGTTGCCTCGGGTCCAAGCCTTGTCCATACGGGCAAGGATAGTACCGGGAGGCAGGGGAAACATCCCCTCTCGGAGCGAGGTGCTCCCATCGCGCTCGGCGCGCCCGCTGCGCGCTGCGCGCGGTTTTTCGCCGGCTCAGCGCCTCCTACCAGAGATAGCGGCGCTCCCACTTCATGGGTGCGAAGTAGCGATCACCGCGGTCGCACGCGATGGTGACGACACAGCCGCCCCCCTGCTCCCGGTGCGCGCGCTCGGCGATCTTGACCGCCGCGAAGATGTTGGCCCCCGTGGAGTGACCGACGTGCAGGCCCTCCTCCGCGGCGACCCGATCGGCCATGTCCCAGCCGTCTTCGGTGGCGACTGGCAGAATCTCGTCGGGCAGGTCCGCGTCGTAGATGGGCGGCACGATCGAGCTGGCCATGTGCTTCAGGCCCTCGAGGCCGTGCAGCGCTTCGGCCGGCTCCGCCGCGACGCAGTGAACTCGCCGCGTGTGCTCGTGCAGGCGCCGAGTGGTCCCCATCATCGTTCCGCTCGTTCCGAGACCCGTGACGAAGTGGGTGATGCGGTCGCCCAGGGCATCCAGAATTTCGGCGCCCGTCCCGTGATAGTGGGCGAGCGGATTCGACGGGTTGCTGTACTGGTCCGGATAGAAGTACTTGTCCGGATTCTCGGCGACGATCTTGCGCACGAGGCGGATCGCGCCGTCCGAGCCTTCCATGGGATCGCTGTAGATGAGCTCCGTGCCGAAGGCTTGCGTGATGTCCTTGCGGGCCTTCGTCACGTTCTTCGGCATGACGAGCTGAACTCGATAACCGAGCGCCGCGCCGATCCACGAGTAGGCGACACCCGTGTTGCCGCTCGTCGAGTCGATCAGAATCTTGTCTTTGCTGAGCCGCCCGTCGCGCACCGCGTCCTGGATCATGCGCAGCGCGGGGCGATCCTTGACCGAGCCCCCAGGGTTGGCGAACTCGAGCTTGACGTACACTTCGACGCTCGGCGCGGAGCGCGCGACGCGCTCGAGCCGGATGAGGGGCGTGTTCCCGACCGCCTCGATGATCGACCCGAGGCGTCGCGAGCGAAAGAATCCGTGTTTCATGCCGACCGAATGGCTTCGAGCAAGTGAACGATCGCGAAGTGGGCGCCTTCGGCCACCCGGCGCGGGCCGTCGAAGGCGAAAGCAGGGGCATGGGGGAATGCGGGAGCGGGATGCTGCACGATCTCGGCGCGCTCCACGCCCGCGCGTGCGACGTAGGCGAGAGCCACCGCCGCGCTCGGCCCAGCGGGGATGAGCGCGGCGGAGTGCTCGATGCGGAGTTGGCCCGTTGCGCCGACTCCCGGCAAGCGCTGCTGTCGATCGTAGCGCCCGGCGCTCATCGGCCGCCGGCGATGGCGGGCACGATGCTGAGCTCGTCGCCGCTCTTGACCTTCGTATCCAGCCCGTCGAGGAAGCGGATGTCTTCGTCGCCGAGGTACAGGTTCACGAAGCGGCGGACGCCCTTCTCGTCGAGCAGACGATCCTTGATGCCGGGGTGGTTCTTCTCGAGCGCCTCGATCACGGCACGGACGGTTTCGCCGGGCGCCGTGACCTGCTCTTCTCCTCCCGTGAGGCTACGGAGCGGAGTGGGGATGCGAACGGTGATCATGGTGACTTCCTCCTATGCGGCACAGCTCGGCGCTGTGTAGCGCGTCTCGTCGATTTCCGAAATCCTGGGGCTCGCTCCGCAGAGCGCACAAGCACTCCGCGGCGGCACGGGGACCTCGCGCAGCGCGTCCCGCTGCCCGTCGTAGGTCGCGATGACCCCGTAGGGGGGCGCGCCTCCGGTGAGCACGCGGAGCGCGCGGTCGGCCATCAGCGCTCCCGCGAAGCCCACCACGGGCCCGAGCACTCCCGCCTCGTTGCAGCTCGGCTGCGCGTCGCCGTGGGGCACGTCCTCGAACAGGCAGCGATAGCAGGGGCGGCCCTCGGGGGCCACACACCACACCGTCGCGACGAAGCGCACGGCGGCCCCGTGCACGATGGGGCGGCGCTCGAGCCGGCAGGCGTCCGCGGCGAGAAACTTCGTCGCGAAATTGTCGGCCCCTTCGAGCACGAGGTCCACCGAGCGAGCGAGCTCGCGGGCGTTCTCGGGGAGGAATCGCGAACGGACGAGCACGATGGACTCGGAGGGCGCCCCGAGCCGCACGAGCGCGTCGCGGACGGCGTCGAGCTTGTCCCGACCGACGTCCGCGTCCTCGAAGAGAATCTGCCGATGCAGGTTCGAGAGCTCGACCGTGTCGTCGTCGGCGATCACGAGCTCGGCCCCGCTGTCGGCGAGCGCGAGCAGGGCCGGGCAGCCGAGTCCCCCCGCTCCAATCACGAGCACGCGCCGCCCGCGGAGCGCGCCCCGGCTCGTTCGCAACGCACCCATCGAGCTCTCGCTCACGTCGTGAAGTACTCGTCCAGGCTGAAGTACCGCTCTCCGGTGTCGCAGAGGACGGTGACGACGTTCTTGCCCTCGCCGAGCTCGCGCGCCACGTCGAGCGCGATGGCGACGTTCGCGCCGGAGCTGATGCCGACGAGCAGCCCTTCGCGCCGGGCGAGCTCCTGCTTCGTGCGGTACGCGCGCTCGTCGGTGACGGTCCGCACCTCGGTCGGCACGCGCGGGTCGTAGTTCTTCGGCACGAACCCGGCCGCGATGCCCTGGATCTTGCTCGGGCCGCGTTCTCCTCGGGAGATGGTCGCGCACGACTCGGGCTCGACCGCGATGATCTTGCAGCCGGGAAACCGTTCACGCAGCACGCGCCCGACCCCACTGATCGTCCCACCAGTCCCCACGGCCGCCACGAACGCGTGCACCGGCTCGGACCCGAGCGCGTGCAAAATCGCCCCGGCGGTCACCTCGGCGTGAATCTCCGGATTGGCCGAGTTCTCGAACTGCTGCGGCATGAACGCGCCCGGGGTCTCTTCGACGATCTTCCGGGCACGCGCGATGGCGCCGTCCATCTGCTCGGCTTCGGGCGTCAGCACCAGCTCGGCGCCGAAGGACTCGAGCAGCTGCCGGCGTTCGAGGCTCATGCTCTCCGGCATCGTGAGCACGCAGCGGTAGCCGCGGCGCGCCCGC
>CAYYWA010000001.1:52388-53397 GCA_964475255.1 uncultured Sorangium sp.
CCCGTGTTGCCGCTCGTGGGCTCGACCACGGTGCCGGAAGGGGCGAGCCGCCCCTCGCGTTCGGCGCGAAGGAGCATCGCGAGACAGATGCGATCCTTGACGGAGTCGCCGGGGTTCTGCGCCTCGAACTTGCCGAAGACGCGGGCACGCGGCGCCCCTCCGGCGAGGTTCTTGATCTCGATGAGCGGCGTATCGCCAATCAAATCGAGGACGCTCGAGAAGACCAGCGGATGTTCTGGCAGCGGTGGGAGCTGGTTTTCAGATGACGTAGACATGACGCTGTATTCCCGGGCGGCGCAGACCGAGCTCCTCGGCCCGCGCGCACACGTCGGCAATGGTGACCCCGTCGAAGCACGCTTCCACACGGCTCGACAGGTCGCGGAACACGGACTCGGTCACCCGGCGCGCCTCGCCAGCGGTCCCTGGGCGGCGGTGCCCTCCCTCGCGCTCGCCGAGCGCAATGGGACCTTCGAGCGCGCGGATGACATCCCCCAGGCGAATCTCCACGGGGCGGCGGGCGAGGCTATAGCCGCCTTGCGGACCGCGCTTCGAGCCGACGATGCCTGCCCGCTTGAGATCCTGGAAGATCTGCTCGAGAAATCGGGGCGGGATGCTCTGCCGCTCCGCGATGTCCTTGACCTGCGTCGGACGCCCCTCGTTGTAAAACGCGATGTCGAACAGCGCTCGCACCGCGTAGCGTCCCTTGTTCGACAGCTTCATGGGGAGCATCTTTATTTACGCATCGGATTTGTCAAGAAAGAGATGCGCCGCAGGGGGGTGCTCGAGAAACGTGGGGAAAATCCGCCGGGGCGGCGGCGCGGCAGGCCTGGTACAGATGGCGACCATCCGCAACGAGAAAGGACAGACACATGAGGAACGCTCTCGGTACCGTTGGAGTCTTGGTCCTTGGTCTTGCCGGTTGCGGCGGGCCGCCGCCCGGCGCCCGGCCGCGTGGCCCCCCCCCCCCCCACCCCCCCCCCCCCGCGCCCCAGGCCCCCCCCCCCCCCCC
>CAYYWA010000001.1:53407-54439 GCA_964475255.1 uncultured Sorangium sp.
CCGCGGCGGCACTGCCCCCGGCCGCGACGGAGCCCGCTCCCGAGCCCCCGAAGCCGCCGGAGCTCACGGCCGAACAAAAGCTGCAGCGCTTTCGAGACTGCTGGGCCGCGTTCAACGCGAAGGACATGACCCAGCTCGGTGCGTGCTACGCCGAAGGCGCGGTCGTCGAAATCGTGGATAGCGGCGCCCCGGCGGCGGCCGGGCGGAACGCCATCCTGGCGAAGGCGATCCAGCCACTGTTTGCCGCGTTCCCGGACGCTTCCGGGGAACCCCTGCTCACGCTGATGAACGGGGACCAGATCGTGTCCGTGGTGTCCGTGCGGGGCACGCATCAAGGCACGCTCGAGACCCCGCGCGGTGAGATCGCGGCGACGAACAAGAAGACGGCGCTCACCGTCGCGCATGCCATCGATTTCGCGGGCGGATCCGTGCAGCGGCTGGACGAGTACACCGATCAGAAGACACTGCTCGTGCAGCTCGGCGTGCTGCCCGGCGCAGCACGCAAGGCCACGGCGCCGGAAGCGGGCGATCGGCCCGTGATCACGGCCACGAACAACGACACGGAGCGGGTGAACGTGGAGACGTTCCAGAAGCTCGTGGCTGCATTCAATCAGCACGATGCGGCAGCGTACGAGGCGCTCCTCGCCGAGGACATCGTGCTCTCGGAAGCGTACGCGGCCGCCGATCGCGTCGGGAGAAAGGAGGTCATGAGGGGTCACAAGGAGCTCTGGAAGGGGATCAGTGACGCCAAGATCCAGCACACGAGCCTGTGGGGCGCGGGCGACTACGTGGTCGCGATGGGCACGTTCTCCGGAACCAACGACGGCCCGCTGCCGTCGATGAAGCTCTGGAACAAAACGGGCAAGACCATCACCCTGCGCTCGCTCGAGATCGCCAAGCTCGAGAGCGGGAAAGTGAAGAAGCACTGGGTCTTCGCGAACGGCCTCGCGATGGCCGAGCAGCTCGGCACCCTTCCCCCCGAGAAGAAGCCCGCGGCAGCAAAGAGCGCCCCGACGACGAACACCAGCGCGG
>CAYYWA010000001.1:54449-99354 GCA_964475255.1 uncultured Sorangium sp.
ACCCCCCCCCCCACTCCTACCCCCCGCGCGGCGAAGCCCGGCCCCGCCGCCGCGCCGCCGAAGAGCAACGCAGCGAGCCCGCCCAGCACGCCGCCGGCAGCAGCACCCAAAGCAGCGCCCCCGGCAACGCCGACGCCACCTGCCGCACAATAATGTCTCGGCCGGGCTCGCGTGGCTCGATGCCCGCCGAGCGTTAGACTTCGAGCCGGGCTTCGGCACCATCGCCGGAGCCCGGGGAAGTCCCGATGCCGATCTCGGATTCGAAACACCTTCATGTCGAGAGCCTGCTCGCCGTCCTCGCCGGGCTTTCCATCGCGGCTTGCGAAAAGACACGCGGCGAGGTCGCGCCCGAGCCCGCTCCCGCCAGCTCCGCGCAGGCGCAGCAAAAGACGGGTGCCCCCGCGGGCGAAGGCCCGGTCCAGGGGAAGGAAGTGCCCGCTGCCGCCTCGAGCGGCTCCGGGCAGGTGCAGATGACGTGTGCGCCAGGCGGTTGCGCTCCTGGAAAGTGCGGGGGAGCCAAGCCGTCAGAGAACGAAAAATGAGGGGAGGCTCGCCATGCGCGTCGGAGTTCTCGGCACAGGCCAAGTCGGGGCTGCCCTCGGGGCGGGCTTCGTCCAGCTCGGACACGAGGTGCGGATGGGGGCACGCGAACCGCGCAACGAGCGGGCGGCCGAGTGGGCACGGCATACCGGACACCTCGCGACCTACGGCACGTTCGCGGACAGCGCCGCGTTCGGGCAGCTGATCGTGATCGCGACGCGAGGCGTCGCGGTCGAGCAGGCACTCCACTCCGCGGGGCCCGAACGGTTCGTCGGCAAGACGGTGATCGATGCCACCAATCCACTCGTGTCGGTGGGGGGCGGCCCACCGACCCTCGCTTTCGGCGAGTCGGACTCAGCGGGCGAGCGCGTGCAGCGGCTGCTCGAGGGAGCGCACGTGGTGAAGGCGTTCAACACGGCGCCCAGCTTGCGCATGTATCGTCCACGCGTTTCCGGGAGCCCGCCCGAGATGCTGCTGTGCGGGGACTTCCCGGACAGCAACCGGGTGGTGAGCGACCTTCTCGAGCAGTTCGGCTGGCGCGCGGTGGACGTGGGCGGCATCCGCTGCTCGCGGTACCTCGAGTCGCTCGCGCTCTTGCGGATCCTCTGCGTTCAGAAGACCGGGCGCCTCGATCTCGTCTTCCGGCTCGTGTCGGTTTGAGCCCGCACACCGGGCCGGGTCGCGCTACGGAGCCGGAGGAAACGCCGCGCCAGGAACCTCGGGCTCGGGAGCGGGAGCCGGAGCCCGTTCCGCTGGCGGGGCCAGCATGTCCCCGGTCGAGGGAGGAAGAGGCTCGGTAGCAGGCGGGAGCGGGCCGTTCGCCGGAGGCGGGACGGGCGCTGCCGAGGCGGGCGCTGCTGGCAGGGTGAGCGGCCCGGGCGGCGGATTGCTCGAAACCGGCGGCTCCGCCGAGATTTCCTCGGGGCTCTTCCAGAGACGTCGGTTAGGGCACTGGCGGAAACGCTGCTCGATGGCGTCGCAGCTCTCGACGAGCAGGCGTCGCTCGGCCGGGAGCACCGCGGGGACGATGTCGTCCCAGCGGAAGATCAGCCCGCCGCCAACATAGATGACGCGGGCCCCCGCGAACGCCGTGCCGACGGACGAGAGCGTCGCGTTCAAGCCGATGTCCACGGCATCCGAGAGGTGGAGCGCGAAGTCGAGGCCGGCGCGCGCCCCCACGCCGGCGCTCATCTCCAGCTCCACCGAGTCGGCGAGCACGCGCTCGATATCGGACTCGTCCAACGTGATTTCACCGGTCGTCGGATCGACGAACGAGGAGGGATCCTGGTCTTCGAACCGGAACGGTCGAATCGTCGTATCGAGGTTCACCCCCGGCGAGAGTTCACCCCAGGGAGTGATGGTAATCGCCTTGGTGGGGCTCAGCGGAACACCGAGGCCGAAAACGAGCGGAATCGACAGATAGTTGCGCTCGCCGCTCACGAGCGCGGTCGGCGCGCTGCCCACGTAAAACCCCAGCGCGGCACGTGGAAGCCCGTTGTCGAAACGCTGGGACAGCGGGAACGCGAAGACCGCGGCGGCCGTGGCCGAAAGACCGTGTTGGACGGGGGCGTCCCCGCGCTCGTCGTGATTCAGGTAGTGAATGCCGAACTGCGCGCTCAGCTTCCCGCTCGTGGCGCTGAAGTTCGCGTTGTAGCCCACGAGATTGAGCCCGCCCCCGTCCAGAAAGCCGTGTCGGTACTGGAGCAGTACGTTCGATGCCCGCGTGTCCCAGGTCGACACCACAACCGGGTGCGTTCCGGATTTCGCAGCGGCCGGCCGAGTGATGGTGAAAGCGCAAAGCGAAGCGACGAACAAACCGTACCTGAGCCCCAATTGCATTCTTTGTCCTCTGATTTCTCCGTGCGCGCCAATAACGAGTTTTCAATTCGGAGTATCCGAGATGCCGTGCTTTTCGGCGCGCAGCTTGTTGGCATCGGCGATGTACCGTCCGATCATCGTGCGCAGTGTTCCGATGTCGAACGGCTTCTCGAGAAAGCGGTTCGGGACGCCGTCGGCGAAGGCACGAGCCTCCGCGTTCAGCGCTCCGCCACTCAAGAAGATGATGCGCTGGGCGAGCGCCGGCATGGCGGCGCTCACGCGCGCGTAGAACTCGATGCCCGTCATCACGGGCATCATCAGGTCGCACAGCACGACGTCGAAATCGTCGTGGAGCGCCCGCTCGAGGGCTTCCCCCGGATGGGTCAGGGCCGTCACGTCGTGCTCGGCGGAGAGCACGCGTTTCACCGTTCGGCAGATCGCGGGATCGTCGTCGACGACGAGGATCTTGCCGCGCACGGCGGCGGGGGGCGGCCGCTGCGAAAAGCGGCCCTTCCGCTCTTCGGACGTCGGCGGCAGCGACACGCGGAAGCAGCAGCCCCGGCCGCGCTCGCTCTCGACGTCGATGCGCCCGCCGAGATCCGCCACGATCCGCCGGCAAATCGCGAGCCCGAGCCCGGTCCCGATGCCGGCCGGCTTCGTCGTGAAGAACGGATCGAAGACGCGCGAGACCAGCCCCTCGGGAATCCCGGAGCCCGTGTCCCGGATCTCGATCACGGCGAATCCCTGGTCGTCCGTACGCGTCGAGACGGCGATCTCGTGCTTTTCGAGCTGACCCACCGGGATCGCGTGGGCGGCGTTGGTGAGCAGATTGAGGAAGACCTGTCCCAAGCGGGACTCGCTCGCCATCACGTCGGGCACCGGCTCGAGCGAGCAGCGGAGCTCGGCGCGGTGGCGGATTTCGTTCCAGGCGAGGCGCAGCGCCGACTCCAGGGCATCCCGCACCGACACGGCCCGCCGCTGGTCCTCGTCTCCCCGCGAGAAGAGCCTGAGGTCACCGACGATCTCCCGGACGCGCTGGGTCGCCTCGAGCGCGTCCTCGAGGGCGCCCGCGAGGTCGCGGTCGCGCCCGAAAGCGCTCTCGGGCCCGTGGAACGCTGGCTCCAGGTGCGCGAGGTTCGCGGCGATGACGGCGAGGGGAGTATTGATCTCGTGGGCGACGCCGGCGGCGAGGAGTCCCATTGAAGCCATTCGATCGGCCGCCATGAGCTGCGCCTGAAGGGCTCTCCGCTCGGTGAGGTCTCGAGCGACGGTGAGGGTGTACGAAGACCCGTCGAACACGACGGCGCGAGAGAGCAGCTCCGCCGCCCGCTGCTCCCCGGAGCGCGTGCGGAGGCGCACTTCGCACGGAGCCCCGCGCTCGGCCGCGGCTTCGAAGCGCTCGCGATCGTCGGGGTGCAAGAACTCGGCGAGCGCCCAGCCGTGGAGCTCCGACTGGGAGAAGCCGAGCCACGTGGCGAACTGTCGACTCGCCCGCGTGATGTGCCCCTCTCGATGCATGAAGCTGGCGTCCGGCCACTCTTCCATCAACTGATGGAAGTTCGCGGCGTACGCGCGCAGACGCTCCTCGAGGCGCTGGCGCTCCGCCTGCAGCGACTCCTCGGTGCGGCGCAGCTCGAGCGAGCGCAGCGCGGCGTCCGACACGAGTTGGCGGAGCCGGACGGCGCCGTAGGCGCAGATGGCGGCATGTACGCCGAAGAGCGCGAACGTGCTGAGGATGTAGCTCGGATGGCCGCCCACCCACACCTGCAAACCGCTCTGGAGAGCGGCGGCGCTCGCGGCCGCGACGAGGATCGGTCGCGGGTCCATCCAGAGGGTCGCGCCCGCGACGAGGGTGAGCATGGTCGCGGTATCGAACGCCACGAGCTCCGCCGGATTGGGCGCCGTGGCGAGGAGCACGAGCTCGAGCACGGCGATGGCGGGCGCATCCCAGAGCCCGACCACGTACGACGAGCTCAGGGCGAAGCGCTCCGAGCGTTTCGACAGCCAGTAGACGAAGTTCGCGCCGACGCAGTGCCCGAGGAACACCCAGTCACCGCCCTGCCAATCGGGCACCCCTGCCACACGGCCGACGGCCCAGAAGAGGACCGCCAGCGCAAACGAGACGACCGCCCGCGACGAGTTGATTCGGCGCGCGTTCTCCAGGCGCTGTCTGCGTGTCGCCGCTCGCGCTGCGGTCGCGGCGAGCGGCGGGGTCCCCTCTCCGGCCGCATCCGGGGCGACGTTCGTCGCGGAGGGAGCGGTGGTACAGGTCACGGCACTCTGGAACGGCGTCGGGTCAGCACGGACGATGAACGGCTCCGTCGGCCCCGGCGTAAGCCACAAAAATCCCTACTCTGGCCCACGATAGCCAAAATCCGGCCTCCAGGTCACCCCCTTTTCCCGCCGGGGCTCCGGGTTTCGGGGTGCATTCGCCAGCGGCCGGACTAGGCTCCGCCCGACGCCGCGCTTCTGCGGCCGCCGACGATGCCTAGCTACCATCTCGTTACGTTCGGCTGCCAAATGAACCAGCACGACTCCGATCGCATCGGGGAGGTGCTGCGTCGGGCCGGGTACGAGCCGCGAGAGCGCCCTGAGGATGCGGATCTCGTGCTGCTCAACACGTGTTCCGTCCGCGAGAAGGCCGAACAGAAACTACGCAGCGAGGTCGGGCGGATTGCCCTGCTCAAGCGGTCGCGGCCCGAGCTCGTGATCGCGGTCGCCGGATGCGTCGCGCAACAGGAAGGGGAGCGCTTGCTCCGGCGCCTGCCCGACGTTGACCTGATTCTCGGGCCGGATCGCATCCAGGAGCTCCCCGAGGCGCTCTCGGAGCTCGAGATGGGCGGGTTGCCCGCGGTCCGCACGGGGTTCGACGTCGAAGCGCCGCGCTTCCTCGAGGCCCGACCGGAGCCGGGCGGCGCGCGACCGAGCGCGTTCGTGACGGTGATGAAGGGGTGCAACGAGCGCTGCTCGTTTTGCATCGTGCCGCACACGCGTGGCCCCGAGCGCTACCGCCCTGCGGAGGCGATCGTCGGCGAGATCGAACGGCTCGTGGCGCTGGGCGTGCGCGAGGTGACGCTGCTCGGCCAGACGGTGAACAGCTATCGCGACCCCGAGCGAACGCTCGATGTGACGGTCGATCCGGAGCCGTGGCGGCACACCCGCCCCGAGCGCGCTCGAGCCGACGAGAGCGAGTTTTCCGCCTTGTTGCGCCGGATCGTGTCCCGTGTGCCCGGGCTCTTGCGGCTCCGCTACACGAGCCCGCACCCGCGCCACCTCACGCGCTCGCTCATCCGCGCGCATGCGGAGCTCGCGCCGCTCGCGCGGCATGTGCACTTGCCGGTGCAGTCGGGCAGCGACCGGGTGCTGCGACGCATGATCCGCCGCTACTCGGTCGCCGAATACGTCGAGCGCGTCGAGGCGCTGCGCCGTGCCGTCCCGGGAGTCACGATCTCGACGGACGTCATCGTCGGGTTCCCGGGAGAGAGCGCGAGCGACTTCGAGGCGACGCTCGAGCTCGTGCGAGCGGTCGAGTTTTCCGGGCTTTTTGGGTTCAAGTACTCGCCGCGGCCGTACACGCCGGCGCTCCGACTCGGCGACGACGTGTCCGAAGAAGAAAAGAGCGAACGGCTCGCGCGGCTCTTCGAAGTGGCCGAGCAGCTGCGGCGCAAGCACCTCGACGGCCGCGTCGGTTCGATTGAGTCCGTGCTCGTCGAGGGCACCGGTAAACGGGGTGAGTTCACGGGGCGCACGGAGCGAAACGAGATCGTGCACTTCGAGGCGCCCCGCGTCGATCCGACGGGCCAAGTCGTCTCCGTTCGGATCGAGCGTGCCTTCAACAACTCGCTGTTCGGTTCGCTCCTCGACGAACACGGGCTGCCGCCACGGACCCGGCGCAGCCCGAACGCGGAGTCGTCTCGTCGCGGGCTCCCGCTCGTCGCGGGCTGAATCATGGCCGGCTCCGGACGTCAGTCGCCCGTCGTTCGCGCCGTTCTCGGCAAGGTGCCGCGCCTCGGCGCGCGGGTGTATCTCGCGGAAACGGCGGTCGTCGTCGGGGATGTCGAGCTCGGTGAAGACGCCAGCGTGTGGTTCGGCTCGGTGCTGCGCGGCGACGTGGGCTCGATTCGCGTCGGTGCTCGCTCGAACATCCAAGACTTGTCGATGGTGCACATGACGAGCGGCGTCTCGAACGCTTGGATCGAGGACGACGTCACCGTCGGTCACGGCGTCATCGTGCACGGCGCCCGCATCCGGAGCGGGGCGCTCGTCGGCATGGGCGCGATCCTGCTCGATGGAGTCGAGATTGGGGAGCAGGCGTGGGTCGCCGCCGGTTCGCTGGTTCCGCCGCGGATGCGCGTGCCGCCGCGCACGCTCGTGAAGGGCCGACCCGCAAAAATCGCCCGCGAGCTCACCCCCGAGGAGTGGTTCGAGGGCGCACGGCTCGCCGCCCACTATGTCGAGCTCGCCCGCGCGCACGGCGCGGAAGCGTCGAGCTCCTGAAGCGACAAACGGTTAGGGAAGCGCGCCGGAGCCCGCACACAACGGCGCCGAGCCGAGTGCCCGCGTCGGCGGCCCCCACGATTCGTCTCCACGGAGCGGGGCGCGTGTGCCACCCGTGCGAAACGACGCGTTCAGCCGCCGCCCACGAAGTGAACGATCTCGATCACGTCGCGCTGCGCGAGGGGCGTGGTCGCGTGCTCTGCGCGTGGAACCACGGTTTGGTTGCGTTCCACGGCGACGGGCCCCGAGGTGAGGCCGAGCAACTCGATGAGACCACGCACCGTGATGCCGTCCGGGACGTCGTGGAGCTCGCCGTTGACAGTAATCTGCATCGCCACTCGGGCGAAAGCATAGCCGAGCCCGCCAGGGGCGGCGAGCGCCCGGCCTTGCTCCCCGCGCCGGGCGCATTAGAGAGGAACCGTGGCTCGGAGCGGCGCGAGGCGAGGTATCGGTCCGTTCACCGCCGCGCTCGCGCTCGGCGCGCTCCAGTGCGAAGCGCGCGGCGCCCGGGCCCCCGACTCGGGCACAGCCCCATCGCCGACTCGGTCCGTAGCGACGGCGACAGGCGGCACGGCGCAGCCCGCAAGCACGGGAGGGGACCCGTTCACCGAGCGCCGAGCCGAACGGGAGCACATGGTGCGGACCACCATCGAAGCCGAAGGCGTCGACGACGCGCGCGTGCTCGCCGCGATGCGCCGCGTGCCCCGCCACCGCTTCGTGCCCGAGAGCGTGCGCGGCGCGGCGTACGCCGATCGACCGCTGCCCATCGGCTGGGGACAGACCATCAGTCAGCCCTACATCGTCGCGGCGATGACGGCCGCCGTGGCGCCGAAGCCCACCGACCGCTGCCTCGAGATCGGCACGGGCAGCGGCTACCAGGCTGCGGTGCTCGCGGAGCTCTGTGCGCAGACGTACAGCATCGAGTACCTCGAGCCGCTCGCGGAATTCGCGCGCACGAACCTCAAGGCTCTCGGTTATGCCGTCGAGCTGCGGCACGGTGATGGGTACCGCGGCTGGCCCGAAGCGGCCCCGTTCGACGTCATCGTCGTGACCGCCGCACCCGAACGGGTTCCAGAGCCGCTCCTCGAGCAGCTCGCTCTGCAGGGTCGGCTCGTCGTGCCCGTGGGAAGCCGCGGAGGCGTTCAGAATCTCGAGCTCTGGACTCGCAAAGCTCCTGGACGCGGTCCCGAGAGCTTCGAGCGGCGGACGCTCGCTCGCGTGCGCTTCGTGCCGTTCCTCGGGGATGGGGACCCCGAGGAGTCACGGTAGAATTTCGAATATATTCAGCAGTTTAGATCAGAATTGTTCGGGAGTCGGATGAGACCGAGCACGCCCTGGCTCTCGCCGTCGAGGATCTCTCGAGAGAAGCTCGATGGATCCTCGTTCAAGATCTCGGAATTGCTTCCTAATTCCCTCGGCTCGCGGTACTCGAGCGACGGCGCCGCCGCCACGCGAAGCCCGCGGCTGCCAAAAGCCCCATGCCGAGCAATCCCTGACCCGCCCCCGTACCGGAGAACTGACAGGAGGAGCCGGAGCCCGCCCGTCCGCGCGGAGGTCGGTTGGTGGGGGGGGGGGGCGGCCCCCGGCCCCGGCCCCCGCGGGGGGGTGGGCGGGGAATGGGGGGGGGGCCGCCGGACCCCGTCGGCCCGATGATGATCTGCCCGCCGGAGCCTCCGCTCGCGTCGCCGCCGCCGGGCCCGGACCCGGGCAAGGGCTCGCCACACTGACCCAGCACGCATTCCGCGTTGCCGGGGCACACGGCGCCTTCACAGGCGTCGCGGCACGCCCCCGAAAGGCAGACCTGGCCTTCGCCGCACGTCTGCGTCTCACAGCCGATGTCCACGCAGCGCCCGTCCGGATGGCAGCGCTGATCGTCGGCGCATCCCCGGCAGTTGCAGTTCTGAACGCAGATGCCCCGCTCGCAGACCTTGGTGCCCTCGCACGTGACGCCGGCACACAAGTCGACACACCGACCGAGCTGGCACTCTTGCCCGAGGGGGCACGCGACGCCCTCGCAAGCGCCGCGGCACGTGCCGCCGATGCACACTTCGCCTTCCGCGCACTCGACGCCCTGGCAGGCGAAGTCGATGCAGAAGCCCTCGTCGTTGCACTCAAAGCCGCCGGGGCACATGAACTCGCCCGAGCTGCAGGAGGCGACGCACTTGCCTTGGAAGCAATGGCGTCCTACGGGACAGAGCCCTTCACCGTCGTCCACCGCGCCGTTGCAGTCGTTATCGATGTTGTCGCAGCGCTCCTCCGTCGGTTGCACCGCGGGGCGACACTCGGGCGCTCCTCCGTCGTCGGAGCAATCGGTGAGCCCCGCTGCGCAAGCCCCCTGCAGGCCCGTCTCGCACGGCTGTCCAGCACCCTTGCAGGTGAGCCCGGTGACGAAGAAGACGAAATCGTTGAAGTCCCCGTCGTTCTCCGGGCCGCCGCCGCTGTTCTGCGCGGACCGCCAGCTCATCTGGCTCATCGGCAGGTCCTCGAAGGCGATGTAGTAGGCGTCGGGCGTGGCCGTGGACTCGTAGATCAGCGTCGTCACCCACGGCTCGCCGCTCGGTGATTTGACGTTGAGCTCGGCTTGCGAGAACTTCGTCTGACTGCAGAGCGTGCCCGGACTGCCGATCAGCGCGAAACCGACTTGCCCTCCCGCGTAGCGAGGATCGCTCCGGATGTTCTCCGCGTTGTAGGTGCGCGGCGTCCACCCGTGTTGCCCCATTTGCGTCGTGTCCATGGTGGCGAGGGGGCAGAAGTCCTGATCCTCGCAGGCAAGGCCCTCGGGATCGGTCGGATCGGCAGGCACGAGCACGTAGATCTCGTCGGGATCTGGCGGCGTTCCGCTCGGGTCCACGTTGTACCAGCCGAGCGCGACCTGACAGCCGGCGCCTCGGAGCACGAGCTCCCCGGTGAACCCGCACAGCGGCGAGAAAGAACCCGGAGCGGTCTTGGCGTCCGCAATGGGATCGAGCATTTCGCCGCGGTACTGGAAGAGCCCCTCGAGCGTGATCGCCTCCTCGGGAAATCCGCGGGCGGTGACCACACCGATTTCGGCACCATTGGTGGGCTGCGGCATGACCTCGCCGGTGCCCGGCTGCGTCACCTGCGCTGCGGCGTTCGAGCCGATGCCCCCAAGAATGCCGACGGTGAAAAGTTTCAAAACCCAGCCGAGAGTCGGCCGTGACGACATGGGCGGGACCCTAACACGAACTCACGCCTACGGATACGGGCCAACGTCCTCGAGAGTATTCGTTTCTTCGACGCCGAGCATCAGATTGAGGTTCTGAATGGCCTGGCCGGCGCCGCCTTTCACGAGGTTGTCGACACACGAGAACACGCTCACGGTTCGCGCGCCCGCCGCACCGCGTCCGACGACGACGCCGACTTCGGCGAAATTCGACCCGCTCACGGCGACGACCTCCGGCAAGCGCGCGCGGGGCACACGCACGAACGGTTCGGACTCGTAGGTTTCACGCACACACACGTCGATATCGTCGTCGGAGATATCGGAAGGAACGTTGACGAACGCCGCCACGAAAATGCCGCGCACGAGCGGTGCCGAAACGGGAACGAACGCGAGCGTGAGGTCGCGCGCCCCCGCTGTCCGCAGCAGCTCTTCGATCTCGGGTGTGTGCTGATGTCCGAGCGGTTTGTACGTGCGCAGGTTGCCGGCACGAACGGGATGATGGGTCGTGGCCGACGGCACCACGCCGCTCCCGCTGGACCCGGTGATTCCGACGCACTCGACGCGTCCTTCGAGCAGCCCCGCGCGCGCGAACGGCAGCAACGCGAGCTCGACCGCCGTGGCGAAGCATCCCGGCGAGGCGACGAGATCGCTCTTCTTGATGCGCTCCCGATTGAGCTCGGGCAGACCGTACACGAAGCGCTCGAGCAAGTCGGGCCGCGGGTGCGGCGCGCCATAGAAGCGCTCGTACGCGGCGGGGTTCTGCAGGCGAAACGCGCCCGACATGTCGATGACCTTGGTGCCCACCGCGAGCGCCGCGTCCATGACCGCGATGCTCGCGCCCTGCGGCAACCCCATGAGGACGACGTCGACGCCCTCGACCGCGCGCTCCGGGGGCGGGTTCTCGAACCGCAGCGTCGTTCGTCCCTCGAGGTGCGGCAGCGCCGAAGCGAGCGGCTCCCCCACGTGATCGGCCGCGCAAACGCGAACGACCTCGACCTCGGGATGGACGAGGAGGTGGCGCAGGAGCTCGGCACCGGCGAATCCCGAGCCGCCGAGCACGGCAGCTTTGAAGCGTTTGGCCATTTCGCGAGTTTACCTCGCGAAACCAGTCGCCGCCGCTCGGGGCGTCAGTCGCTGCCGCTCAGCGTGATCGGGATGTACAGGGTGCGCACCTGGGTCATCGCACCGCGGCGCGTATACCCGGCGAGGCCGTAGAGGACGTTCCACCAGTGCCCGTCGGGCGTCTCGCCGTAGGAGAAGAGCGGGAAGACGTGAATCTCCCAGTCGCGTCCGCCGTACACCTTCGACTCGTGGTAATAAACATTCCCCACGAGCTGTGACACCGAGTCACGGTCCGCGAAGCGGAAGAACAGGGGCAACGCGATCGTGGTGCGCGAGTCGGGGCTCGCGAAGTCCCAGAAAAACGGGGCGACCACGGTGTGCGTGTTCGCCGCGTTGCGCCCGAAATGAACGAGCGGATAGAGGCTCGTCGACCAGCCACGGAGATCGGTCGAGTGACGGAAGAGCGGAGTTACCCACGTCGACTCGCTGATTCCGAATCGCTCGAAGTGCCCATAGAACGGGAAGACGGCAAAGCTCGACTCGCGCGGGCTCGTGCGCGAATAGAAGAACGGAAAGAGCAGCGTCTGGTCGAGCCCCACGTCCGGATCGCGGTAGTGCCAGAACAGGGGCGTGATCATGTCGAGCGAGGTGCGCCCGCGATGGCGGGCGTAGCCCCACGTCACGAACGTGTGCTCGTTCTCGGGCCCGCGCTTCAGCAAAAAGAGCGGGTTCACGAGAAGAGACGAGGTCTCGTCGTGCCCGTAGTGAAAGAACGGAAACAGGGTCGTGTGGCGCTCGCGCGGGCCCCACAAGCTGTAGTAGAACGGAAAAACGTGGAGGGCGTCGCGCGTCGGGCCGTGGCGGCGGTAGTACGGCCCCCAGACGTTCACCCACGAGAGATCCCGCTCGGAGTATCGGTAGTAGTGCAAGAGCGGCGGGATGATTTCGTATTTGGACTCGAGGTTCTGCCCGTAGAAGTAGAACGGCGCCACACCGAAGTCGATGTCCTCGGCCGTGCGCGCGTCGCAGCTAGGGCCGCCTTTCCACGAGCAGAAGAGCGGTCCCACGAGGTTGAAGCCGCCTTCGCTGTCGTTGTTGAGGTACGTGAGCAGCGGCGGAATCAGGGTGTAGCCGCCGTCCTTGCGCCGCCCCGTGAAGAACAGGGGCGCGAGCCAGTTGTCGTTCTCGCCCGGAGCTTCCCGATGAACGAACGGGCCGGCGATGGTCGTGTGATCGCCAGTGACCTTGTTCTTCAGATCCCAGAAGATCGGGAACAGGACGTCGTCGGCACGCTCCGCGCTGCGCCGGTTGTAGTAGAGGCCGCCGAAGAGGGCGGCGCGGTCGGGGACGTTCGCGTCGGTGCGCGAGGGCTGCACGCGCTCCGCCCACACGGGGAAGGCCAGGCGGAAGCGATAGCGACCGCTCCGCTGCTCGTAGTACGGCCCGTAGAAGCGGTGTTCCGTACGCGGCACGCGGCCGAGCTCGAGCGAGTCCGGCATGAGGTCGCTGCCGATTCGCGCCCGCAGCTCGGGACTGAGCTCGAGCGGCGCGGCGGGAAGCGACGGCTCGCTGCCCGGGGCCACGATCTGCTCGCTCGCGCCGGGTGCCGCGTGGAGCTCCGGCGTGCCCGGCGGCGGCTTCGACTGCTGCTGGGGAGCGGGCTGCCTCGTCGGTGGCCCGGAGGGGAACGGATCGCCCCCGAAGGGATCCTGAGCGTTCGCGGCGTTCGCGCGCGTGAAGGTCGCGAGCAACGCGAGGAGCGGCAGTCCACGCCGCACCGGGGACAGCCGCCCGCCCGTCAATGCCCCGCCTCGTTCTCGAGCACGGCCCGGACGTGCTCCACGACGCGCTCGCGCGGGACCTCTGTCTGCGTATGACGCTCGAGCTCTTTTACCTGGACCACGCCGCGGTCGAGCTCCGCATCGCCGAGCACGAGGCACACCGTCGAGCCGAGGCTGCTCGCGCGCCGAAGCAAGCTCTTCAAGGAGCCGCCGCGCGCGTCGAGCTCCACGATCACGCCGCTCCGCCGCAGGTCACGGGCGAGCGTGAGCCCCTCGAGGGTCGCGCGCTCGCCGACCGGCGCGACGAAACAGCGCCGGGGGCGCGGCGGGGTGAAATCGCCGAGCGCGAGCAACAAGCGCTCGATGCCCAAGGCGAAGCCGATGGCCGGCAAGTCCGGACCGCCGAGGGACTTCAACATCCCGTCGTATCGCCCTCCGCCGACCAGCGTGTTCTGCGAGCCGAGCTCACCTTGGGTCGATTGGATCTCGAACAGCGTGCGCGTGTAGTAGTCGAGGCCGCGCACGAGCGCCGGGTCCACGCGGTAGGGGACACCGAGGGCGTCGAGGGCACGGCACAGCCCTTCGAAGTGGGCGCGATCGGCATCCTCGAGCACGTCGAGGATCGACGGGGCGCCCGCGACCACGGCGCGATCGCGCGGATCCTTCGAGTCCAGGATGCGCAGTGGGTTGTCCCGCAGACGACGCTGGGCGTGCTCGCTCAGCTTGTCGCTCTGCGGTTCGAGGTACGCGAGGAGCGCTTCCCGATAGCGGGTGCGCGTCGCGGGACCGCCGAGCGAGTTCACGGCCACATCGAGCTTCTCCAGCCCGAGCCCGGACAGGAACTCGATCAACATGCCGATCATCTCGGCGTCCGCGACGGGTCCGGCGTCTCCGTAGAGCTCGCAGCCGGCTTGGTGGAACTGGCGATAGCGGCCCCGCTGCGGCTGTTCCGCCCGAAACATCGGACCGATGTAGTACCAGCGCGTCACCGGCTCGCGCGCGTGCTGGCTCGCGCCGATGAACGCCCGGGCGGCACCGGGAGTCCCTTCCGGCCGGAGCGCGAGGCGCTCGCCGCCACGCTCGAGCTCGAACATCTGCTTTTCGACGATCTCGCTCGTCTCGCCAGTGGACCGCACGAACAGCTCGAGCGCCTCGAGCACCGGGGTGCGCACCTCCGCGTAACCGTGGAGCTCCACCACCCGGCGAAAGGCCGCTTCGAGGCGCTGCCAGCGCTCGGTTTCCCCCGGCAGGAGGTCGTTCATGCCCTTCAGCGCGCGAAACTGCATCAGCAAGCCCTCGGCCCGTCACCTGTGCGGTCAGCCAACACGAGGCACATCGGTGCGCGCGGCTCGCCTGCCGGGCGGCATCCGGGCGCCGGGGTTCGCGTCCTTTGGACCGAATTCATGAAAGAGCTCAGGCGTCGGGGACCCTCCGGACAGGCCAGGCGGTACCCGGCTTTGCCCTTCGGCTCCGCGCTTATGCTCGTAGGTGCGAGCCCGGTCAAGCCGGCCGCGCAGCGTCCACAGAAGTTTGCTGGCCGGGCCTGCTCGCCCGGCATGCTAGGAGGATGAACGGTTGGAAATGCGCCGGGCGTCCAGGAGCGAACAGCGGCCCGATCGCGCCGCCGCCGTGGACTTCGGAACCGTCCGGGTCGGGCTCGCGGTGGCCGATGAGCTCGGCCTGATGGCCCATCCGCGACCCCATCTGAGCGCACGCGATCCGCGCCGCCTGCTCGACGAGCTCGCCCGGCTCGCCGACGAAGAGGGGATCGGCGTCTTCGTCGTGGGGCTGCCACGCACGCTCGCTGGCGGCGAGGGGAAGGCCGCGCAGCGCGCTCGGCGCTTCGCGATGGCGCTTCGGGAGCGCACCGGCCGGCGCGTGGTCCTGCTCGACGAGCGGCTGAGCACGGTCGAGGCCGAGGGTCGGCTGCGGGCCCAAGGACTCGACAGCCGCGCGCAGCGTGCCCGCATCGACAGCGCCGCCGCCGCGATCCTTCTCCAGAGCTATCTCGATGGCCAACGGAGGCAGACGCCGTGAGGAGTCGGACCGTGCGCTTTGCGAAAAAACGCACGCGACCGCAACCGCCCCGGCGCTCCGCAGGCCCTCGACGGCCGCGGCGAGGCCGAGCTGCGCGCGGCCTGCGGCTGCTGTTCCTGGTGTTCGGGATGGCGCTCGTCACGGCCGCGCTGCTCGCCGGGACGGTCCTTTTTTGGGCGACCCGGCCGGGCCCCGGGCAGGGCGAACGCGTGAATACCCGCTGGACGGGAAGGGAATCGCCTCACGAGGCCGCCGCGCGTCTCGTCGAGCTCGGGCTCATCGACCGGCCACGGCTCTTCGCGTGGTATCTCGGCTTCCTCGCACCGGGAGTCCGCATCGCGCCGGGACCGCACCTCCTCGAGCGCGGGCTCTCGCCGCGACGCCTCGTGCAGCGCCTCGGAAGGCTCGCTTCGCGTCCCGTCGTCCGCGTCACGATCCCGGAGGGCTACACGCATCTGCAGATCGCCGAGCGCCTCGAGCAGAACGGGATCTGCGCCAGTGCGGAGTTTCGAGCCAGCGCGCGGGACCGAAAGCTCCTCGACGAGCTCGCCATCACCGGCGACAGCGCCGAAGGATACCTGTTCCCGGCACGCTACGAGTTCTTCGTCGATGCCGATCCCGCGGAGCTCGTGCGCCAGATGGTGAAAGAGGCCCGCAAGCGCCTCGCGCGTCTCGACGCGAAGGCAGGCGGCGCCGCGACCCGACTGCGCGAAACCCGAGGGTTCTCCGAACGAGACATCCTCATCCTGGCCTCCATCGTCGAGCGGGAAGCGGCGCTGGCCGAAGAGCGCCCGATCATCGCGAGCGTGTTCTTCAACCGGCTCGATGACGCGAGCTTTCGCCCTGCTCGGCGCCTGCAATCGGATCCGACGGCCGCGTACGGCTGCCTCGTTGCCCCCGAGCGCGCGCCGAGCTGCGCCGCCTATCGCGGCCGCGTCACGCCGGAAATGGTTCGGGATTCGCAAAATCCGTACAACACCTACCGCCACGCCGGCCTCCCTCCCGGGCCCATCTCCAACCCGGGGGAAGGGGCGATCGCTGCCGTGCTCCAGCCGGCGCGAACCGATTATCTCTATTTCGTGAAGAGCGCCGCGGGTCGCCACCATTTCGGCCGCTCCTTCGCCGAGCATCGGCGCGCGATCGAGGCCGGCAGGGCCCCGTCGCTTCCCCTCGAGGCGGAGAATGCTCCGACGGAGCCGCCGAGCCTTTCCCCGGCCGAAATCCGGCGGTAGAACGCCGTCCGTCATGAGCACCTTCGAGCAGAGCGTCCGCACCATCCAGTTCTTGTCCGCCGACGCGGTCGAGCAGGCCAACAGTGGTCACCCCGGCACGCCGATGGCCCTCGCCGGCATCACCGTCGAGCTCTTCCTGCGTCACCTTCGCTACGTGCCGGAGGATCCGGCGTGGCCGAACCGCGATCGGTTCGTCCTCTCGTGCGGGCACGCCTCGATGCTGCTCTACTCGGTGCTGCACCTCGCCGGGTACGACGTCTCGCTCGACGATCTCAAAAACTTCCGGCAGTGGGGCTCGAAGACCCCCGGCCACCCCGAGGTCGGCCACACGCCGGGCGTGGAGACCACGACGGGCCCGCTCGGGCAAGGGCTCGGCAACGCCGTGGGAATGGCGCTCGCTGGCAAGCTCGCTGGGGCGCGCGTCAATCGCCCGCAGTCGGAGGTCCTCGACTACCGCGTGTTCTGCATCGTCTCCGACGGCGATTTGATGGAAGGCGTGGCGAGCGAGGCCGCGAGCCTCGCGGGCCACCTCGGCCTCGACAACCTCATCGTCATCTACGACGACAACAAGATCACGATCGACGGCTCGACGGACCTGAGCTTCAGCGAGGACGTCGCCAAGCGCTTCGAAGCGTACGGCTTCGAGACCGAGCACATCGATGGGCACGACCCCGAGCAGGTGCGGGCGGCGCTGGATCGCGCCGTGGCCCGGCGCGGCCGTCCTTCGTTGATCCTCGCGCGGACGATCATCGGCATTGGTGCTCCGACGAAAGCGGGCACGTCCAAGTGCCACGGAGCGCCGCTCGGCAAGGACGAGATCGCCCGCGCGAAGACGGCCGTGAACTGGCCGAGCGATCAGACCTTCGTCGTTCCCGACGAGGCGCGGCAGCCGTTCGCAGCTCGCGCCGAAGAGAACCGCAAGGTGTACGCCGCCTGGAAGCGGAAGGTCGCCGAGCTCGCGCCCGAGCAGCGGGACGCGCTGGAGGCACTGCTCGAACGGCGAGCGCCCTCGGACCTCTACCAGACGTTGCTCGCCGCGGTAGACGGCAAGGCCGATGCGACACGCAGCCTCGCCGCGAAGATCGAGCAGAAGGTCGCCGCGCTAGTTCCGGCGCTCGTGGGCGGCGCCGCCGATCTCGCGGAGTCCACCAAGACGACGATTGTCGGAGCCCTGGACGTCAAGCGCGGCGAATACGCCGGTCGCAATCTCCACTTCGGGATTCGCGAGCACGGGATGGCTGCAATTCTCAATGGGCTCGCCTTGTCCGGCTTCTTCATCCCGTTCGGGTCGACATTCCTCATTTTCAGCGACTACTGCCGTCCGTCGATCCGCCTGTCTGCCTTGATGCAGCAGCAGGTCGTCTACGTCTTCACGCACGACTCCGTGTTTCTCGGGGAAGACGGGCCGACGCATCAGCCCATCGAGCATCTCTGGGCGCTTCGTCTGATTCCGAACGTGGATGTGGTGCGACCTGCGGACGGGCTCGAGTGCGCCGCGGCCTGGGCGTACGCGATCGCGCGGCACGACGGTCCCACGGTCCTCGCGCTGAGCCGTCAGAAGGTGCCCGCGCTCGAGCGCCCGGCTGATTTCGACCCCAAGGTGATGCTCGAGGGCGCCTACGTGCTCGCCGATACGCCGTCGCCCGAGCTGACGCTGATCGCGACGGGGAGCGAAGTGCACGTCGCCCTCGAGGCGCGCAAGGTGCTCGAGGCGCGCGGGCGGCGCGCACGCGTGGTCTCCGCGCCCTGTTGGGAGGCGTTCCAGCGGCTTCCCGCCGACCGTCAGCGCGCCGTCTTGGGCGAGAACACGCGGCTCGTGACCCTCGAAGCCGGCCGGACCCTCCCCTGGGGAGCGATCACGGGCAGCGGTGGAATCCAGATCGGCATCGACCGCTTCGGCGCGTCCGCTCCCGCCGAGCGGATCGCCGACGAGCTCGGCCTCACCGCCGCGAAAGTTGCCGAGCGGATCCTGTCCGCGCTTTGATTCGTCGGGAGCCCGTTCCCTCGGTTCGGGCTCCCACCCAGAAGCGCCTCGGGCGCTCCGAGTTTCGAGCCGTTCATGAAGCTGCCGATCGTCCTCATTCCGCACCCGCACGTTCGTGTGGACGAGAACGTCCTCGGCGGTAGCCCCTACGTGATCGGCTCGCGCGTGCCGGTTCGCCGGCTCTGGGCTTTCTACAGCAACGGGACGAGCGTCGAACGGATCCTTCGGCGGTATCCGCAGCTCGGTGCCGCGAAGGTATTCGACGCTCTCGCCTTCGCGCTCGACAACCCCGAGGTCATCCAGGCGGACATCGAGCGCGAGAACGAGATCCTCAAGCGTCACGGACAGCGGCCGGCCGAAAAGGTGGGAAAGGCGACCCAAATGGAGTTGCCGTTCGCAGCTCCACCGAGCGGAGAGGCGCCGCAGACCGAGCGGCGGCGCGGACCGGCCGGCGAATAGCCGCCATCCAACGCGGGGCTCTTTCGCCGGGCGCAGGACCGGACACGCAGTTTGCCGTTTCCGGGGTCGGCCCTGAGACCCGAGTTTGCGTGCCGGCTCAGGGCGCTCTCTGCGCGGAGGCCGTGTGTGTGCGTCCGGCAGATTGGGCGAGGTGTCCGTGCGCGGTCGCGCAGGCAGCTTTCGACGCCGCGGGCTTTATCGACGGGGCAGGTCGGGTGTAGCGTGTGGTGCACTGCGGCTCACGGCCGCGAGGAGGATGATTCCATGATCGTTACACGAGGTCGCACGAGAACGAGGCACATTATGGCCTCGCTCGTTCTGCTTTCGACCCCCGTGCTGCTTTTGAACTGCGGCAAGGTGCCGGGCGCCAAGAACATGCCCGGCGTGCCCGTGGGTGCTGCGTGTCCGGCAGACGTGGCCGACGCGTCTGCCATCATGAACGCGAGCTTCGGGCTCGAAGGCGAGCTCGAGGGCAAGGTGAAAGCCGCGCTCGCGGCGGGCGCCAACCTGCAGAAGATCGCGGCCGGTCTCGAGATGGAGGTCGCCACGGCGTGCACCAACCTCGCGAAGGATCTGGGCGTGCCGGAAGATCAGCTCGCGCCCGCCGAAGAGGGTCCCGGGAAGAAGGCGGAAGCCGCGTGCGGCGCCGCGAACAAGGCGATCGGGGAGCTCCGCGCCAAGGCCGGGGGCAAGGTTCAAATCGAGACGCGCCCCCCGGAGTGTTCGGCGTCGATGAACGCCATGGCCGATTGCGCCGCCAAGTGCGACGCCACCGTGAAGCCCGGTGAAGCCAAGGTCGAGTGCGAGGGCGGGAAGCTGAGCGGTCAGTGCTCCGGCAAGTGCGAAGGCGAGTGCACCGTGGAGGGAGGCGCCAAGTGTGAGGGCACTTGCTCCGCGAGCTGTAGCGGCCAGTGCAAGGGCGAAATCTCGGGCACCTGCGAGGGCACCTGCAACGGCAAGTGCGACGGCAAGGACTCGAAGGGCAAGTGCGCCGGGGTGTGCGAAGGCACCTGCACCGGGAAGGTGAACGCGACCTGCAACGGGGAGTGCAAGGGCGATTGCAGCGCGAGCTGCACGATGCAGGCGAAGGGCGAATGCTCCGGGACCTGCACGGGTGAGTGCAGCGTCGAGTTCCAGGAGCCGCGTTGCACCGGGACCGTGAAGCCTCCGGAGATGAGCGCCGAGTGCAAGGCGCACTGCGACGCCGAGGTCAGCGCGAACCTCGAGTGTCGTCCTGCTCAGGTCTTCGTGCAGGCTCAGGGCGCTGCCGACGTGCAGGCCGGGCAGACCCTCAAGGCAGCGCTCGAGAAGAACCTCCCGGCGCTGCTCAAGGTCAGCATGGGCATGCAGAGCAGCCTCGAGGGCGTGTCGGGCAACGTGAAGACGGCGCTCGAGGGCGTGCGCGCGTCGCTCCAGAGCGGTGGGACGGCCGCGGCGCAGGTCGCGGGCTGCTTCGCCGCGTCGCTCGACGCACAGGCGAAGGCCGCGGTCTCGATCGACGTGTCGATCAAGGCCAGCGCTTCCGCCAGCGCTTCGGCCACGGCCGGCTGATCGAGGCCGAGGCCTCGGGGAGCCAGAGCTCAGGCGCTCGCCGCAATGTCGCGGCGAGCCGCCTGGGCCAGATCCTCGACGAGGGTGCGCAAGAGCTTCGGCTCCGGCCCCTCGAGCATGACGCGGAGCTTGGGTTCCGTGCCGCTCCAGCGCACGAGCACGCGACCCCGCTTCCCGAGCTTCTTCTCGACGGCCTGAATGCGCTGGCTGAGCTCCCGCATCTCCGAGAGCGGTCGCCTTCGGGGCAGGGAGACGTTCTCGAGGATCTGCGGGACGCGCTCGAGCACGCGGGTGAGCTCGCTCAACGGCTTGGCCTCGCGTTGCATGATCGCGAGCACCTGGAGCGCGGCGACGATGCCGTCGCCGGTCGTCGCGTGCTCGGCGAAGACGAGGTGGCCCGATTGCTCGCCGCCGAACGTGTAGCCGTGACGGCGCATCGACTCGACCACGTAGCGATCGCCGACCGCCGTGCGCACGAGCTTGCCGCCCTCTCGAGAGAGGGCGCGCTCGAGCCCCATGTTGCTCATCACCGTGGTCACGAGGGTGCGCTTCTTCAGCCGGCGCTCGCGGAGCAACCGGATGCCGCACAGGGCGAGGATCGCATCGCCATCCACGATCTGGCCCTTTTCGTCCACGAAGATCACGCGATCGGCGTCGCCGTCGAGCGCGATACCGACGTCGGCGCCGCGACGCTGGACCTCGGCGACCACGTGGGAGGGGTGGAGGGCGCCGCAGGCCTTGTTGATGTTCGTGCCGCTCGGGCGACAATTGACCGCGTACACGCGGGCGCCGAGCTCGGCGAACACCTCCGGCGCAACGCGGTAGGCCGCACCGTGGGCGCCGTCTACGACGACGCGCACCCCGTCGAGCGTGAGCTCGCGCGGGAACGTGCTCTTGGCGTACACGACGTAGCGCCCGGCAGCGTCGTCGAGCCGCTCGGCGCGCCCCACGGCCGCGCCCGTGCGCCCGAGCCCGTCGAGCTCGTCGCCATCGAGCAGGCGCTCGATCGCGAGCTCTTCCTTGTCCGGAAGCTTGTAGCCGTCCGGGCCGAAGATCTTGATGCCGTTGTCGTCGTAGGGGTTGTGGCTCGCGCTGATCACGACCCCGGCGTCCGCGCGCATGCTCTGCGTGAGGTTCGCGACGGCGGGCGTCGGAATCGGCCCGGTCAACATCACGCGGCCGCCCATCGCGCAGATGCCAGCGGAGAGCGCTGTCTCCAGCATGTACCCGGAGAGGCGCGTGTCCTTGCCGATCACGATCCGTGGGGCGCGGTTGCGGTGCCGCCCCGCGACGTGGGCGAGCGCACGACCGAGGCGTACGGCGAGCTCGGGCGTCATCGGAGCGACGTTCGCGCGGCCGCGGATGCCGTCCGTCCCGAAATACTTACGTTCTTGCGACATGGCGGGAGCGGGTCGAGGCCCGCTCAGTCTCGGAAGTTGATGAACTGGAGCTCGATATCGAGGCCCTCTGCCGAGCGCAAGACCTGAATCGCAGCCTGAAGGTCATCCCGCTTCTTCCCGCTCACGCGCAGCGTGTCTTCCTGGATCGCGGGCTGCACCTTGAGCTTCGAGTCCTTGATGATCTTCACCATCTGCCGCGCCTTCTCCGGCTCGATCCCTTCCTTGATGGTCACCGTGAGGCGGGTCGAGCCGCGCGGACCGGGCTCGGGATCCTTGCGCTCGAGGTGCTTCAAGCTCACCTTGCGACGAACGAGCTTCTCCTCGAAGACGCCGAGCGCGGCGCGGGCGCGTTCCTCGGTGCTCGAGAGGATCACGACCGTGTTCTGGTTGCGCTCGATGGTCGTGTCCGTGCCCTTGAAGTCGAAACGCTGCCCAATCTCACGCTCGGCCTGACCGAGCGCGTTCTGGACCTCGGACCAATCCACCTTGGAGACCACATCGAACGACGGCATGGTGCCGTCGAGTGTAGTCCACGCGGCGCTCTTGCCGGGTACAGGGCTCGAAACGGCCCCGCGGTGGAGCGGCCCGCCGGCCGCGCGAGGCACGAAAATTCCGCGACGGATCGCGCCCGCTCCCCCGTTGACGAGAATGAGCCGGACGATTCCGGCGCCTCAGAGGAGTGAATCGATGAAGAAGTTGCCCATCGTGCTCGGATTGACCCTTGCTTCGACGGTTACCGCGGCGGCCCTGGCTTGCGGCGGCAAAGCTGGCAAAATCGATGCCAATCAGGACGGCAAGGTGTCGCTCGAAGAGCACCTCGCCGGGGTGAAGCAGCGGTTCGAGCGGCTCGACGCGAACCGGGATGGTGTGATCGACAAGGACGAAGCTCCGGGGCGATTCGCCCGGTTTCTCCAGAAGAAGGATGCAAACGGCGACGGCAAGATCACGCTCTCCGAGATGGAAACCAAGGCCCGCGCCTGGTTCAAGGAGGCGGACAAGAACTCCGATGGCGTGCTCACGAAGGAGGAGTTCCGCCCGCACCGGGGCCACGGCAAACACCGAAAGAAGAGCTGACCGCGCCGCTCGCGCATAAAGCCCATGGATTGGGAACGCTCGGAGCCCTCGGCGGGCGATACGCAGCTCGTGCTCGCCGTCGCCGGGGGCGACCAGGGCGCCTACCAGGAGCTCGTGCGACGTCATGCCCCGAGAATTCATCACTTCGTTCGAAAGATCGTGCGCGACCCCGCCGACGCGGAGGACGTCACCCAAGAGACGTTCCTCCGCCTCTGGCTCCGCGCGGCCGAGTACCAGCCGACGGCGCGCGTCACGACCTGGCTGTTTCGCATCGCCCACAATCTCGCCATCGACCGCCTCCGCGCGCGCGGTCGAGTCGAGGCGCTCCCGGACGCGGACGCCGAGCCTGCTCCGGCCTCGGTTTCGCAGACGGTGCTCGTGCATCGCAAGCAACGCGCCGAGGCGCTCGAGGCCGCGCTCGCGGGGCTTCCCGAGCGTCAGAGCGCAGCGCTCACGCTCGTGCACCTGCAGGGCCTGTCCGGCGCCGAAGCTTCGGAGGTGTTGGGCGTGAGCCCCGAAGCGCTCGAATCGCTGCTCGCGCGCGGGCGGCGTGCCCTCAGAGCGCGGCTCGCCGCATTCGGCGAGAAGGCGGAGTGACCATGAGCCGATCGATGACCGAATCTCGATTTCGTTATCTGGCCGAGGCGTACGGCAGCCACATCGAGCGCTGGCCCGAGGCCGAGCGCACCGCTGCCCGCGCGCTGCTCGCGGACCGACCCGAGCTCGAGCGGGTGCTCGCTTCCGAGGCCGAGCTCGACGCGGTGTTCGAGGAGCTCGGGGCGCCCGAGGTGCCGTCGTCGCTCGAGCGCCGGCTGCTCGACATCCCGAAGCGCGTGGTGCGGCCACGCCGCGAGCGAGCGTGGGCGTGGTTCTTTCCGGCGGTGGGCTGGGCCGCTGCCGCCGCGGTGGGGCTCTGGATTGGCGGGCAGCTGGATGGCTCCACGCTGTCGACCTGCAACGGGGTCGACGATTCCGAAGCATGGGTCGAGCTCGCCGCGGGCGATCTCGCCGTGCTCGAGGAGGCTCCATGATGCAGATCCGTCGGCCGCTGCTCTGGCTCGCGCTGTCCGTCGGCCTGAACCTCTTGCTCGGGGGCGTGCTCGTGGGCAGCCTGCTCGCGGGCCCTCATCGAGAGAAGGTGCTCTGGAAGATCGATGGCAGCCCGCGCCATGGACCCGGCGCGCGGCGCATCGTGAGCGAGGTGCTCGGGGCAGACCGCGAGGAGTTCCGAGAGCTCCGGAAGAACGTCGCGGCGGCCCGCGCCGAAGCGCGGGCGGCGCTCGAGCGCGAGCCGTACGACCCCGCGGCGTTCGAACGGGCGCTCACGCGCCTGCGCGCGGAGACGGCGAAGAGTCAAGAAGCCGTTCACCGTGCGATGGCGAGGGCGGCGTCCTCCGCCAATCCCGAGCATCGGCGACAGCTGACGCACATGCTCGAGCGCCACAAGTCGCGCTGAAGCGTTCCCCGCGACGAGAACGCGACGCCTCCGTTCCCGGAGGAGGGGCGCGCCTCGCGAGCCCGCGCCGCCTCGACCCTCCGGCGTTCGCCCGAGCCTCGGACTCAGAGATCCACGGGGGGATCGGTCGGCAAGTTGAGTAGCAGCGCGCGGGCTGCGCCCACCAAGAACGTGGAGCCCGTCACCACGACGAGCCCTCGCTGTCCGACCAAAGCGCGGGCCCGCTCGAGGGCCGCCTCGATGTTCGGCGCGACCTCACCGCCCGCGAACGCGCGCATTTCCGCCGGATCGGCGGCGTTGTTCATCGGCGGAGCGACGAAGACGCGGTGGCCCGCGACGTGCTCGAGCCGCTTGAGCATGGAGCGCCAGTTCTTCGTGTTGAGGGCGCCGAAGACGAGCGCGATCTCCCGTCGGGATTCGATGTCGGCGAGCACGGTCGGGTCGAGCGAGTGCGAGAGCGCGACCGTGCCGTCGGGGTTGTGCGCGCAGTCGAGCAGCGTGAGCTCCTGCCCGTTGCGATGCAAGAGCTCGTTGCGCCCAGGCCAGCTCGTGTTCTCGACGCCGCGAGCCAACACCTCGGGGGACCAACCGAGCTCGCGCCCGATCGTCACGGCCACCGCGAGGTTGGTGCCGACGAGCGCCACGCGCGGGTAGGCGAGGGGCGTACCCGGGATCGGCTCGGGCGACCCGAGCGGGACCATGCGTGCGCCCACCTCCTGCACCCGTTGCTCGATGACGGCGCGGGCCTCGGGGTGGAGCTTGCCGATGACCACCGCCGACCCGGGCTTGATGATTCCGGCCTTCTCCGCCGCGATCTTTCCGAGCGTGTCCCCGAGCTCGGTCATGTGATCGAACGAGACGCGCGTGATGGCCGCGACCCGGGGCGGGGGAATGACGTTCGTCGCGTCCAGCCGCCCGCCGAGGCCGACCTCGAGCACCGCGAGCTGCACGCCGGCGTCACGGAACGCGACGAACGCCGCGACCGTCGCGACCTCGAAGAAGGTGAGCTCCGGCGCGACATCCATCACCCGATTCAAGAGCGGGATCAGGATGCGCTCGTCGATGGGCGCCCCGTCGATGTTGATGCGCTCGACGAACCGATGCAGGTGCGGTGACGTGTAGAGCCCGACGCGCAGCCCGGCAGCGCGCCCCATCGACGCGACGAACGCCGCGACCGTGCCCTTGCCGTTCGTACCGGTGACGTGCACCGCCGTGAATGCGCGCTCCGGATTCCCGAAGAGCTGACACGCCGCCTGCACGCGATCGAGACCGAGCTTCCGACCGCGAGGAACCAGGGAGTAGAGCCGCTCGAGAGTGGCCTTGAGATCGGTCACGCGCTCGCGCCCCCGAGATGCGTAAGGAGGGTGCGGAGCGTCGGTCGGAGCTCGAGCCGCGGGACGATCCGGTCCACCATGCCGTGTGCGAGCAAGAACTCGGCGCGCTGGAACCCTTCGGGGAGCGTCGTCCGAAGCGTGCTCTCGATCACGCGCGGCCCGGCGAAGCCGACGAGCGCTCGGGGCTCGACGAGGTTCACGTCCCCGAGAAACGCCGTGCTCGCCGCGACACCGCCGGTCGTCGGATGCAACAGCACGCTGACGAACGGCTTTCGTACTTCTCGGTAGCGCCGCAGCGCGGACACGGATTTCGCCATCTGCATGAGGCTCAAGATTCCTTCCTGCATGCGGGCACCCCCCGACGCATGCAGCAGCACGACTGGGAGCCGTTCCGAGGTGGCGCGCTCGAAGAGCCGAGTGAGCCGCTCCCCCACGACGGAACCCATGCTGCCCCCCATGAAGCCGAAGATGAAACAGCCGTAGGCGACACGGCAGCCCTCGATTCGGGCAGAGCCTATCTCGATGCCCTCGCTCGCCTGTGTGGCGCTCCGCGCGCGTTGGATGCGCTCCTCGTAGGGCTTTCCGTCCTCGAACTTGAGCGGATCCGCCGGTTGGATGTGCTCGTCCCAGAGCTCGAGCTTGGCTTCGTCGAGCAAGAGCGCCCGCCACTCGCGAGGCGACATCTGGTGGTGATGGCCGCACGCGGGGCATACGTGCCAGCGCGCCTTGAGCTCTTCGGCAGTGGAGAGTGCGCCGCAACCGGAGCACTTTCGAAAGAGACCCTTGCCGACGGAGCGCTTCTCGGCGCTGGTGGATTGTGCTGGGGTCCGCTCGGGGAGAGACACGGGGAAAGACGAGGGTAGCAAAACGCCGGAAAAGCCTCTAATCCATTGCTGACCGGGGCGTCACCTCCCAAAAGGTATACTCGGCGCGAACGCGCCGCAGCGCGGCAATTTGGGTGTGCCCGCCGGCCGAGGCCCTCCATTCGGGATCGCTGCAATGCTTGAGACGGCCTCCGAGGCCGGGCAGGATGCGCGGCATGAACGCCCTGCACGCGCCCGTTCCGGCCCCCCGCCTGCTGGTCGGCCGTGACGACGAGCTCGCGTTGCTGCGGCGCACGTACGGCGAGACGCTCGAGGCCAACGAGACGCGCATCGTGACGCTGGTGGGGCCCGCGGGCATCGGCAAGCGTGCGCTCATCGACGCCCTGGCCTCGGAGGTGCGGGCCCCCCGCTACGGCGCCTGCGTCTACCGGGGAGAGCCCGGTCGGGAAGGATCCGCATACGGCGCTTTCGCACGCCTCCTGCGGTCGCGCTTCTCCCTCCCGGACCTCCGAATCCCCGAGGCGGCGCGCTCGGAAATCCGCAAGCAGGTGAGCGCCGTGCTCGGGGATCGGCGCGTCGGCGACGTCTGCTATTTCCTCGGCGAGCTGATTGGGGTCGAGTTCCCGGGAACTCCGCTCACCCGCGCGGTGCTCGACGATCCGGCGCAGGCGCGGGACCTGCGCCGCACCGTGCTCAGGAGCTTCATCGAAGCCGACGCGACGCATCGCTCGATTTGCCTGATCTTCGACAGCCTGCATGCCATGGACGAGGACTCCGTGGAGCTGCTCGAGCACCTGCTCGACGGGCTCCGGGGACGCATCCTCGTGCTCGCCGCAGCGCGCCCCGATTTTCTGAGTCGACACCCCGAGTGGGGAGAGCGCGGGGGGAGCCGGCATCGGGTGCTCGAAGTGGGGCCCCTCACCGAGGAGGACTCGATCACGGTGCTGCGGGGGCTGCTCGCTCCCTGTCGCGGCGGGCCCCCCGCACGGCTCATCGAAGCCGGCGTGAACATGGCCGGCGGCGCGCCTGGGTTGCTGGAGCACATCGTGCGCGTGTTCCTCGACGCGGGCGTCCTCCGCGACGATCCCGAGGCGCCCGGGCAATGGCGCGTCGACCTCGAGCGCCTGGGCGGCGCCCGCCTGCCGCTGACGGTGGAGGACGCCGTCTCGGTGCGCATCGCCGCGCTCTCGCCCGGTGAGCGGCGTCTGCTCGAGCACGCGGCCGCGATGGGGAGCGTGTTCTGGCTCGGCGGGCTCGTCGCGCTCTTGCGCATCGATCGTGAGCCGCCGGAGTTCTGGAACGAAGAAGCGGGCGCCGACATCGAAACCACTCAACGAGTGCTCGATGGTCTGGTCGCGCGGGACTACGTGCTCCGGCTTCCGGACAGCAGCTTTTCGGACGAGGTCGAGTACGTCTTCAAGCACAACCTCGAGCGCGAGACGATCGCGCGGCTCACGCCGATCGCGGCAGCCCGGCGTTACCATCAGACCATCGCCGATTGGCTCGCGCAGAAGGACGGCGTCCGAAACCAGGAAGAATACACCGCGATGCTCGCGCGCCATCTCGAGCGCACGGGCTCCCCGGTGAACGCGGCGTTCACGTACCTCGATGCGGGGCGGATCGCGCGCGATCATTTCGCGGCGAACCGCGCGGACGAGTACTACAAGCGAGGGCTCGAGCTGCTCGCCGGCGCGGACGCACGGCGCCGTCTCGAGGCGCTGCACGAGCACGGCGGACTGCTCGTCCTCCTCGGACGCACGGACGAGGCGCTCGCGGCCTTCCGCGAGATGCTCGCGATCGCCTACCGTCTCGGCTTGCCGTCGAAGGGCGGCGCCGCCCACAACCGGATCGGGCGCCTCCACCGCGACACGGGCTCCTTTTCGCTCGCCGAAAAGCACTTCACGACGGCGCTCTATCTGTTCGAGAGCGTGAACGACGTGCGCGGCGTCGCGAGCTGTCGCGACGACATCGGCAAGCTGCTCTGGATGCGCGGCGAGTACCGAGCGGCGCTCGACGAGATGCGCAAAGCGCTCGAGATGCGCAAGCAGCTCGGCGACGGTCGCTCGATCGCGCTCAGCCTGAACAACATCGGCTTGGTTTGGCGCGACCACGGGCGCGTCGGCAAGGCGCGCGAGGCGCTCGAAGCGGCGCTGACGATCCGCCGCGAGATCGGCGATCCGCTCGGGATCGTGGAGAGCCTGAACGAGCTCGCCGAGCTCGCGCTCGATCAAGGCGATCCGCGCGGCGCGCTCGAGCTGCTCGAGGAGGCCTACTCGACGGCCTCGGAGATCGGAGAGCACAACCGCATCGCGGTCGTGCTCATCAACATGGGCGACGCCTACCTTCGTCTCGGGCGCGTCGAGCGCTCGCTCGAGGTGTTCTCGCGCGCCGAAGAGCTCTGCGAGGAGGTCGGCGACAAGCTGCACCTCGGCGAAGCCAAACGAGGCCTCGCCAAGGCCCATCTCGCCAAAGGCGAGCTCAAGAAGGCCCGGGAAGCGATCAAGCGCAGCGTCGATCTGTTCGGGCAAGTCCGGAGCAAGCCGCACCTGGCGGTCGCCCTCCGGACCCTCGGCGAGGTCACGGGCGCGGGCGCCTGGGGCGACGGGCACGAGCTCCGAGCCGTCGACTATTTCATGCGCTCGATCGCCATCTGCAAAGAGATTGGCAACGAGATCGAGGTGGCCAAGAGCTACCGCGCGTTCTCGGGCTTCGTGGAGCGCTCGCCGCACTACCGGAGCAACACCGATATTCTGCGCGAGGCCCAGAAGCTCGCGGCGATGGCCGACGAGATTTTCCAGCGGCATCGGCTCGAAACCACGAGCCGGCCGAGGTAGTCAGGCGCCATGAAGCACGAGGTGACGGTGCGCGTGCGCCGAACCGGGCCGGTCCGAGTCGGGCTTCCGGAGTACCGAACGGCGGGAGCCGCGGGACTCGATCTCGAGGCCGCACTGGAAGAGCCCATGATGCTCGCGCCGGGCGAGCGCCGGCTCGTTCCGACGGGGCTCGTGCTCGAAATTCCGGAAGGCTACGAGGGGCAGGTCCGGCCGCGCTCGGGCCTCGCGCTGCGGCACGGCATTTCGATGGTCAACGCTCCCGGGACGATCGACGCCGATTATCGTGGCGAGGTCGGCGTCTTGCTGGTGAACCTCGGGCAGGAGCCGTTCCGGATCGAGCCGCGAGCCCGCATCGCGCAGCTCGTCATCGCGCCCGTCGCCCGTGCGCGGCTCGTCGAAGCGAGCGAGCTCGGCGCGACGGAACGCGGCGACGGCGGCTACGGCTCTACCGGCAGCTGAGCCGCGACCCGCGGCTCGGCGAAGCGACGGAAATAGGCGACGAGCTCCGCGCGGACCGCGTTGGACTCCACGTCGCACGTGAGGATGTGCGCGGATCGCGGAAACACGATGACTCGCAGATCGTCCGAGCCGAGCGCGGCGGCCACCTTCCACGCGTTCTCCACCGGGCAAACGCGATCCTTCGCGCCGTGGAGCACCAAGGTCGGCGCGCGGATCGCGCCGAGCTCGCCGCGCAAGCGCTCCCCGGCGCGACGCACGTCGATGGCCGCGTGCACGGGATGGGCGTCGTAGCCCACGTGCCGTGCGCGGGTCACCACGTCCACGATATCGGCGCCGCGGCGGGGAGCCATGAAGTCGGGGAACCGCAGCCGCTCGGCGAGCATGAGCGCCCAGCGCGGATAGGGCGCCGTGAGCCAGACCGCGTTGCCGAGCAAGGCCAGGGCGCGCACGTGCTGCGGCCGGCGCAGCGCCAGATCCAGCACGAGCAGGCTGCCGAGCGAGAGACCGACGGCGATCACGGGGCCATCCAGGCGCTCGATGGCCTCGTCCACGCCGCGTGCGAAGTCCACGAACCGAAGCGGCGAAAGCTCCCGCGCGTGCGTGCCGTGTCCGGGGAGCACGGGGGCCAGCGCCTCGAGGCCCGCTTCCTCCGCGGCGCGCACCACGCACTCGACGTCGTACGGCGTTCCTCCGAAACCGTGCAGCGCGAGCACGTGCGGTGTCCCACCGCGTGCCGTGAGCTCGACGGGAGGGCGCGTTCCTGTCAGCGCTCCGCGGCGTGCCCCGATCGGCGCGCGAGCGCCCTCGAAATCAACCTTCTCCCCGCTTGATGCCATACGCTCGTATCTTCTTGTGCAGGTTCGTGCGCTCGACACCGAGGACTACCGCGGCCTTCGAGATGTTCCAGTCGAGCTCTTTCAGCGTGTCCACGATGTAGCTTCGCTCGGCCGCTTCGCGATGCTCTCGAAGCGTGAGCCTACCCGTTCTCGGCCGGGCTTGGGGAGGGGGACCGGCGGCGGGTTCCGGGTCGTCCTCGAACGGGCTCGTGTGAGGATCCTCAGGCAGGTCCGCGATCGTGATCGCGTCTTCCGACAGGATCGCCGCCCGTTCGACGACGTTCTTGAGCTCGCGCACGTTGCCCGGCCACGGGCGGCGCGTGAGGGCCTCGTACACCGCGGGATCGATCCGCTTGGCCCGAAGGCCGTTCTCGCGACAAAAGGCGGCGACGAACGCGTCGGCGAGGAGCCGAATGTCTTCGGGGCGCTCGCGCAGGGTGGGGACGCGCAGCGGAAAAACGTCCAATCGAAACAAGAGATCCTCGCGGAAGGTGCCGTTCGCGACGGCTCGTCCCAGATCCTTGTTCGTCGCGGCGAGCACGCGCACATCGACGTGGATCACGTGCTCCGAACCGACGCGCACGATTTCCCCATTCTGCAGCGCGCGCAGGACCTTGGCTTGTGCCGCGAGGTCCATGTCGCCGATTTCGTCCAGGAACAGCGTGCCGCCGTGCGCCTGCTCGAAGAAGCCGCGCTTTCTGCCCTGAGCGCCGGTGAACGAGCCGCGCTCGTGCCCGAAGAGCTCGCTCTCGATGAGCTCGCGCGGAATCGCCGCGCAGTTCACCTTCACGAACGGCGCGTCCTTGCGCGGGCTCAGGCGATGAATCGCGCGGCTCACGAGCTCCTTGCCCGTGCCGCTCTCGCCGGTGATGAGCACGCTCGCCTTGGTGGGCGCGACCTTGTCGATGTCTTGGAACAGGCGCTGCATCGGGGCGCTCGTTCCGATCATTTCGTAGCGCGCTTCGAGCTCCCCCCGCAGCTGTTCGAGCGTGCGGCTCAGGTGCGCCGTGCGGACGCAGTTGCGCACGCTCACCAGAATGCGCTCGCGGTTCAGCGGCTTTTCGAAGAAGTCCGAAGCGCCGAGCTTGATGGCGCTCACCGCGTCGTGCACCGTCGCGTGCCCGCTCACCACGATGATCGGCAGGTCTCGCGTGGCCTCGTCGCTCTTCAAGCGCTCGAGCGCTTCGAGCCCGCTCATCCCGGGCAGCTTCAGATCGAAGATCGCGATGTCCACCGGCTGCGCTGGATTGCCGATGAGGTCGAGCGCGAGCTCCGCCCGATCGGCTTCGAGCACGCGATACCCCTCGCCTGAGAGCACCATCTCGAGAGTACGGCGAATGTTCCGCTCGTCATCGACGACGAGGACCGTGGGGGCGGCCAGGGTGAGCGGACCGGTGTCGCGCGCTTGCGTCATGCTCGTCGGGCGAGCTTACACTGCGAGGGAGGCAAGTCATCGCTCGCGCCCGACGCTAGCGAGACGACGGGTCGAGCGCGCGGCCCGTCCGTTCAGCGCGGAACCGCCTTGGGCTCGTCCTTGCGCGCCGAGATCCGGAGCGTCCCCACCGCCTCACCGAGACGGGCGAGGTGGTTTCGGGCAGGGACGGTAAACGGGCTGTCCGGGTGCTCGGCCAGCACGCGAGCAAAGGCTTTTCGGGCCTCGTCGCGCTTCTTCTGGCGCAGGTGGATTTCGCCGAGAAGCACCAGCGCCTCGGGCTCGAGCCCGGAGACGGGCAGGACCTCCAACGCGTGCCGGACACGCGCCTCGGCGGCATCGAAGCGATCCTCATGCAGGTAGTACCGAGCCACGTAGAGCTCGTGGCGGGCGAGCAGCCCGACGACGACCTCGAGCATGTACCGGAGCTCCTCGGCGTGCTCCGAACGCGGAAAATCCTCGAGATAGTCGGTGATGGTCTCGAGCGCGTCGTTGACGCTGCCGAGGTCGCGCTCTTCGAGCGGTGGCAAAAGGAGCGACTGGCTCACCGACTGGTACTGCGACTTGGCGATACGGAAGCGGGCGTAGGGGACCTCGGCGTCGTTCGGATACTCGCGGACGAACGCCTTGTAGCCCGCGATCGCTTCGGCAAAATTTTCCTGCTCGTAGTCCGCGTCGGCCATGCGCAGCTCGGCGAGGCGTGCATAGCGGCTGTACGGGTACTTGCGTCGGACCTCGCTGAACAGCGGATCGACGAGCTCCCAGTTTCTGTCGGTCAGCGCCTTGACCGCGCGCTCGTAGTCGCGCTGAGCGTTCTCGGCATAGGTTCGTGGCGAGCGTGCCCCAGGGGATTCGGCCGTGGTGCAGGCCGGACCGAGCGCCGCGCTCGCGAGCAGACCACACCAGGCGACGGCAAGGGCGCGAGCGTTCCTGGACCTGCGAAATGAGGGCACGCGCCTTGGCTAGCGGGGAAAGTGTCGGGTTGCAAGTGCCCGCTCGCCTCGCCCCGGGCGAGAGCACGCGTCGCAACGGCGGGCCGAAAAAAGCGTGCCCCGGACCGATTGGCGCGAAGCCGCGCGGGCACATAAGATGGCCGCTGAGGCAGCCATGACCGAAAAGGTACCCATGACGCCAGCCGGCGCCCAGAAGCTCCGCGACGAGCTGATGCGGCTCAAGGAAGAGCGACCCAAGATCTCCCGAGAGATCGGCATTGCCCGCGAGCACGGCGATCTCAGCGAGAACGCGGAGTACCATGCCGCGAAGGAGCGGCAGGGTCTGGTCGAGGCGCGCATCAAGGACATCGAGGACAAGCTCGCGCGAGCCGAAATCATCGATCCGAGCAAGCTGAGCGGCGATCGCGTGCGCTTCGGCGCCACGGTGACGCTCACGAACCTCGACACCGACGAGGAGCAGACCTTCCGCATCGTCGGAGCCGACGAAGCCGACGTCGACAGCGGCTCGATTTCGGTTTCGGCGCCGCTCGCTCGGGCGCTCATCGGGAAGAGCATCGGCGACGAGGTCGTGATCAAGCTCCCAGGTGGGACCCGCCGCTTCGAAATTGGCGCCATCGACTTCCGCTGAGGGGCGCACGCTCCAGCGGATCCGCCATGCGCTCCGCCCGGCCGCGGAGCGTGCGAGCCGCGGAGTGCTCGCGGCCTTGGGCGTCCTCGCCATCGAGCTCGTCGTCGTGGCCATCGCGGCCCGGCGCGAGCTTGCGAGCATTTGGGAGCTTCAGTTCGGCACGTTGTGGCTGTTGCCGAATGCGCTCGGTCTCGCGGGCCTCTCGGGTGCCGTCGGCGCCGGCGTGTTCCATCTCGTCGAGCGCGCGGAGGCGAGGGGGGCGCGGATCGCGCTTTCGGGGCTCGCCGGAGGATTCGCGGGCCTCGTGGGCTATGGGGTCGGGGGAGGACGGCACCTCGCATCCTTGCCGGTGCGACTCGGGTTCGCCCTCGGCCTCGCTCTGGTCGCCGCCGCCGTCGTCGCCGGGTGTGCTCCGCGGCTCGCCCGCGCCGTGCGCAACCATCCCCGCGTGTTCGGCGGCGTGCTCGCGCTCGTCGTCGTCGCGCTCGAGCTCGCGAACGGGTTCGTGCTGCCGCGGCTCTATCCGGCGTTCCATTGGGGCCTCTCGGTGCTTTGCCTCGTGCTCGCCCCGGGACTCGCGGAAACTTGGTTTCGCGGCGTCGGCGCGGGGGCTTTCGGCCGCGCCGTTCCCGCCGTGCTCGCTGTCGCCGTGCTCGCGGCGCCATGGGCCGCGGAGCGACTCGCGGGCTTCGACAACTACCGCTTCCTCCTGATGGAGAGGGCGCCGCTCCTCGGACGCATCGTCGAATTGGCCGCTCGCTTTTCGCCCCCGCCACCGCTCGCCGACGAGGGCGGACCGTGCGCCGGATCGCTCGAACCGTGCGGCGACTCGGCGAGCGGCAATCCGGCGCACCCGGTCCTCGACCTCCGGGATCGGGACATCTTGCTCGTCAGCATCGACGCGCTCCGGGCCGATCACGTGGGCGCCTACGGCTATGCCCGCGCCACCACGCCGCACATCGACGCGCTCGCGCGCGAAGGCGTGGTGTTCGAATACGCCTACACGGCGACCCCCCACACGTCGTACGCGATCACGTCCTTGCTCACGGGCAAGTACATGCGCCCGCTGTTGCTGCAGGGAGCCGGCGCCGATTCCGACACCTGGGCATCGCTCTTGCGCACGTACGGCTATCGCACGGCGGCGTTCTTCCCGCCCGCGGTGTTCTTCATCGACACCGAGCGCTTCGCGCCGATGCAGCGCAATCAGCTCGGCTTCGAATACGTGAAAGTGGAGTTCGCGGAGGGCGAGAAGCGGCTCTCGCAGGTCCGCGAGTACCTCGATCGCGCGGACACGCTGCCGCTCTTCCTGTGGGTGCACTTGTTCGGCCCCCACGAGCCCTATGTCGCTCATCCCGAGCACCCGTTCGGGAAACGCGATATCGATCGCTACGACTCCGAGATCGCGGCGACCGACGCGACGCTCGGGGCCATCGTGAAGCACTTCCGTAAGGCGCGCCCCCGAGGCGTCGTGATCGTCACGGCGGACCACGGGGAGGAGTTCGGCGAGCACGGAGGCCGGTATCACGGCACCACCGTGTACGAAGAGCAGGTACGCGTTCCCCTGGTCCTCTCCGCACCGGGAGCCTTGCCGCCCCGTCGGATCGCCGAGGTCGTGCAGTCCATCGACGTGCTGCCGACGGTGCTGGCCGCGCTGGCGATTCCACGCCCGCCTCGCGTCCGCGGCCGCGACCTCTCGGCGGTGATCACGGGGCGAGCCCCGAGCGGTCCGGGGCTCGCCCACGCCGAAACCGACGAGCACGTCCTGCTCGCGCGCGGCCCGCTCCGCCTGATCTGCGCGCGGCGCGCCGGCGCGTGTCGCCTCTACGATCTCGCTGGCGACCCCGGCCAGACCCGCGATGCGGCGAACGAGCGTCCCGCGGAGCTCGCGAAGCTCCGGGCGGAGCTGCGGGAGATTGCCGCCTCGCACGGGCGCTACGAGAGCCGCGGGCGCCGCGCCGAGGGGGAGGGGTGGCCGGGGGCGCGCGGGCGGGCGGGCGCCGGCGCCGGCGCGGGCGCCCCCCCGGGCGCCGCCCGGCTCGACGACGCGGAGCTCGAAATTCGGCGCAAGGCGGCGCAGGTCCTCTTCGATCTGCGGCACCCGGACACCGCCTCGGCGCTCCGCCTCGCGCTCGCACGGGACGAGGATGCTCGCGTTCGGCACTTTGCGGCGCTCGCGCTCACGCGCCTCGGCGAGGCGCCCCCGCTCGCGGACGCGCTGCTCGACCATTCGGAGCCGCTCCTCCGACGCCTCGCGGCGCTCGCCTTCGCCGAGGCGGGGGACGCGCGGGGCGAACGGACCCTCATCGCCTGGTGGCAGTCCGACGACGCCGATTTCTCGCGACGCCGTGAGTTGCTCGGAGCCTTCACCACGCTCCGGTCGCGCGCCGCGATCCCAGCGCTCCTCGAGCGGCTCGACGACGTGCGGTTGCGACCGCACATCGCGCGCACGCTCGCGCAGATCGGCGATCCGAGCCCGCGCCCCGTGCTGACGACGGCGCTCGCCAACGAGCGTTCGCACGAGGCCCGCGCGGCGCTGCTCGAGGCGCTGCTCGCGCTCGGCGCCGGGGCGGAGCTCAAAGCCCCGCTCATTCGTTTGCTCGGCGTGCCCGATCCGTTGCCCCACGCGCTCGAAGCCGCGGTGCGTGCCGGGATTCTCGCCCAAGTCGGCGGCCCTTCCGAGCGGGCGCTCGCGCAACTCGCGACCCAGAAAGCGACCGAAGCTCGACTGCGCGTCTCCGTTCCCAAAGGGGGCAATGGCACGGGCCTGCGCGCCCTCGTGCGCGCTCGGTGTGCGCCGCCGGGCAACGGGGGCGTCTTCGTAGCGAGCGCGACGCGAGCGCCCAACGCGGACAACGAAAAGCGCCCTGTTCCGCAACGCGGCAAGGCCCTGGACCCTCCGGAGCACGCGCTGCGTCTCGAAATCCCGTGTACCGGTGCGGCCCATGAGGTCCACGCCGTGGTGCCGGAGCGCTTCGGAATCGGTGCCGGTGCGCCGGCAGAGCTCGTCGTGCGCGTCGAGCGCTCGGTCGCCATCGAGGCGCTCGCGCTCGTCCCGCTCGCCGACGAAATCCCGCCGCCGCCACCCGAGCCCTTCGAGCAGCATTCCGCGGCTCGCCCGGCGCCCCTCCGACGTCCTCCCACCTCGCAGTGAGGGGCGGGCGCCGTTTGCGGAGGCTTATGCTATGACGCGCGCCGTGGCGGATCCCGAAGAAAGAGGCGACGAGCAGCGCAGCGATTCCGAGCGCGAGAAAGGTCCCGCGGAGGAGCGGGAAGGGCGCGGCTCGAAGCGGGAGCGGAGCGCGGCCGATCCGGGCGAAATTCGCGATCGCAACCGGCGCATCCGCGAGGAAGCGGCGGCCAAACGACGCGCCAAGCGCCAGGCCGAAGCGCGGCGCGCGGCGCCCGCCCGCAATCTGGCGACCTCGGAGCTCGTGGACGATGCGCTCGCGCGCACGACGCACGTTGCGTTCAACTGGCTCAAGCGCAACTCGAGCCGCATCCAGTGGGCGGTCGTGCTGCTCGCGGCCGGGGGCATCGGTTGGCAGATCTACTCGTATCGCCAAGATCGCTTGATGGGACAGCGCTCGGATCGGCTCGCCCAGGCGCTCGCCGCCGAGCGCGCCCCCGTGTCCGAGACGCCCGCGACGGGGCCGGATCCGTTGACCGGCATCGTCCATCTCGGTCCGCAGTTTTCCTCCGACGCCGAACGGCTGAAGGCGGCCGAGCGCGAGTACCGCGACGCGCTCTCGAGCCTCTCCGGAGCCTCGGCCACGCTGGCCAAGCTGGGTCTCGCCGGGATCCTCTTCGATCAGGGCAAGTACGCCGAAGCGAAGACGGCGTACACCGAGGTGAAGGACAGCCAGCTCGCCAAGGTGGATCCCGACGCCCGGGCGCGGGCCGTGGAAGGCGTGGGGCTCTCGCTCGAGGCGCAGAACCAGCTCGACGCCGCGCTCGCTGCCTACCGCGAGCTCGAGAACGCCGAGGGGGGTGGCTCCGCAGCACTCGGCCTGTTTCACCAGGCGCGCATTCGCCTGGCGAAGGGCGAGCGCGACGCGGCCATTGAAGCGCTCAAGAAGGCGCTCGAAAGGCTCGAGAAGACCGAGGACAAGAGCAAGCCGCGCGGCCCGTTCGGCGGACCGAGCTTCCTCGAACAGCGCGTTCGGGACCTGCTCGGCTCGCTGGATCCCGCCGCCGCGCCCGAGCCGACGCCCACCATCTCCGAAGCTCAGATCCAGGCGCTCCAAGAACAACTGAAGGCGAGCGGCAAGGACGGCCTCGATCCCCAAAAGCTCCAACAGCTCATCAATTCGCTGAGCTCCCAATCCGAGAGCGGCGGCGAGGCCCCGAGCCCCGAGCCCGAGCCCGAGCCCGAGCCCGAAGGCAAGAGCGCGCCGACGGCGCAGGAAGGTGAAACCGCCCCCCAGGAGGCGGCTCCGCCGTCACCCGCGCCCGCGCAAGCTCCCGCACAGGCACCCGCGACACCGGCAGCCCCGGAGCAGAAGTCGGCGGCGCCCACGCCAAAACCGGAGGCTCCGGCACCCGCGGCTCCGGCAAAGACCGAGGCACCCGCGCCGGGCACCGGGGCGACTGACGCCGCGCCCCCGGCCGAGAAGCCGACACCCGAGCCCCAGGACGCCGCTCCAAAGGACCCGCCTGCATCACCATCACCGGAGGCCCCGCCTGCGCCCCGGGCGGACGAAACAAACGGCAGCCCCGCGGCTCCGGCTGCGCCTCCGGCGGGGAGCGCTCCATGATCGGCCGCCGCCAGGCCACCGCGCTCGGCGGCCTGCTCGCGTTCCTCGGAGCGGCCGCTGGGTGCACGGCGGCGCTGGGCTCGCGAGCGAATGCGGATGGGCCGGCGTTCCGGTCGCGGCCGAACAACGCCATCGGCGTGGTGTATTCGCGCTCGATCCTGGTCCCGGAGCGCGCCACGGGGGAGCCGTACCAGCCGGGGCAACCCGAGCTCGACGTGCGGGGGCGACGGATCTTCGTCGGTTCGAGCGATCAAGGGCTGTACGCGCTGCGCGCCCAGGATGGCGCGCACCTCTGGCGGTTCGAGACGCTCGGCTTCGTCCAGTCGCGCCCGCTCTACGACCCGGCGGAGAACGTGTTGTACTTCGGCTCGAACGACGGCGCGCTCTACCGCGTGGACGCGAACACCGGCGAGCTGCACTGGCGCTTCATGACGAACGCCGCCGTGTCGCGGCGACCCGTGCTGAGTCACGGGCTTTTGTACTTCACGAACGCCAACGACACGCTGCTCGCGCTCGATCCCGAGAGCGGCAAGCTCGTGTGGCAGCAGCACCGTACTCCGGCGATGGGCATGGAGATCGCGGGCTACGCCGGCCCGACCGTGTACCGAGACAAGGTCTATACGGGCTTCAGCGACGGCACCGTGCTCGCGTTCGATGCGCGCACGGGCACCGAGCGCTGGCAGCCGGTGGATTTGTCGGCCGAGGCCGAGCAGGTCCTCGGCGAGCTGCCGGCGTACCTCGACGTGGACACGACGCCCGTGCCGGACGAAATCGCCGCGGGCAGCGTCGTGTATGTCGCCAACTACGCGGGCGGCGTCTTCGCGCTCGACAGCGAGACCGGCACCCAGGTCTGGCAAAACTCGGGGGTCCTCGGCGTGAGCGACCTGTACCTGTGGTCCGAGCCAGCCGCACCGGCCGAACCGGGGCAGCCGGCGCCGGAGCCGCGGAAAATCCTGATCGCGTCCTCGGGAACGACCGGCCTCTGGGGGCTCGACCCGGATACGGGCCGTGAGCTCTGGCGCCGCGCGGTCCCGTACGGCGGCGTCTCCGAGCCCGCTCCGATCCTCGGCGCGCTGCTCGTGTCCGCCACGCAGCTCGGGGTCTTCCTGGTGTCGCCGCTCGGTGGCGAGCTCATCGACGGCATTCACATCGGCGGCGGCGTCACCATGAGTCCCGCGGCCTACGGCAACCGTGCGTTCGTCGTCACGAACGCGGGTCGTTTGCTCGCGCTCCACATCCCGAGCCCGCGTCCGCTTTTGCCGAAAGCCGACCCCGCGCTCTAGGCGCGTTCGAGGCTCGGAGCCAAATCGGCGCCCTCAAAAAACCCGTCCGCCAGCTCTCCGGAACCGGCGCGCTTCGGTGGTGGAAGCGAACCTCGGAGGCCCGGGAACCGCGTCCAGGGCGCGGGCGCAGGTTCGTGCGTGCGAACCACGAACGGGCTCCGCGCCCTGGCTGCGCGCGAAAGGGCGCCACCCACCCTGCGCTGGCCCTGTTCCGAGTTCGCATAAGATACATTATGTCAACTCAACGGGGCGAAACTCGTCCAAGGGACCCGCCCCGCGCCGGTCGCTTCGGTGCCACCACGCTCGCCCGCGCTTTGGCCGATCGCGGCCGCTCACAACCCGCATGCGACGAGCGCTTCGTCGGTGGCGACGCGTGGTCGTGCTCACGTGCAGTCACGCCTGCTGGCGGGTTCGGGCTTCGAGCTTGCCAGCGCGGAGCGCCGTGGTGGCTTCATGGCGTCGTCCGCCAGGGCGCGGCCCCGCTCCCGCCACTCGGCCGTCGGGAAGCGTCGCGAGCTGCCCGATGCGCGGCACGAACGGCGGCGAATTTCTGGGCGCGATCCGCGGCTGGCGCGGCGTCCTGGGCCCGAACGGTCGCGCCGTCGGGGTTGCCCAGCACGATTTGGCGCGATTCGCGCCCGGAAGGCCGTCTCGTTGGCGGGACGCGTCGTGTGCGCTTGGGGCGTCGCGCCATCGCTTTCCATCGTGTTCCATGCTGCAAAGCCGCGGCGGCGCGCGTCGCGCGCCAAGATGTGCGAGAAGGTCTTGCACGATCGGGCAATTGGCGATACTAAGCCCGCCCGCGAACGCCTCCGCGGCGGCCACTTGGCCGGAGCCTCGTCCAGTAGAAAATCCTCCAGGAGCTCAGCCAAACCACTACCCCTTAACTTCTTTGGGGGATCGTCTAACGGCAGGACACAAGATTCTGGCTCTTGTTATCTAGGTTCGAATCCTAGTCCCCCAGCCACCCGGTTCGCCGGGAACACCACATCCAGGCCCCATCGTCTAGCGGTTAGGACATCGGCCTCTCACGCCGGTAACGCGGGTTCGATTCCCGCTGGGGTCGCCGAGAAAGAAAGAGTAGCCGGAGCGTCGCTTCCGACGCCCGCTCGCCCTGGCGAGTTCGCCCAAGTCGCAATCAAACCTCTCGCGGGCGACTGTTCCGGGATCTCGAACGGCCCGCGCTGGGCGGGGGCCGAGGGTGGAGACGAGCCCGCTCGCTGTTTCGCGTGGAGCACCGGAGCCGCGAGGACGCTCGTCTCAGGTGCGGCGGCCGCTCTCGAGGTGGCGCGCGATGGTTGCGACGAGCTCGTCAGGGGCTTCCAGCTGAGCAAAGTGACCGACGTCGGGGAGCTCGAGCACGGCGGCGGACGGCAAGGCGGCGCGCCAGCGCGCCAGGTTCTCGGGGCGGAGCAACCTGTCGGCCATGCCCCAGACCACGAGCGTGGGAACCCCGGAGAGCACATCGAGGCGCTGGCCGAGCTGGTCGAGCAACGGACCCTCGAACGCGACGGAACGCGCGAACCCGAACGCGCCCGCACGCGCAGCACGGTTCGGAAATTGAGCCAAGAACTCGCGGCGGAGCTCTCGGGTCAGCGGCGTGCGCCGTCCCCACGAGAGCGGGACCATCACGCGCGGCGAGAAGTTGAGCGAGAGGTAGAGCCAGCGCATGAGCGGCCCTCCCATGCTCTTCGGCGCCCCGAGGTCCCAGAGCCAGCTCTGGATGATCGTGAGGCTCAGGATGCGGCCCGGCTGCTCCAGCGCGAGCGGGAGCGCGACCGGGCCGCCGAAGTCGTGCACGACGAGGTGGAAGGTCGAGAGCTCGAGCGCCGCGAGCCATGCGTGCAGGTTCTGCGTGTGCCACGGCAGCGTGTAGATCCGAAGGTCCGCCGGGCGGCTGCTCGCTCCGAAGCCCAGGAGATCGGGCGCCAGCACGCGATAGTGCGCGGCGAGCGTCGGTATGATGTACCGCCACTCGTTCGACGAGGACGGGGTGCCGTGAACGAGGACGACCGGTTCGCCGGCGCCCTGATCGCGATACGCCATCTGGCCGCCCGGGACGGAGGCAGTCTCCACGGGCCGACTCCTACTCCGGCGGAAGATGGGGATCTACGGGTCCGAGCCGTCTCGAATCGAGCGCGTGGCGCGAGGCCGCTCGAGCTCAGAGGGCGGGCCCCGGAGCGCCGCCCTCGTTTTCCCAGCGTGCCAGAGCGCGTGCGCGTTCGCGCGCTTCCATCACGGCTTCCGCCGCATCTTCGAGCGGCGGCTGCGGAGTTTCGGTGCCCTCGAGGACGGGCGTGACGCCCTTCCGGAGCGCCGAGTCCTCGAACGCGCTCGTCGCATGCCGGAGCTCGGCGATGCTCTCCGGAGCAACGAGGGCCGACAGGTACGGGAGCGGGCACTCGTAGCTCTCCATTCCCGAGCACGAGCCAATGGCGGCGAGGAGATGCTGAGACTGCTCGACCGCGCTGAGCGGTACGGTGTACGACTCAGAGCAAATCGGGCAAGGAACTCGAAGCTGGATCCGGTCGGTGACGGCGAACATCGCGGCGCTGCTCCTTTCACCTTCCGAGAAGCAGAAGCCGTGCCATGAGGGCCGCGTCTCAACGAGCGCGAATCAGCGGGTGCGAACGTAGGTTTCCCGCGGGAGCCACACCCCTCGCCTCCGCTGGGTTTGGGGTCCGCCGAACACGCTTCGTTCGCGGCCGGGCGTTAGGCGCTGCCGTACTCGCGTAGCTTTCGCCAGAGGGTATTGCGGGCGATACCGAGGACGCGCGCGGCCTCCGCCTGCGAGCCGCCGCAGGCATCGAGCACGTGGAGGATGTGTTCCCGCTCCACTTCCGCGAGAGAGCGCAGCGCGGACGGGGATTGCCGAGCCGGCGCAGAGGGCGCGAGGAGCTCCTCGGGCAAATCACCCGCGTCGATGAGCGGACCGCTGGCGAGAGCCGCGCCGTGCTTGACCGCGTTTTGCAGCTCGCGGACGTTGCCGGGCCAGGAATAGCCGAGCATCCGCTCTTTGGCGACCTCGGTGAAACCGCGAGCTCGTGTCCGCTCTTCGGCGAGCAGCCGCGCCGCGATGGGGAGAATGTCGTCCCGGCGTTCGCGCAACGGCGGAACCTGCACCGAGAGCACCTTCAGGCGATAGTACAGATCCTCGCGGAACGAGCCGTCGCGAACGCGCGCAGCAAGATCGCGGTGGGTGGCGCAAATGATGCGCACATCGACGGCGAAGGCCCGGTTCTCGCCGACGCGGCGGATCTCGCCATCCTGCAGCGCGCGAAGGAGCTTCGCTTGCAGCGGCAGCGGCAGCTCGGCGACCTCGTCGAGAAAGAGCGTGCCTCGAGCAGCAGCCTCGAACAGGCCGCGGCGCGCTGTCGTTGCGCCCGTGAACGCGCCCTTGCCGTGTCCGAAGAGCTCGGATTCGAGCAGGTCCGCGGGCAGCGCAGCGACGTTGACCGGGACGAAGGGTTCCGCCGCTCGCTGTGAGTTCGCGTGCAGCACTCGAGCGACGACCTCTTTGCCCGTGCCCGTCTCACCGAGCACGGCGACGGGAGCGTCGCTCGCCGCGAACCGGGCAACACGGCGAAGCACCCCCTTCATGGCGGCGCTCTTGGCGACGATCTCGGTCGCTCCGGTCAGACGCGCGACCACGGGGACCAGGCCGCACGCTTCGCAGGGCTGCGGAAGCCGATGTTCCATGCGTTACATTTTGGAACACACCGCGCGCCCGCGCAATGAAACGGCCTTCGGCGAACGCTCGTGCTGAAGGCTTTCGGTTCCGAGGGAGCGGATGGCACGCGCCGTGCTCTCTGCGTGCGCGGAGGTCACGCCATGCTCAGCGCTTCGCAGTCTGTCGCTCAGGTCGTCTCGAATCACTCCGAGTGCGCGGAGGTCTTTCAGCGCCATCGCATCGATTTCTGCTGCAGGGGGGACCTCAGCATCGAAACGGCGGCGAGCCAGCGCGGAGTCGACCTCTCGCGCCTCATGGGGGAGCTCGGGCAAGCGATCACGCTGAGGGGTGAAGCCGCTCCCAGGGCGAAGGAGCTCACCACGGCGGCGCTCATCGATCACATCGTCCACAAGCACCACGCGCATCTTCGCAAGGCGCTCCCCTTCCTGCGTCCCCTCGCCGCGAAGGTCGCTCGCGTCCACGGGGATCACAACCCGAAGCTGCGCCTGCTCGACGAAGCGGTGGCCGAGCTCGCGGAGACGCTCCTCACGCACCTCGACGAGGAAGAGCAATCGCTCTTCCCCGCGCTTCGGGCCAGCACCGGTGACGACGCGGCAGCGCTGGCTCCGTCGCTGGAGGCCATGCGCGACGAGCACCTCGGCGTCGCGGCGCTCTTGGAGCGCATCCGTGCGGCGACCGACGACTTTACGTTGCCCGACTGGGCCTGCAACAGCTACCGCGCTCTCTTCGCGGAGCTCCTTGCGCTGGAGGCCGACGTGTTCACCCACGTGCACCTCGAAAACCACGTGCTCGCCCCCCGGTTCGTCGCAGCGCCCTCCCCCGCGGAGACGCCTCTCGGGAGCCGATTCGAGCTCTTGGCGGAGGCGGCCGCGCTCCGGGACGCGCCGGAGTGGAGGGAGTTTGGACAGAGCGCCAAGACGCTGCTCCGGACGGACGACACGCGCGTCGTCCTGATCGCGCTGCGAAAGGGAGCGCGCATGCTGGAGCACAAGACCGGCCACAGCATCACGATCTTGACGCTGGAGGGTCGGGTGGAGCTCGGCACTCCGGCGCAAAACGTAGCGCTCACCCCGCTCGAGCTGCTCTTCCTCGAGGCGGGCGTGCCGCACGACGTCGTCGCGCGCGAGGACAGCACGGTGCTCCTGACCATCAACTGGCGGCACCCCGCGGCGTGAGCGATTCCGGAGGGCGGGCGGCGCTCACCTAGCCCCCCCCCCCCGGCGTGTGGGGGTCCGCCAGGGCAGCCCCGACCCCCAGGGGAAATTTACCCCGCCAGGCGGGGTTAGAGTGCACGGATCCCTCGACACTCGAGCTCTGCTCGACCGCGCGTCGAGCGCGAAGCACCCGGAAAACCACGCTCAGAATGAAACGACGATCCCGTCCCTCGCGACTTCCCTCCCGTGCCCCGACTCTCTCCGCTTTGGTCCTCGTGCTGGCCTGCGGGAACGCCTCCGAGGACGCCCCTCGCGACGGCTCGGGCGGAACCTCCGGTGTCGGCGGCCATGCTGGAATGAACGCGGGGAGCGGCGCCGGGGGCGCCTTCGGGGAAAACCCGAGCGGTGGCAGGGGCGCTGCGGCGGGGAGCGCGGCGGGCGGCCCTGCCGCGAGCGGAGGCGGGATGAACGCGGCAGGGAGCGGAGGCGGCGCCGCACCCTCCGGGGGCGCGGCGGGGCCCCCGGGAACCTCGGGTTCCGGAGGCATGAGCGCGGGCAACGGGGGCGCCTCCGGCGCGACCGCGGGCGGTGCCGCCGGCGTCCATGGCGCGGGAGGCCAGGGGTCAGGCGGGGCCGCGGGGGGCCACG
>CAYYWA010000002.1:0-4704 GCA_964475255.1 uncultured Sorangium sp.
GGCTCGGGCGCGGCGGGCGCGTCCGGCGGTGTCGCCGGCGCACCGCAAGGCGGCTCGGGCGGCGACGCCTCGGGCGGCGCGGGCGGGAGCACACAGCCCGGCGATGACGGCGTGTTCACGGTGAACCTCACACTGAGCACGGCGATCCCGACCGTGGGCATCGTCACGTTCTCGAGCAGCGTGCCGATCGAGAAAGCGTACATCGATTTCGGTCGCGATCCGAACGCCTTCGAGTACCGCGCTCCGGTGGATCTCGCGGAGCCCGACCATCGCACGCTGCTCCTCGGAATGAAGCAGTCGACCTCGTACTTCGTCCGCATCACGGCGGAAGGAGGCGGCCAAACGCACTCGAGCGCCGTGCACACGGTGGAGACCGGCTTTTTGCCGAACGGCCTGCCCGTCATGGAGGTGGAGGACCAAAACGCGAGCGCGCTCTACGCCGAGGGTGGCTTCACCGTGAACTGCACGGGCGTGGCGAGCGGCGGCTTCCCGGGTGGTTTCCCCGGGGGCGGACCGGGCGGCGGCGGCAGCCGGAGCTTCGCGTTCATCTTCGACAAGGATGGCGATCAGGTCTGGGCGTACGAGCTCACGGACACGCCCGTCGCCGAATGCTCCCGCGCGCGCATGTCGCTCGATGGCAAGCACTTGTGGGTCGGCAACTTCAGCAACGTGAGCCCGAACGGCGCGCTCATGCGCGTCCCGATGGACGGCATGGGCGCCGAGCAAACGTACTCGTTCGGCGGCCGGCACCACGACTTCGGCATCCTGCCGAACGGCAACGTGCTCTTCTGGGAGCAGGAGAACGGGGGCGGCTACACGGATGGCAGCGAGGGCCCCGACATCATCCGCGAGCTCGATCCCAACACCGGCGAAGCAACGGACCTCTACCACGAGATGACCGACTTTTCCGCGTTGATCGAGGAAGCGGGCGGCGCACACACGAATCACGCCAACTACGTCCCCGAGCTCGAGGCGATCTCGTTTTCGCTCCGGCACTCGAGCACGATCGGGCTCATCAGCTATCCCGAGGGCGAGCTGATCGCGGTGTTCGGCGGAGCGATGACGACGTTCCCCGCGATGAGCTGGGACGTGCAACACGGGCACCACGTCCTCGCCGATCGCCTGTGGGTGTTCAACAACAACGGGACGAACGGCGGCTCCGACATCCTCGGCTTCGACTTCGAGCTCGGGGGCATGTCCGCCTCGCCGATCCTGAACTATTCGAGCGGGAGGAGCTCCGGCGCGTTCGGGGACGTGAAAGAGTTGCCGAATGGCAACCTGTACGTCACGTACTCCACCTCGGGCGTCATCCACGAGGTGAGCCCCCAGGGCGCGCTCTTGCGCGAGGTGACGACCTCGGCGTCCCTCGGCTACTCGGAGCACCGCGCGATGCTCTACGGCCCGCCGCCGCCCTACGGGGAGTGAGCCCGCGCGCTCGACGACCGACTCATGACGGCCATTGCTCGACCGCTCTGCCTTGCCACGCTGACGCTCACCCTCTTCGGCTGCGGCCCCGGCACGAACGATCCTCCCGCCCCGAACGGAGCCGGCTCGGGCCAGGCGGGCGGCGGGAGCGGCGGTGACGCGAACCTTTCCGCTGGCGGGGGGAGCGGAGGGACCAACGGCGGGAGCAGCGGCGCGCCGAGCCCGCCCGGAGGAGGCAGCGCGGGGACGAGCGGACCCGTCGCGTGCACCGGCACGGAGAGCACCGTCGTCATCACCGACGACACGAACTACTCGCTGCCGAGCACGCTCACGATCGGACGCTCGACGGTGAGGGACGCGACGGACCTCGTGTTCGACTGGAGCGGACTGACGCGGGACCTGTACGGAAAACCGCTGAACCCCTTGCTCGACATCGACATGATCCTGGTCTCGCTCTGGAGCATGACGCCCGAGGAGCTCGAGGAGAACCTCGAGAAGGACGAGCTCCCGCTGAGCGCGAACAAGGGGGCGATCACCACGTATCCCCAAGACCAGTTCACCTCGCAGAACCTCACGCGCTTCGACCTCTTCGGGAACCCGATCCCAGAAGAGGATCTCTGGGGATACTTCGACACGAAGCACCCGAAGTTTCAGTACCCGCAGGACCAGTACACGTTCCTGCTGATGGCGAGCACGGGGACGGCCACGGGCAAGGGCGTGCGGATGCTCTCGTTCTTCACGCTCGACCCGAACGCCACCGAAACCACGCTCACGCTGACCGACACGTCGACGACGCTCCAGTACTCTGTCGAGCTCGAGGCGGCGCGCCCCGTCTTCGTGCCGCCGAGCACGCCGGGCATCACCCTCGATTGGAGCCAAATGCAGCTGAACGCGCTCGGCAACGAGTACGTGCACTCGCAGATCACCCAGGCGGTGGTCGCGCACTACGCGACGCGGACGCTCACCGAGCTCGAAACGAGCTTCGTGGACCTCGAGACGCTCGCGGATGGCTGGTGGTCCGGCGAGGTCAAGGCGGGCACCTCGATCCAGCTCGGGGAGCTAGTCAACGCGAGCGGCGCGCCGTTCCCCGGCATCACGGATCAGGGGATCTGGCTGGTCGCCCTGTTTTGCACCCAGTGCAACAACCCGGCACCCTGGTCCATCACGCTGCTCCGGCCCTGCGTGTCCGGTTGAGCGCGGGACGCGCGACGGCGTTTCGACCCGGTGCCGATCCGGGGGGACACCGCGTGGCTCGAGCGCGAAGCGAGCGAGCGGCTCAGTTGCGGCGTGCCTCGGAACGACGCGCCTCGCCGTTCTGAGCTTCATCGGCGCGCAAGGACTCCTCGGCCGGGCGGGTGTCGACGCGCGCGGGTCCGGGAGGCGCCGCGCCGGGTCCGCGTTCGTCCAGCCGCACGCGGCGTTCCGGCTGACGCCCGCGCACCTGGGTCGCGATCTTCGAGATGAGCATGCCGGCGCCTTCCTCGAGCGCGGCGCCGAGCTCCGCGGCGGCTTTGTCGATGGCGTACGCCTTCGACCGCTCCGACCGTTTGCGCACGCCCATCTTCTTGAGCTCGCGATTCAGCGCCCGGTCGGACACCTCCTTCGAGAAGGCGGACCGCGCGTGCAGGAACAGCCCGAGGCCCCAGGCGAGCAGCGGATAGATGAACCACAGGTACCACGGCGTCGTGAGCCAGTTGAGCGCGAACAAGAAAACCTGCACGCCCACGAACGTCCAGAGGTGGGACATGAAGGCACGCCGCCGTCGCGCCAGGATCCGCTCTCGCGCGCGCTCCGCGTCGCGGTTCTCCTCGATCTCTCGAACGGCTTGCTCGAGAGCGGCGGGCGAGATGCCGACCTCGGACGCCGCGGCGAGCAGGTCGTCATACGCCGTCCCGCGCTCGAGCTCGTGCTTGAGAGCGCGGTCCAGAATCGCGCGCACCTCTTCGTCGGAGTAGTACCGGCCTTCAGCCATCGCGCTCGTTTCAGCCTAATCCCTCGGATGCCCCCCGGCCAGGCAGCCCAAAGGAAACGCCGATTTGGCGGGTGGCTCTCCGGATCAGACCGTCGAGCCGCGCGCCCGGTCGGGGCGGGAGTGCAGCGAGGCCAGCGCGCGCAGCGGGGCCGCGCTCTCTTCGCGCTTCGGGCGCTGCTTGACGACCGCGGGCACCCCCACCGCCGTCGTCCCCGCGGGCACGTCGTTGATCACGACCGCGTTCGCGCCGATGCGCGCGTGGTCGCCAATGACGACGCCGCCGAGCACCTTGGCCCCGGGGCCGACGTTCACGTTGGACCCGAGGCGCGGTACCCCGGGGCGCGGCCCGGTGCCGATCGTGACCTGTTGGAAGATCATGCAGTTCGGGCCGATCGTCGCTTGCGGGTGGATCACGATTCCGTTCGGGTGCGGCAGCATTAGCCCTCCGCCGAGGCTCCACGTGTTCAGGGGGATGTCGGCGCCGGTGATCATCGACCAAAAGCGATGGCGCAAAACCGCGAGCTTGGCGGGGAAAAAGCCGCGCAGCCCTCCCTGGGTTCGCGCGCGTTGGTAGTCGCGGAGACTCTGGAGCAACTGCCGCGAAGGATCCCAAAAGCGTCTGCGGCGCTCGCGCGACCAATCCGGAACCGACAACCAGGCGAGCGGACCCTCTGGCGTTGCCGGCGCCGAGCCCCGCGTGCGCTCCTCGGGTTCGTCCGGGCGCCCTGGCGACGCGGTGGGGACGCGCGGGGCGTCCCCGCGGAGGTCTGGCTCGAACCGGGATTGCATTCCGAGGGGTCGAGCAAAGGTCGTACCGCGCTTCTCGTCGCGATCGGTCGCAGCGCGAGCCGTGTTCTGCAGCGCGTTCCGGAGCAGGGTCGCCTCTCGCGAGGCAGAGTTGCGTCACCGATCGTGGACCGGCGTGGGGCGCCCAGGCACTGGGATCCGCTCGGGTTTCAGGACGGTGTCACCCGAGGGGTTGCAGCCGGCGCGCTGCGGCCCGAAACGCGGAGACGTGCAGCTTCGGTGCTCGTCGTCGCTTCCCCGGATCGGCCTCTTCGCCGCGGTGTCCCTCGGGCTGGCGTGCAGCCCCGGATCCGGGGACGAAGCGCCTCGCGCCGGGGAGCCCGGCATCGAGGACGCGGTGCGGGCGCTCGTGTTCACGCGGACGGCGGGCTACCGGCACGCCTCGATCGAGGATGCGCGCGCGCTCCTCACCGAGCTCGAGGCGAGCGCGAAGATCGCGTCTACGTTCACCGAGGATCCGGCTCTGTTCAGCGACGACGGCTTGTCGCGCTTCGACGTCG
>CAYYWA010000002.1:4714-40167 GCA_964475255.1 uncultured Sorangium sp.
TCTCTTCCGCGAGGGGGGTGTGTGTCGCGTCGCCGGCGTGGTGTCCGCCAACCCGACGGGGGACGTGCTCGATGAGGAAGGAGAGGCGGCCCTCGAGCGCTTCGTACGTCGTGGCGGCGGCTTCGTCGGCGTGCACGCCGCGGCCGACACGGAGCACGAATCGGCCTTCTACGGCGAGCTGCTCGGCGCGCGCTTCGTGAGCCATCCCGAGATCCCGCTCGAGGTGGAGGTGACCGTCGAGCGCGCGGACCACCCGTCGACCGCGCATTTCGCGCCCCGCTTTTCCTTCACCGACGAGTGGTACAACTTCGATCGCAATCCTCGCGAGACGGCGACCGTGCTGCTCACCATCGACGAGAGCGGGTTCACGGTGCCCAACGTGCCTCCTGGTCCCTCCATGGGTCCCGACCACCCGGTGGCCTGGTACAAGGAGTTCGGCAGCGGGCGGATGTTCTACACGAACCTCGGGCACCGCCCGGAGACGTACCAGGACCCCGGCTTCCGAGCGCACCTCACCGAGGGCATTCGCTGGGCGGCGCGCGGAGGCGGGTTCTCGCGCGCCGTGCTCACCCGCACGACGAAGAACCCGATGGCGCTCGCCGTCGCGCCGCACGGGGACGTGTACTTCATCGAGCGCACCGGCGAGGTCCGTCGCTACGATCCGAGGACGGGGCGTGTCACCGACGCCGCGGTGCTCGCCGTCGATACGGCGCACGAGAACGGCCTGCTCGGCATCGCTTTGGATCCCGAGTTCGCCGAGAACCGGTTCGTCTACCTCTACTACTCCGAGCCGCTCACGGAGCCGCTGCCGCTCGATGCGCCGCCCGGGCGCAACGTGCTCGCCCGCTTCACGGCCAGGGCCGACGGAACGCTCGATGCGAGCACGCGCGTCGAGCTGCTCGCCGTTCCGAGCGAGCGGCGCTGCTGCCATGAGGGCGGAGCGCTCGCGTTCCTTACCGACGGCACGCTGCTGATCACGACGGGCGACAACACCAACCCGTTCCAGTCGCAAGGCGCCGCACCCGTCGATGGGCGGCCTGGGCGCGAGGGGTTCGACGCGCGCCGCACCTCGGCGAACCCCTTCGATTTGCGAGGCAAGATCCTCCGCATCCGCAAAGACGGCACCATCCCTCCGGGAAATCTCTTTCCCGAGAGCGGCGAGCTCGGCCGCCCCGAGGTGTACGCGCTCGGCGTGCGCAATCCGTTCCGCATCGCGCCGGATCCCGCGAGCGGGCGCGTGTTCTTCGGCGATGTCGGCCCCGACGCGGCCGTGGACGCGCCGCGCGGGCCGCGGGGGTACGACGAGATCAACCTGCTCGAGGCGCCCGGCGACTACGGCTGGCCCGAGTGCATCGCCCACAACCTGCCGTACAGCGCCGTGGACTTCGAGACGGGCGTCGTGGGCGATCCGTTCGACTGCACGGGCCGGGTCCCCGCGTTGCTCGCGTACGACTACGGCGCCTCGGAGCACCCGGCGCTCGGCAGCGGGACCGACGCGACCGGCGTGTTTCGCGGGCGCACGGCGATCGCGGGCGCCGTGTACCGCGCGCCCTCGGGTGCCCGCTTCGCGCTGCCCGCGCGCTTCGACGGCGCGCTCTTGATGGCGGACTGGACGCGCGACGTGCTCGCCGCGGTGTCCGTGGACGCGAGCGGGGCGCTCGGGCGCATCGAACGGCTGCTCGCGGCCGAGAGCTTCCGGCGTCCGATCGACCTCGAGATCGGGCCCGACGGCGCGATCTACGTGCTGGAGTACGGGAGTGAGTTTTGGGGGGACAACGCGGACGCGGCGTTGAGCCGCATCGAGTACGGCTCGCCCGAGATCTTGAGCCCCATCGCGGCGATCCGCGCTTCGGTGACGCACGGCGCGCCCCCGCTCACGGTGGAGCTGTCGGGGCTCGACTCTCGCGTCGCGGGGCCCGGGCAAACCCTCGTCGAGTACGCGTGGGACCTCGACGGGGACGGCCACGCCGACGCCCAGGGTCCCGTGCTCGAGCACACCTTCGAGTCGGCGGGTGAGCACTCGGTCGCGCTCACCGTCACCTCGAGCTCCGGCGCGAAGAGCCTGCCGGTCGCCGTCTCCATCGTCGTCGGGAACGCGCCTCCCGTGGCGCGGATCCTCTCACCGGGACGCGGGAGCAGCGTCGCACCGGGAGGGACCGTCGTGCTCCAGGGCGAGGCGATCGATCCGGAAGACGGAGTTGCCGCGTGCGAGGAGCTCGTATGGAACGTGAGCCTCGGTCACAACGCCCATGCGCACCCGTTCGAGACCCTGTCCGGGTGCACGGCGAGCTTCGTGGCCGACAGCGGCGAGCACGGCGCGAGCACGGACGTCACGTTCTACGCCGTGGAGCTGGTCTACACCGATCACGGCGGGGCGAACGGCCCGCCGCCGCTCACGGCGCGTCACGGCATTCGCGGGCAAACCGGCCAATGACCAACTAAACCGCGGCGCCCTCCACCGTCGTGGAAGGCGCCGCGAGGAGGCCGAGCTCTCGGAAGAGCTCGTGGTGTCGGGTCAGTTCTGGGGCAGGGCCTCGAGGTCGTCGACGTAGAGGTCGGGGTACGAGTCGCCTCCGTTCTGCTGCACGTAGACCTGGACCGTCGTGCAGCTCGCCGGCACGTTCAGCGTGCCCGAGAGCTGCACCCAGGTGCCGGAGGGCGCGCTTCCCGTGGCGATGGTGGGGAACGTCTCCGCCCCATTGCACACGAGCTTCGCCGACAGCATCAGGTCCACGTTCGAGCCCGAGTCCTGCCGTGCGAACATCGACACGGCGTACGCACCCTGACCCGTGGGCAAGAAGTGCGAGGGGCCCTGCCAGGTCCCCGTGCGGCCCGGCGCAACGATGGCTTGCGACCCGCTGTGGACGACCGCCGTCGTGACCTCCAGGCCCGCGCCGAACGGAGACCAGCCCTCCGTCCCGAGCTCGCCGCCGCCGTTGCCCAGCAGGTTGAAGGGGCTCTCCGCGCTGACCACGAGATCGTCCACGAAGAGGTTCGGGTAGGTCGAGCCTCCGCCTTGTTGCACGTAGAGCTGCACGGTGGTGCACGCGGCGGGCACCGCGAGCGTACCGCTGAGCTCGACCCAGGTGTTCGGCGCGGCGCTCATCGAGCCCACCGTCGTGAAGCTCTCCGCGCCGTTGCAGACGAGCTTGGCCGAGAGCAAAAGGTCCATCATCTCCGCCGAGTCCTGCAGGGCGTACAGCGACACCGCGTAGTTTCCGGCGCCCGTCGGCAAGAAGTACGACGGCCCTTGCCACGTCCCCGTGCGTTCGGTGCTCACGCCCGCCGTCGCGCCGCTGTGCACGGTCGTGGTGGAGGTGGTGAGCGAGGCGCCGAAGGGAACCCAGCCGCTCGTGCCGAGCTCGAAGCCGCCATTGCCGACGAGGTTGAATGACGTCGTTTGCGGCGGCTCCTGCACGGGCACCGAGAGGCGCTGCTGGACCGAGACATCATCCAGATAGATGCCGACACCGGGTGCAGGGCCTTCGACGTAGAACGAGAGCTCGGAGAGGGCGCACGGCGGCACGACGAGATCACCGCGGATTTCGACCCAGCCCGCGTCGTTGGCCGTGGCCGAGCCGATGCGCTGGAACGCCTCCGTGCCGTCGCACGTCGTCTTGGCCGTGAGGATCGCCGTGTCGGAAGCCGCGCCGTCCAAGCGCACGAACGCGCTCGCTCGGTACGTGGCTCCGGGCGTCATCGAGGCGAGCAGGCTCGTCGCCATGCCCTGCCAGCTCTCGCTCCGGTTCGTGACCAGCGCGCTCGCCGAGCCGCCGTGAGCCTGCGCCGTGCTCTGGGCGACGGTGGGGCTGCCCCAGGGGAACCAGCCCGACACGCCCGTCTCGAAGTCGGGGTTCGCGACGATGTTCGGTCCGAGCGGCTCGCCGATCCCGCGCACGGCGACGTCGTCGAGCAGGATGTCGACGCCTGCCGCCGGGCCTTCGAGATAGAGCGTGAGCCCGGTGAGGTCGCAGATCGGGACCTGCAACGTTCCCGTGAGCGGGACCCATTCCTCGTCGCTCGCCGTCGTCGTCGCGAGGCGCACGAACTGATCGGACTCTCCGGCACAGCTCACCTTCGCGCTCATCGCGAGGGTGTCGCTCGCGGCGCCCGCGATGCTTCCGTAGGCCGAGACCTCGTACTCCCAGCCCGGTTGCACGAGAGCGCCGAGCTCGAACGCGGGGCCTTGCCAGGTGTCGGTGCGTCCGGTCGCTCGCCCGCTGCGGTGGCCCGTGTGGGCGACGTCGGTGATGACCTCGACGCCGGCGATGCCGAAGCCGCTGAAGCCGTCCGCGCCGGCCTCGAAGCTGCCGCTGTAGACGAGGTTCGGGGCCGTGCCCGGGGCGTCCGCCGGAAGGCCGACGAACGCGTCGAACATGCCGTAGTACGCCGGCTTGCGCGCGTAGCTCTCGTCGTAGGGGAGCGGGTCGTCGGGGCCGAAGGTGGAGTCGACCCACGAGTGGCGATCCGTGAAGCCCCAGGTCGTGACCGCGGTGCAACCCGGAACGGCGACGCACGCGGCCACCGCGCGGTGATACACCTGCTGTTGGAGCGCGAGCTTCTCGGGGAGGCTGCCGGACACGTTCGCGATGCGGACGTCGAGCTCGCTCACGTTCACCGTGAGCCCGAGCTTCGTGAAGCGACTGAAGTTCTCGACCATCTCCTCGTAGGAGGGCGCGCTGTCCGCGACGAAGTGCGCCTGGAAGCCCACGCCGTCGATCGGCACCTTCTTCTTGAGGAGCTTCTTCACGAGCTCGTAGACGGCGTCGGACTTCGCGTTGAGGCCCTCGATCCCATAGTCGTTGTAGTAGAGCTTCGCGTCTTTGTCGGCCTTGCGCGCGGCCTTGAACGCGTCGGCGATGTAGCCCTCGCCGAGCTTCCGCAAGAACACCGTGTCCCGCAGGGTTCCGTCGTCGGCGATGGCCTCGTTCACGACGTCCCAGCCCTCGATTTGACCACGGTAGCGCTTGACCGTCTTTTGGATGTGCTTGTCGAGGTACTTCTCGAGATCGCGCTTCTTGACGTCGTCGTTCACGAACGGCGGCACTTGCTGGTGCCAAACCAGGACGTGGCCTCGGATCTTCTGCTTGGCCGCGCGTGCGGCGGCGATCACGGCATCGGCCTTGGTGAAGTCCCACTCCTTCGGCGACACCGGCTGCAGGGAGCCCCACTTGAGCTCGTTCTCGGGGGTGATGTAGGAGAACTCCTGCGTGAGCAGCGCCGCGTACTGCGCGTCCGTGGTGAGGGGGCCATGGGTCGACGCGGCGCCCACGAGCCGCTTGGCGTGGCGCGCCGCCTCGGCGAGCGTCTCCGGCGGATCGCGGTCCACCAAGCACGGGCCGTGGTGGTGGTGGTGGTGGTGGTGCTTTTGGGGGTGCTTGTAGTGATGCTTGTGCTTGTGGTGCCCCTTGCCGTGGTGGTGTTGGGGGCCCTTGCGCGCGTGCTTGTGGTGTCGCTTGTGGGCGAAGGGGCCGTGATCGTGGTGGCCACGTTGCCGCCATTCTGCGCTGGTCGAGTCGCTGCTTTCCGCCTGCTCGACGTCGACTCCGCAGCCGGCGCTCGCGGCGCCGAGCAAGAGCACGAAGGGTGCGATCCGACTTCTATTCATTGAATCGAGAACCTCCTGAAAGTTACATATGCGCGAACTCGCGCTCTTTAACAACGGTTTTTTGCAGTGAGTTCTGGTCGCGGTGTGAGACGGGTTGGTTGCTTGAATCCAGCATGTTTTCTGCTGTCTTGGTGAATGTCGAGGCGCGTTCGTGACGACGTTTGCACATGTCGATCCGCTTTTTGCACAACGCGATCAGTGTGTTTGTTTGGCTCGCCGTGTCGCGCCGGAGTGCCCGAATTGTATGACCAGTGGGTGAAGGTGAGCGCCCTTCCCGGCGTGCGCGTGCAGCATCCGTTTTGCTGGATTCGTGCCTCGCTCGAGCGTCGGAGTGGCGCCGGTGGCGATTCGGCGCGGGTGGCTCGCGCGGACTCGCTCGGATGGCGTAAATCGTGATTTGCGCCGTCGTCGATTCGAAATGATGCGAGCTTGCGAATCGGGTCTTCGGGGATACCCGCGCTGACGCCTCCGACGAGAAGGCTCGAAATCTAGGCTCAGCCCGAAATCTCGCTCGGGAGCGCCTGCGTGTGGAAACGCTCCCAGGTGCCCGCGCCGTCCCGTAGCAAACTGCCTCGGCTCGGCCAGGCTCGATGCACGGATCCTGCGCGGGCGAATGCACGGTCCAGCGCGGGTGAATGCACGGTGCAGCGCGCGAGCACGCATGGAACGAGGGCCGTTCGGTGACTAAGGTATCGAGACGAGGGCGGATTGACCGCCGCCGCGACGTGACGAGGGTGAGGCCAACAATGACTTCTCGACATCGGTGGATCGTGGTGATGGCGACGGCGATGCTCGCCGTCGTGGCTTGCGGCGATGACGACGACGACGACGGGGTGCCCGGCTCCGGCGGCAGCTCACCAGGCGGCAGCGGCGGCTCGCAGGGAGGCACCGGGGGCGGCACCTCGGGCTCCGGCGGAACGGGGAACACGACCGGCGGCGCGATGCCCGGCGAAGGAGGCGCCGCAGCCGAAGCCGGAGCGGGCGGCGCGAAAGAACCCGAAGGCGGCACCGCCGGGTCCAACGTTGGCGGAGCGGAAGCGGGCGAGGGCGGAGCCGCCGCGATGGGCGCGGGCGGCACTCTCTCGTCCGCGTGCACGTTCCCGAGCGCGGCCGAGATCGAGAACGCCAGCGTTCCCGATGGGTTCTGTGCGTGGCGCTGGGCGGAAGACGTCGGTCAGGCGCGAGGGATCACGGTGGATGCCGCGGGCACGGTGCTCGTCGTCGCGCGCGAAGACGCCGACGTCGTTGCCCTCTGGGACGAAGACGGCGACGGCATCTCGAGCGGGGGCGAGCGCGCGGTGATCGCGAGCGCGCCGGGGCTCAACCACGGCATCGCCCTGCACGACGGCTTTCTGTATGCCTCGAGCGCAACGACCGTGTATCGCTGGCCGTACACGGCCGACCGCATGCCGCTCGGCGATCCCGAGACGGTCATCGAGGGGATCCCGAGCGGCGGTCATTCCACGCGGACCCTCGCCCTCGACGACGAGTTCTTGTACGTGAGCGTCGGCTCGGGGTCGAACGTCGATTCGGACTCGAGCCGTGCGCGCATTCGCCGGTTCGCGCTCGCGGAGCTCGAGGACGGGCCCATCGCCTTCTCGGACGGCGAGGTCTTCGCCGATGGTCTGCGCAACGAAGTGGGGCTCGCTTTCGACGACCAGGGACGGCTCTGGGGCGTCGAGAACGGTCGTGACACCCTCTCGCGCGCCGATCTCGGCGGGGACATCCACGAAGACAATCCCGCGGAGGAGCTGAACCGCTTCGACGAGCCGGGGCGCTTCTACGGCTATCCCTATTGCTGGACGGAGTTCATCCTGCCCGACGACGTCGGCATGGGACCGGGAACCCAGTGGGCCGATCCGACGTTCATCGACGACGGCACGCACACCGACGCGTGGTGCCGCGACCCGGACAACGTGGTGCCGCCCGTGCTCGCGTTCCAGGCGCACTCCGCTCCGCTGGACCTCGTGTTTTACTCCGGTGCCGCGTTTCCCTCGGAGTACCAGGGGGATGCGATCGTCTCGCTCCACGGTTCGTGGAACCGCGACGAGCCCACGGGCTACAAGGTGGTTCGCATGCCCTTCGACGACGACGGGATGCCCGTCGGTGACGTCGTGCCGCTCCTCGAGTACGCCGGACCGGGCGATGAAGCCAACGACTGGCCGCACCGTCCGGTCGGGCTCGCCATCCTGCCGAACGGTGTGCTGCTCGTGACGAGCGACGCGTCCGACGCGGTGCTCGCGGTCGACTACGCGCCGTGAGCACGAGTTTCGGGACGATCGCCGCTCCGCGACTACGGGGCGGCGACGACCCGGTTTCGCCCTGTGCGCTTGGCCTCGTACAGGGCGGCATCGGCCCGGGCGAGCAGGTCGGCCGCGGCCCTGCGACAACCGGGACCCTTGATGGCGGCGACGCCGAAGCTCGCCGTGAGCCGCAGCGTTCCGGAGGGCGTTTCGATCGGCGTCGCTTCGATCTGCCGACGGATGCGCTCGGCGACGATGATCGCACCGGTGACATCCGACCCGGGGAGCACGGCGACGAACTCTTCCCCGCCGTAGCGCGCCACGAGATCGCCGGCGCGCAGCGAGCGCAGGATGATCTCGGCGACGGCTTTCAGCACCGCATCGCCGACCTGGTGCCCGCGCGTATCGTTGACGCTCTTGAAATGATCCACGTCCAAGAACGCGATCCCGAGCCAGCTGCGTGCGCGGTCGGCGCGCGCGAGATCGCGAGCGAGCGCTTCGTCGAGCGAGCGCTTGTTCAAAAGCCCGGTGAGCGTGTCGGTCGCGGCGAGCTCCAAGAGACGCGCGTTCGCTTCCTGCAGCTCCCGCATCAACTCCTCTTTTTCCCGGAGCAGCGCCTCGAGCTTTCGAACCGTGCCTTCGTAGTTGCGGTTCATCTGCGACAGGATGCGGTTCGCATCGAGGAGGAGCGCCTGGAGCTTCTGCTGCCGCGGAACACGACGACCGAGCCGCGTGGCCGCGTCGGTCACCAGGGCCGGGATCTGCTCGAAGATCTCGCGGCTCTTCCGCTCGTCGAGCCCGGCGCGCGCGAGCGCCGAGAGCGCGAGCTCCTGCTCTTCGCCTGGATTGCCGCTCTCCCAGACCGCCGCGGTGCGCTCGGCGGCCCAGGCGACGAGCGCGAGGCGTTCCTCGGGCGGCTCGGGGTCGTGGTGCCGGGCGACGGCGTCGATCAACGCTCGAGGCAGCTTGAACTCGCGGGCGATTTGGGAGCCGCGCGTCGGGTGATCGACGGCGCCTCCCGCGCGCTCCATCACGACACGCGTCATCGCCGGGAGGAGCGCGGCTTCCGCCACCGCGGGCAGGCTGTCCCGCGCGCGCGCGATCAAGCCGACTTCGAGCAACAGCCCTGCCGTGAAGAACTCGTCCACCGTGCGCTCCCCCGTCGCCGAGGCGATGAGCTGCGCCGCGACCGCCCGCCGCAGAGAGTTGGCGAGCAGGACCTCCCCGTCGCTGCTCGGCGGCGCCATGTCCGTCACCACCAGGCTCAGCGCGAGGTTGCGAACGCCGCGGAGGCCGACCAACGTCGCCGCTTGCCGCACGTCCGAGACCTTCATCGGTAAACCGAACGCAGCGCTGTTCACGAGCGCCAGGAGCCGGAGCGTGAGGCTCGGGTCGTGCTGGGCGAGCGCCGCGAGCTCGTGCAGCGAAGCGTCCGGCTTGACCGCCTCCGCCAGGATGTGGGCCGCGATCAGCGATGGGGGCGCGACGGGAGGACGTTCAGCGTTCACGACGGGGGCTCCGGAGTGCCGAATCGGGACGCTCGGGACGACGGTTCGTCTCGAGTTTGGCGCGTCGTTCGTGGCTTCGTGTGCGAAGCTCGGCCGCTGCTCGATGGGAGGGTTCGTTCCGATGAGGCGCGCTCGCGGGCACGCAGGCGGTACTCGCAAGCGACATGCCGCTCGCGAAGAGGCGGGGCTCAGACTTCGATTTCGAGCCCGTCATCGGCGAACCGAAGGGGAAGCGGCGCGTTCACGGTGCTCTGCAGCTCGACGCTGCGCTCTCGCACGTCGGCTCCGAGGTGGGTGAGCAGGAGCGCGCGCGCTCGAACCTCGGACCAGCGGCTCGTCCATTCCTCCCACGTGCAGTGGTGGCCGGCGGGGTGCGCGAGCCGCGTGCACTCCGCGACGAGCAGATCGGCACCCTCCGCCGCCTCGAGCAACCCCGGGCAGAACCGCGTGTCTCCCGAGAAGGCCACGGACTTCCCGCTGGGATCGGTGACCCGCAGGCAGAGCGGCCGGTGCGGGGGGCTCATGTGATCCGCGGCGAACCCGCGGATCTCGAAGCCCGCGAGCGTGCGGGCCTCGCCGGGCACGAGCTCGTCGAACCCGAGCGGGAACGCGGTGACGGCGTCGAGCGCGATGCCATACGCCGTGTCGAGGAGCAGGCCGAGCGTGTGCTTCGTCAGCACCGGGCCCAACACGGACAGGGCCGCCGTGCGCGGCACGTTGTAGAGCCCGTCGATGATGAGCGCGGGAAAGCCGCCGACGTGATCGCCATGCAAGTGGGTCAAGGCGAGCGCGCCGATATCGGTCGGGAGCACACCGAGGCGGCGGAGCCCGAGGAGCGCCGTCGGCCCGAAGTCGATCATCAGCCGCGCTCCGTGCGCGCCTTCCACGAGGTAACAGGAATTGCCGCGCCCCGACGCGTTGAACGCATCGGCGGAGCCGACCACCGTGACCTTCACTCCTCGAAGATAACCGATCACGGCGCGTCCCGGGGCTCGGCGCGTCGAAGCGCCCTCGAACGCGAGCGCCGAGCGGAGCAGGTTATCCCACCCGGGTTATTTCGAACCGCTCCTCAATGAACCGAAAGGTGGTGAACGACGGGGCGTGCTCTCACGCGGTGAGGACGATGCGCGTGATTTCCGGCGGCGCGCCGATACGGGCGGGAGGCCCCGCGGTGCCGAAGCCGCGGTTCACGTAGAGCTGCGAGTTGCGCAAATGATACGAGCCGGCTACCCAGCCGTTCTTCAACACCCAGTCGGCCGGGCGCACGAACAGGTTGATCTGCCCCCCGTGCGTATGGCCCGAGAGCTGGAGTGCGACACGGCCGGCGGCCTTCTCGAAGTAAACGGGATTGTGGCAGAGCAGGATACGCGGCAGGTCGCTCGCCCCCGAGAGGCGACCGCCGACAGCGGGGAGCGTCGCGAGCGCCGCGTCGAGGTCCGGCCCGCCACCGGGCACGAACCGCGGTGCGCGCACGTCATCGACGCCGAGCAGCGCGAACCCCGCGCGGGGCTCCCCGATCACGAGCCCACGGTTCCGAAGGACCCGCGCGCCGCCCCCCTCGAGCGCCGCCACGGTCGCGTCGATGCCCGAGTAAAAGTCGTGATTGCCGGAGATAGCGACGACACCCTCGCGCGCGATGGGGCTGAGTCGCCGCACGAAGCGGCCGAGCTTGTAGGCGAGGCGCCCGTCGCTGTCGATGAGATCTCCGGTGAGCACGATGAGGTCCGGGCGTGCGCGCGCCACGAAGTGCTCGGCGGCTCGGAGCTCCGCCTCGTCCACGAAGGGCCCGATGTGCACGTCCGACAGCTGAACGATGGTGAAGCCGTCGAGCGCGCGCGGCAGGCCGGGGATCGCGACGGGCACATCCTCGATCGAGTAGTCGTGACGGCCCGCGATCGCTCCATACACGGAGCTCGAGCCGCCGATCAGAAAGGCCGAGCTCGCCGCGGCCTGGACGAGGAGCGTTCGGCGCGGCACGGCAGGTCCCGCCGGCAGGGCAGGCGACACGGCAGCGCCTTCGCCCGGGGCCTCACCCGTTGCCGGCGCCGTTCGACGCAGCAACCGCCCGGCGCGCTCGATCGCCTTCCGCACCAGCAAGACCGCGTCCATCCCCATCAGCAAGAAGAAGCTGATCAACACCGAGAGCTGGACCGTCGAGGCCACGACGATCAGGCCGCGCAGGGGCGCTTCCGGAAGGGCGCGAGCCGCCACGCGCCCGAAGATCATGCCGAGGAGCGTGAGGGCGAGGAGGAGCGTGAGGCCCCGCCGTGCCCGGGCCGAGAGGGAAAAGGCGCGGACCGCCCAGCGGTACAGGTAGGCGTTCACGAGCCCGAGGACCAGGGTCAGCACCAAAAAGAACATCAGAAACGACGGCATTCGCACCGTGTCGAAGCCTTGGGTTGGGAACCGCGACGGACAAGCCCCGGACCCCGCAAAGCGGGAGACGGAACGGGGCGGGACGAATGGGCGGAACGGGACAGCCGGGCTCGAACTTTCGTCCAATGCCGCTGCGGGGCGCGCTATTCCAAGGAAGGCGCGGTGCTCCCCTTGCTTTCGCCCGCGTTCTCTGAGAGGAGTAAACTCGCTCGGGGTTGTCGTATGAGACGGATACGCCGCCAAGTCCAGATATCGAGCATCGGCGCCGCATGGATCGCGTTTGCCGTGCTTCAGGCGAGCTGTGGGCGAGCCGAGCTTCCTCTCGATCCGCTCGGTGCGGGAGGCAGTGGCGGTGTCGCCAAGAGCGGCGGTGGGGGAGTGTCGGGAAAGCCGGGCGGCGGTGCGGCTGGAAAAGGCGGCACAGGCGATGTCGGTGGCAGTGGCGGTTTTGGAGGCAGCGGCGGCGCAGGGGCGAGCGCCGGGCCTGGGGGCGGCGGCGCCGGGGGCGCGCCGCCGGTCGGCGGTGCTCCGGTCGCGGGTGGCACCGCTGGGCTCGGTGGGGGCGGTGGCGTCCCGGCGCCGCCGCTCGGTGGCGCCGGCGGAAAAGGAGGAACTGGGGGCATCCCGGAAGAAGGCTGCGGCAATCTCGTTTGCGACGCGGACGAATCTCCGAAGAATTGTCCGGAGGATTGTGGCTACTGCGGAGACGGTACGTGCAGCGGCTTCGAGCCCGGCTGTCTCATCGATTGCCTCAAGTCGTGCGGTGACGGAACTTGCTCACCCGCGCTCGCCGAAAACCCGGTGACGTGCCCCGAAGACTGTGACTCGGAGTGCGGCGACGGGCTCTGCGAGCCCGCCGAGCTCGAGAGCTGCCCGAGCGATTGCTCCGGTGTTTGCGGAAACGGCAAGTGTGAGCTCGGCGAAGAGGGGACGTGCCACGATTGCCCGAACTTCTGCTCGTACGACGGCGTCTGCGACTGGCGCGAGACGCGTGATTGCTCGGACTGTTATTGCGGCAACGATCGCTGCGACCACTTCGAAATCGAGGAAGGCGACTGTCCCCTGGATTGCGGGCACTGCGGCGACGCCGAGTGCAGCGCCTGGGAGAACGCGGCGACCTGCCCTAGCGATTGCGCGAGCGTCTGCGGGGACGGCGTCTGCAGCACGGGAGAGCGGGACCTCTGCCCGTTCGATTGCCCGGAGACCTGTGGCGACGGCACGTGCACGATCGACGAGCAGCAGTATTGCACGCTCGACTGCGACATCGGCTCGGTGTGCGGCGACGGGATGTGTTCGCCGCAGGAGTCCGCGGAGACTTGCGCGTTCGACTGCGGCGGGTGCGGCGACGGCCTCTGCGGCGCCCGCGAATCCATCTGGAACTGCGCGGCCGATTGCGCGACCGGGTGCGGCGATGGGTACTGCGGGATGGACGAAACGTCCTCGACCTGCCCCACCGACTGCGGCTCGTCCCTTCCTTGCGGCGACTACGTATGCGCGTCTGGAGAGGACCGCGAGAGTTGTCCCTTCGACTGCGGCGGTTGTGGGGACGACGTGTGCGGCGCGTTCGAGGACACCATCCGGTGCCCCGAGGACTGTTCCTGGTGCGGCGACGCGCGGTGCACCGGATCGGAGACGAACGAGACGTGCCCCGTCGACTGCACGGAGTGCGGCGACGGCATCTGCACCGGAGGCGAGGTCTTCTACACGTGCCCGGACGACTGCGGACAGATCGAAAACTGCGGTGACGGCGAGTGCCTCGATACGGAGCCGTTCTGGTGTGTCGCCGATTGCGGCTACGTGAGCTGCGGGAACGGAACCTGCGAGGCGACGGATCTCTTCCTCTGCCCGGCGGAGTGTCCGAATGGACCGGGCGGCTTCCCTCCGTTCCCCACGGCCGGGGGCCCATCCTTTCCGCTCCCCGGCGCGGCCGGCGGGGCCCCGGGGCGCTAGCTCGGGGCCCGCGAGCTCAGCGCAGCGCCTCGGGCGCCTCGGGCAGCACGCAAGCGCTCGCGGCCGCCGCGGCGCGGGCAGAGCGCTCCTCGACCTCTCGGAAATACGTGAGGTGCGCGTCCAGGCGTCGCCGATCGGCGGCGCCCAGCTCGCTGCTCAGCGCGTCGAAGCGGCCCTTCACGTCTCCCCTGGGCAACGGAGATCGAGCAGCTCGATCGAGGGGGACTCCGGCTCTGCGGAGCCGCCCCCGCACGCGGCTGTCACGAGCAGGATCGCGCCGAGGCCCGGGAGCCGTGAACGGCGCGGCCCGCGCTCCAGCGGTGATCGGCGTCCACTGCGAATCGCACCATGCTCGTTTCTCGAGTGGGAACGGGAACCGCGCGAAGCCGCGCACGTGACGAAAGTGCTCTTCCCCCCCGGATGGAGCGGCGCGGGAGTTCTGATCTCGACCTCGAGCCTTCCCCTCCGGCGTCGGCCGGAAATTAGGCTAGGCTAGGCGCCGCCCGAGCTGGCTCGACCCGGACGAGCCGGCTCCCAGGTCGAAGCGAGGTCGAGTCAGGAGCTCGTCGCGTGAAGGTCGCCTATCTGACGAACGCCTACCCATCGGTCAGCCACACCTTCATTCGACGCGAGCTCGTCGAGCTCGAACGGCAGCTGGGTGAGGTCGCGCGCTTTTCGATCCGGCGCACGCCGTACACCCTCGTGGATCCCGAGGACGCGGCCGAGAACGAGAAGACCTTTCACGTCCTGGCCCAGCCCGCTGCTCGCTGGGCTCGCGCGCTCGTGCGAAGCGGGCTCGGGAAACCGCTCTCCGCGGCGCGCGGCCTGCTCACGGCCGTCCGCCTCGGCCTGAACAGCCAGCGCGGGCTCGCGCGCCACGCGGCCTACTTCGGGGAAGCGCTGCTTCTGCTTGACGAGATGCGTGAGCGGGGCATCGAGCACGTCCACGTCCACTTCGGGACGAACCCTGCTGCCGTCGCGCAAATCGTCTGCTCGATGGGCGGCCCGTCGTACTCGTTCACCGTCCACGGCCCCGACGAGTTCGACGCGCCCATGGGGCTCTCGCTCGGCAGCAAGATCGCCGCCTCGGCGTTCGTCGTCGCCATCAGCGACTACTGCGCCGCACAGCTCCGGCGCTGGGCCGCCCCCGAGCATTGGGACAAGATCCGCGTCGTTCACTGCACCGTGGGGCCCGAGTTCTTCGAACAAGCGCGTCCCATCGATCCCGCGTCGCGCGCCCTCGTCTGCGTGGGCCGCCTCTCCGCGCAGAAGGGGCACTTGCTCCTCGTCGAGGCCTTCGCCGACGCGGTCCGCCGGGGTGCCGACGCCGAGCTCGTCCTCGTCGGCGACGGCGAGCTCCGCGCCGACATCGAGCGCGCCGCCGAGCAGCTCGGGGTTCGCGAGCGCGTGCGCATCACCGGCTGGTGCGGCGGCGCCCAAGTTCGCGCGGAGCTCCTCGCTGGTCGCGCCCTCGTTCTCCCGAGCTTCGCCGAGGGCCTCCCCATGGTCATCATGGAAGCCTTCGCGCTCGGCCGCCCCGTTCTGTCGACCTACGTCGCCGGCATTCCCGAGCTCGTCACTCCCGGCAAGAACGGCTGGCTCGTCCCCGCTGGCTCGCGCTCGGCCATCGCCGACGCCATCCTCGACGTCGTGCGCACGCCCGCCGCCGAGCTCGAGCGCATGGCCCAGCATGGCCGTGAAGCGGTCCGCGCCCGCCACTACACCCCCACCGAGACCGCCAAGCTCGCCGAGCACATCCGCGACGAGCTGCGAGCGAAGGGGCGCTGACGCGCTACTGGGCGAGGTAGCCGCCGTCGACGGCGTAGTACGCGCCGGTGACGAAGGAGGCTTTGTCGGAGGCCAGCCAGAGGACGAGCTCGGCGACCTCCTGAGACTCGCCGAGTCGGCCGAGCGGGTGCATGCCCTCGAGGGACTTCAGCATGGTCGAGTCGAGGCTCGTCTCGACGAGCGGGGTTCGGATGAAGCCGGGACCGACCACGTTGACGCGGATCTTGTCGGCCGCGTACTCGAGCGCGGCGTTCTTGGTGAGTCCGACGAGGCCGTGCTTGGCGGCGACGTACGCGCCCGAGTTCCGAAAGCCGACCTGGCCGAGAATGGACGACATGTTCACGATCGAACCGCCGCCCGCGGCCTTCATCGCGGGGATCTGGTACCGCATGCCGTAGAACACGCCGGACAGGTTGATGGCGATGACCTTGTCCCAGCCGTCGATCGGGTAGTCGCCGATGGGGGCGAGCGGGCCACCGATGCCGGCGTTGTTGACGGCCACGTGCAGCGCGCCGAAGCGCTGGATGGCTTCGGCGACGAGCGCCTCGTTGTCCGCGGGCTTCGACGTGTCCGCTTTGAAGAACGCCGCTTGCCCGCCGGTCTTCACGATCCGACGCACCGTCTGCTGTCCGCCCTCTTCGCTGATGTCCGAGACCACGACGCGCGCACCGGCTCCGGCGAACGCCTCCGCGATGGCTCGTCCGATCCCGCTCGCTGCGCCCGTGACGATGGCGACCTTGTCCTTGACTAGCATCGCGTGCTCCCTTCTCCTCCGCGCGAGCATAGCCGTGCTCCGTGGCGCGCGACAGCCGCGTTCGCGTCGTGATTGGGCGGGCAATCGCTCAGCGGAAATCCGCGCCGAGCCCTCACGCGCCGCCGCTGGGTCGGCCAGGCGCGTTCGAGCCATTCCGGGCCCGAACGCGTCGGCCGGCGCCTCAGTTTCGATTTGGAGCCGACGCCGGAGGGAGCGGCCTTTCCCGACCAGGAAGCGCGAATCGAGGCTCAGCCCGATCAGCTCAGCCGCCTTGCCAGGAGATCGAGCAGGGCGCGGACGTCCCGGTGGGTGTTGAGACTGTACCGGGCGTGCGAGAAGGGGGTGCCGACGCGGATGGTGATGGCTTCCGCGGGGAGCGCGCGGAACAGATCTTCGTCGGTTTGGTCGTCGCCGATGGCCAGGATCCGATCCGGGCGCAGCTCGCTCGCAACCGCGAGGGCTGCAGCGCCCTTGTTCACGCCGGAGTTTCTGATCTCGACGACCTTCTTGCCCTCGAGCACCTGCACGTCGAGGTTCGCCGTGAACTGGGTCACCTCGTCGATGAGCTCCTTGGCGCGCTGTGCGCCCAGCTCGGGGTCGCAGCGGCGGTAGTGCCAGGCGAGCGAAAACTCCTTCTCCTCGAGCAACGAGCCCGCGACCTGGTCGACGTACATGCGCAGAATCGGGCGCAGGCGTCCCTTCCACTCCGTGGTGAGCGGCTTGAGGTGCCGCCACTTGCCGTTCTCCTCGCGGATCGAGGCGCCGTGCTCGGCGATGATGCCGAGCTTCGCGGTCCGGAACCACTCGCCGAGCGTGACCTTGTCTCGCCCGCTGATCAGGAAGACCAGGGAGCCCGGGCTCTCGGAGAGGCGACCGAGCAGCGCGAGCAGCTCGGGATCCGGCGCGGCGAGGTGCGGCTGGGACGCGAACGGGACCAGCGTTCCGTCGTAGTCGAGCAGCACGAGGCGCTTCTTCGCCTCGGCCATGACGCGCACCACGTCTTCCTGGAGCGCGGGGGTGAGCTGGCGCGTCGCGAGCTGCCCTTGCTGCGCCTTGACGCGCGCGAGCGACGACAGAAAGTGCTCCGCCCAGCGCCGCGAGTCGTACGCGCGCAGCCGTTCCTGCATGGGCCGGTTGCGCCGCACCTGCTCTTCGGAATCCATGGTGAGCGCCTGGTGCAGCGCGTCCGCGATTTCGACGAAGTGGTTGGGGTTGATGAGCAGGGCCTCACCGAGCTCTCGCGCGGCGCCCGCCATCTCGCTCAAGATCAGCACCCCGGTTCCGTCGGGCTTCGAGGCGAGGTACTCCTTCGCGACCAGGTTCATCCCGTCGCGGAGCGGCGTGATCAGCGCGACCGGGGAGAGGACGTAGAGCGCGCTCAACGTCTCGAACTCGAGCGAGCGGTACGAGTACACGATCGGCACCCATTCCATCGTGCCGAACTGGCCGTTGATCTGCCCGACCCGCTCGTCGAGCTCCTGCTTCATCCGCTGATACTGCGCGACCTCCTCGCGCGAGGGCACGACCGTGAGCAAGAAGACGACCTGCCCGCGCCACTCCGGGTAGCGGATGAGGAACTCCTCGTACCCGCGGAGCCGGTTCAGCAGCCCTTTCGTGTAGTCGAGGCGATCGACGGAGAAGATCGCCTTGCGCCCGCGAATGCCCGAGAGAATCTCCTCCGCCAGCTTGGTGACGGGCTCGCTCCGCGCCGCGTCCATGAAGCGATCGAAGTCGATGCCGATCGGGAACGTGTCGGCGCGCCGCACGCGCTCTTCCATCGCGATCTGACCGAGGTGATGGTCGTGACCGAGCACGCGAAACACGCAGTGTAGGAAGTACTGCGTGTAATCGTGAGTGTGAAAACCGATCAGGTCCGCGCCGAGCATTCCGGAGAGGATCGAGCGCTTCCATTCCCCCGGCATGAGGCGGAAGATTTCGTGTGCCGGAAACGGAATGTGGAGGAAGAAGCCGATGCTCGCCTCCGGCAGCGCGTCGCGCAGCATGCCTGGCAAGAGCAGGAGCTGGTAGTCGTGCACCCAGATCACGTCGCCCGGGCGGTACACCTCGAGGATCGCGTCCCGGAAGATCGTGTTCACGTGGACGTAGCTGTCCCAGTACTTCGGGTCGTACTCGACGTACGACGGGGAGTAGTGGAAGAGCGGCCAGAGCGTCTTGTTCGAGAACCCGTGATAGAAATTGTCCACGTCCTCGGGGGTGAGGAACACGGGGTGCGCTCGGTACTCCTCGAACGAGCGGCGCTTGACGGCTTCCTCCTGCTCCGGGGTGACCCAACCGCCGGGCCAGCCCACCCAGACACACTCGAAGTCGGGGTCCTCCCGCTGTTTGCCGACGAGATAGCTGCCGAGCGCAGTGACGAGGCCCCCCGCGCTCGGGGTGAGCTCGAACCCGCTTTCGTGGGCGCGCAGCGTGAAGGGCAGGCGATTCGAGACCACGATGAGTCGAGACATTTCGCACTCCTCGAAGGAGGCCCGTCCCGGACAGTCCGGGGGCGGGCCGAGCTCACGCGCCACGCTCGCGTGAGGCATTCATCGCGCGAAACCCGCGCGAGAGAGGGGAACTTTGCACGCTGAAGCGCCGAAGAGCAATGGTTCGGTGCGAAAAACCGCACGCGACCGGCCACCGCGTCGCGAAAAAGCGACGATTACACCGGATGTTCGAGGCGAGACACGTCGAACGGCGGCTCCGCGCGCACGCGAGCGCGCGTGAGGTTCACTTCGACGCGGCGCTCGGGCCAGCGCACGTTCGTGACCTGTTTCGGCGTGATCAGCACGCTCTTGCTGGGCCAGAAGTTGCGCGTGTCCACCACGAGCGCGAGGAGCTCGAACGTGGTGTCGTCGATCACGAAATCCTCGACGTGGCCGAGCGCACCATCGAGCGCGCCGATGTGGTAGCCGATGACTTCGCGCACGCTGCGCAGGTGTGGATCCGGCTTCTTTTCGGCCGCTTCGTCATCGGCGCGCTCTTCGCTCGACGAGGCCTCGCGCGCGGCGAGCCCGGTCGCGCCCAGCACCGGCGCCAACGCCGCAGGATACATGCCCATTCCCCACATTCCGTAGCCCGACCAGTACGGCTGGTAGCCGTAGTACTCGAAGAGACGCAGCTCTTGCTGGCGCGAAACGGGCTGATCGGTGCTCACGTCCGGGCTCTGCTCGACCTCCGCGCGCGTGAGCTTCACCGCGACGGCGCCTCGCTCCCAGTCGATTCCCCGAAACGCAATCGGCGAGATCAGGACTTTTCGCCCGGTGAGCCACGAACCGGTGTCCACGACGAGATAGCGCACGACCCACTTCTCGTCGTCGAACAAGAGGTCGTCGACCTTTCCGATCTCCCCATCGGTCGCGTGAATCGACAAGCCTCGAATCGCCTTGGCGCTTTTCCGCACGGTGGTCCTCCGCACCGGGCGGAGCATGTTTCGTGCCCGTGATTCTGCGCGGGGTGCGTACGTCGACCCACGGCACGCCGATTGCTGCATCTCGGCGGGACACCATGACGTCGCACTCCCGCACACTGGCCCTGTCCGCGCGCATTCGTGGCTCGGGGCGCGGGCTCGCCTTCGCGGTGCTCGTCGCGTCCGCGAGTCTCGGATGCGGCGGAGCCGTTCAGGAAGCGGCGCGCACCGCGGCGCCCGCGGCGGTGGAGGGCGCTGCCAAGGAGGCGGGCGAGCCCGAGACGCGCGGCGCGATCTCCGACGTTCTCGACGATCCGCGCATCCACGAGGCAACGTCGGACCTCGCCGGCGCCGTGGTCGAGGGGGCGCTCACGACGCTCACCGACGAGGAGCGCTCTACGCTCGTGGATCGCGCGATCGACGATTTCGTGGCGCGGTCGGGCTCCGCCGTCGCGCGCTCGCTCCGTACGGACATCGGTCCCGAGCTCTCGGCCGTCATCGCGGACGCGGTGGACCGCTCCCTCGCGCGCGCGCTCGACGAGAGCACCGAAAAGCGCCTGCAAGAGATCGCGGCCGCGGTGACGCGCGGGACGGTCGAGGCGCTCACCAACGAGGTGAGCGGTGGCGCCGCCGACCCGAACCAGCGGTTCGGGAGCTTGATTCGCGACGTGAGCCGTCAGGCCGCGTTCGGCGTGGAGGATGCGGTTCGCGAAGCCGAGCAGCGCGAGAGGACGGCCGGCCAGGACGACCCGCGAGTGCTCGCCGCGGCCGGGAGAGCGGCGGACGCGACCTTCGTGCTCACGTCGTTCGTGACGTGGGGGCTCGTGTTGATCGGGCTCGCGCTGTCGATCGGTCTGATCTGGGCGCTCGTTCGGCTCCGGCAGAGTCGACGCGAGCTCTGGCGCTTGCGCGCCAACGAGGAGGCGCTCCGGGGCGGGCCGCGCGGACCAACCCTGGGCGACTCATCGGCGTACGCTCGCTGAGCCCGGATCTCGGATCATCCCTCCGGGTGTCGGCCCGAGCTCGAGGCCGACCCTCGAGCGCGGGGCGCACGCGCTCCGTTGCGGCAGTTTGCCGCGTCGGCGGGGTGCTCCGCTCGAATGTCGTCGCGTGCTTTGCCGGTGGTCTCCTCTGGTCCGCCACTTGCAATCTCACTCGGCAGCCACAGCCCATGGCCGAGCTCTCCACCGCGACAACGTTGTTCTCGCCCCGGGGCACGTCGGTGATCGCCGGCAAGTACGCGATCGAGGCGCTGCTCGCGGAAGGCGGCATGGGCCTCGTCTACCGAGGGCGTCACGTGGAGCTCGACCAGCCGGTCGCGATCAAGATCGTGCGCCCGGAGCTGTCGCTCGACGAGGAGGCGGTCGGTCGCTTTCTGAACGAAGCGCGCGCCATCGCGAAGCTCAGGAGCCCCTACGTAGCGCGCGTGCTCGACAGCGGCCGCATCGAGAACGGCTCGCCGTACATGGTGCTCGAGTTCCTTGAGGGTCGGGATCTGCGCAAGCTCCTCGACGCCGGCAGCGGCCCATCTGCGGACTGGGCGATGGAGCTCGTGCTCCACGTGTGCGAAGCGCTGGCGGAGGCGCACGCCGCGGGCATCGTCCACCGGGACATCAAGCCGGACAATCTCTTCATCGCGCGGCTCCCCGGCGACGCGAGCATCGTCAAGGTGCTCGACTTCGGCATTTGCAAGCGCCTGCGCGGCGCCACGACGCGCTCGTACACGGCGCGCGGGCGCGCCCTCGGCTCGCCGATGTACATGGCGCCGGAACAGATCACGGCGCCCGAGCACATCGACGTCCGCGTGGACGTTTGGTCGCTCGGCGTGGTGCTGTTCGAGCTGCTCACGGGGCGTCCGCCGTTCACCGGCAAGAACGTGTCCGTGATCTGCAAGCGGGTCGTGCACGGCGAGCCCGAGCCGCTTCGGCGACACCGACCGGACTTGCCCGGCGCGATCGAGGACGTGATCGGCCGGTGCCTCGAGAAGGACCCCGCGCGCCGCTTCGCGTCCGTGGCGGAGCTCGCCGCCGCGCTCGCGCCGTTCGTCGAGAATGGACGAGAAGCGGCGACGCGCGCGCAGCTCATCGCCACGGGCATCGACGCGGGAGGCGACGCCGCGGCGCGCTCGTCCCTCCTCCACGGGTCGTTGCCCGCGCTGCCGCACGGTCGAAGGCGGAGCTTTCGGCGCGCTGGCGCGCTCGCCGCGCTCGTCGTCGCGGCGTTCGGCGTCTTCGCCGTGGGCGCCGGTGTGACCGGGCAGGCATCGGTCGAAGCGAGCGTTCCCTACGTGCACGAGCAGCTGTTGATTCCGGCGCCGCTGCCGGCGTTGGACCCCGCGCAGAGCGCGGAGCGCTCGACGCGCGGCGAGCCCGCACAGGCATCCCCCGCCGTTGCGCAACACGTCATCGGGACGGCGGGGCCCCGCGTGGTGCCCGCGGAGCGCGGCTCACCGCGGGCGCGCGCGCGACGGGAGCGTGGAGCGCCATCCTCCGTTTCGCGCAGGGAGAGCGCGAGAGCACGCGCCAACGACGCTGCACGCGCGCCAGCGAGACCCGCGAGCGCGCCGCAGCCCGCGACGAGGGCGCTCCCCGACGTCCACGAGCTGATGGTGCCGTACGAGGATCTCCGCGGCCCGTAGCGCCGCAGGAAGCTCGACGCGATGGTGCGGCGGTTTCGAACGGCTTCGGCGCTCGCGAGCCTCACGCTCGTGCTCGTCCTTCCGGCGAGCGTCGGCGCCGAGCCGGAGCGCGGGTCTCGGACCCCGGAGGCAAAGCGCGTCGCGGGCGCCGAGACCCCACTCGAGGCGGCGCGCCTGCGCGAAGCCGAGGCCCGCCACGCCGAGGGGGTGGCCGCATACGCCGCGGGTCGCTACAAGGAGGCGGCGGATCAGTTCCTGCGCGCCGATGCGCTCGTTCCGAGCGCCGCGCATTCGTACAACGCGGCGCTCGCCCACGAGAAGCTGCTCGACTCGGCAGGCGCCCTCCGGCACTACCGCGACTACCTGCGCCGCAGCCCGAAGGCGCGCAAGGCCGTCGAGGTGCGCCGCCGGATCGCGGCGCTCGAGGCGGAGCTCGTCAAACACGGATTGCGGCAGCTCACCGTGCTCAGCAGTCCCCCGGGGGCGACGGTGTCCGTCGACGAGCTACCCGTCGGAGTCTCGCCGTGGACGGGGGAGCTCTCTCCCGGCAAGCACCGCGTCGAAGTGACGCGCCCGGGTTACGAGGCGCGTCGCCTCGACGTCGAGCTCACCGGCGAGCGCTCGCGCGAGATCGCGTTCGAGCTCGAGCTCGCCGACACGGGGCCCCGGAACGCCGCGTCCGGCGAGGCGCCAGCGACCGCGAGCGCTCCCGTGAGCCTCTCGCGAGACGCGGAGCCCTCGAACGGTTTCGGCGCGTGGCCTTGGATTTCGGTCGGCGTCGGGAGCGCGGCGCTGATCGCCGCGCTCGAGCTCGAGGTGTTGCGGCGCTCCGCCGAGGAGGAGGCGCGCCGGGAGACCACGCAGCTCGGGTACCTGGACGCGAAAGAGCGGATGGAACGCCGTCAGATGGCCGCGCGCGTGTTCGCGGGAGCGGGAGGCGCGCTGCTCGCGACGGGCGCTCTCCTTTTGCTCTTGGAACCGGACGAGCCCGAGTCGGCGCGCGCATCGGTCGCTTGTAGCGACACGGGCTGCGTGGGCGGCTTCTTCACGAGGTTCTGAATGCGCCTGGCTCCGAACGACCCTGGCCGTGCCCGCCTTCTGCCGTTCGTGCTCGCGCCCGTGATGCTCGTTGCGGGCTGCAACAGCGGCATTCCCGACGATCTCGAAGGGCTCGCCTGCGACGCCGACGGGCGCTGCGCCGACGGGTTCGTGTGCGACCGGAAGACGAACCGCTGCGTTCGCGGGCTGCCCGAGAGCGACGCCTCGGGCGCAAACGAGCCGGGCAACGCTCCGCTCGAGCCCTCGCCTTCGGTGCCAGAGGAGTGCGCCGAAGGCGAGGTGGACTGCGCTTCGGGGTGCGCGCTCCTCGACCAGGATCCAGAGAATTGCGGAGGGTGCGGGGCCCGGTGCACGGCGCCCGAGCACGGGATCCCGGTTTGCGTCGGCGGCGCCTGCAGCTTTGCGTGTGCGGACGGGTTCACGCCTTGTGGCGCGGCCTGTACGGATCTGCTCTCGGACCCGCGAAACTGCGGCGCGTGCGGCGCCGCGTGCCAGAAGCCCGACGGGGGTCGAGTCCGCTGCGACGGCGGGGTCTGCCGGATCGCATGCGACGCCCCGAAGGTGGCGTGCGACGGCGCCTGCGTGGACACGGCGTCGGATCCGAGCCACTGCGGCGAATGCGAGAACTCGTGCGCCGACGGCGAAGTGTGCTCGGACGGCGAATGCGTCAGCGCGTGTCCCGGGGGCATGAGCGACTGCAACGGCGCCTGCGTGGCGCTCGCGAGCTCCGCCGAGCACTGTGGGGCGTGCGGCGAGGCGTGCCCCGAGCCGGAGCACGGGCGCGCAGCGTGCGCGAAAGGAAAGTGCACGTTCCAGTGCGACGACGGCTACACCGCCTGCGACGGAAGCTGCGTCGACACCGACCGCGACCGCAATCACTGCGGAGAGTGTGGGATCGTCTGCGACGCGCCGGCGTTCGGCCGCGCCTTCTGCGCCGACGGCGTTTGCGGGATCGAGTGCGAGCCGGGGACCGTGCGCTGCGGCGACGCCTGCGTGGAGCTGAGTCGCGACCTCGCGAACTGCGGAGCGTGCGGACGTCGTTGTGGCGAGCGGGAGGTGTGCGTCGAGGGCGAGTGCATCACCGATTGCCCATCGGGGCAGGAGGGGTGCAACGGCACGTGCGTCGACGTGCGCACCGATCCCGCGAACTGCGGGGCCTGCGGCAAGCGCTGTCCGAGCGTCCCGCGCGGGGCTGGCGTGTGCAGGGACGGAGCGTGCGCGATCCGCTGCGAGGGAGAGCTCGAGCTCTGTTCGGGCGCCTGCGTGGATCTCGCGACGGATCCGGGCCACTGCGGCCAGTGCGACCGAGCCTGCGCGAGCCCCGAGCTCGGTCGCGCTACCTGCAGCGGCGGCGCCTGCGGCATCGTCTGCGACGCGGGGCTCTCGAGCTGTGACGGCGCTTGCGTCGACCTCACGAGCGACGCGCGGCACTGCGGGGCGTGCGGCGTCGCGTGCGCGAGCGGCGAGGTGTGCACCGCGGGGGTCTGTGAGGTGCTCTGCCCCGCGGGGACGCTCGAGTGCAACGAGGCCTGCGTGGACCCGAACACGGATCCCCGCAACTGCGGGGCGTGCGGCGCGGTGTGCACGGCGCCGGAGCACGCGACGGCCGCCTGCAACCGGGGGCGGTGCGAGTTCGTGTGCGAGGCGGGCCGGAGCGCCTGCGACGGCGCGTGCGTCGAGCTCGCCAGCGATCCGAACCATTGCGGCCGCTGCGGGCGCGCGTGCTCGTCGCGCACCGGCAAGGCGCGGTGCACGAACGGCTCGTGCGAGATCGTGTGCGAACAGGGGCAATCGCTCTGCGGGAACGAGTGCGTCGAGACGTTCCTCGACCCCGAGCACTGCGGGCAATGCAACAACCGGTGCCGCGGCAACGACGTGTGCCTCTTCGGCTTCTGCCTGTAGCCGGGTCTGCCCGCGTGGTCCCGCGCGTGCTAGCCTGCGCGGCCGCGGCCGTGGGGCCGCGCGGAAGTCCATGGAAAACACGGTTGGAACGTTCGAGGAGACCGTGCGCCGGTCGGAGGCGATCTGGCGCGACCTCCCCGTGAACCCTCAGAAGTACCGGGTCCTGACCGGCGACCGACCGACCGGCGCCCTGCACATCGGCCACTACTTCGGCTCGCTGCAGAATCGCGTGAAGCTCCAGGGCCTCGGCGTCGAGTGCTTCATCGTCATCGCCGACTATCAGGTGCTCACCGATCGCGACACGGCTCCGCGGATTCCGGAAAACGTTCGCGACCTGGTGCTCGACTATCTCTCCGTCGGGCTCGATCCGGAGGGGCACCGCACCTACATCTTCGCGCACAGCCACGTGCCGGCGCTCAACCAGATGCTCTTGCCGTTCCTGACGCTGGTGGGCATGGGCGAGCTCGATCGCAATCCGACCGTCAAGGAGGAGATCGAGGCCGCGGGGCTCACGACGGTGAACGCCGCGATGTACACCTATCCCGTGCATCAGGCGGCGGACATCCTGTTCTGCAAGGGGAACCTCGTTCCCGTCGGCAAAGATCAGCTGCCCCACCTCGAGCTCTCCAGGAAGATCGCGCGGCGCTTCAACCAGCGCTACGCGCGGGGCAAGGAGCCGCTCTTGCCGGAGCCGATGGCGCTCTTGTCGGAGGCGCCCAAGATCCTCGGCCTCGACGGCTCGCAGAAGATGAGCAAGAGCCGCAACAACGCGATCCTCCTCAAGGCGACCGCCGACGAGACCGCGGCGCTCATCCGCTCGGCCAAGACCGACGCGGACCGGCGCATCACCTACGAGCCCGAACGACGGCCGGAGGTGAGCAACCTCGTGCTCTTGATCTCGCTCTGTACGGGAGAGAAGCCGGAGGCAGTGGCGGAGCGCCTCGGCGACGCGGGGGGATTCGCGCTGAAGCAAGAGCTCACGCGCGTGCTCAACGACACGCTCGCGCCCGTGCGTGCGCGCCGGGCGGAGCTCGAGCGCGACGCCGACGAGGTGGTGCGCCGCGTGCTCCGGCACGGGATCGAGGAGGCCAATCGACGCGCGAACGCGACGCTCGCCGAAATGCGAGTGGCGATGAACATGGACTACGGGCTCTCCTGACAAGAGCCGAGGGGTCATTTGGAGTCGTTCCCGGCCGATCGAAGACAAGCGCTCGCCCCGCAGACGCACAGCTTCTACGCGGCGGCTTTCGTCGAAAATCTGTCCCTGAAAGAGCTCGCCGGGGTGTATCCCGAGGCGCGCCGGACCGCGCGGTACCTGCGCTTTCGGACGCAGGAGGGCGGCGAGGTCTTCATCTACCCGTTCGGCGCCGCGGTCTTCTTCGACGTGCGGCCGAGCGCGCGCGACGAGGAGCTCGAGCGGCTCCGGAAGGCACGGCCGGATCTCACCTGGCCGACGGTGATCAACGAGGAGTTCTCGGTGCGCACCGATCCCCAGGCGCTCGCCGACGTCGACGACGGCGTGCTGGTGCTCGATCAGCTCACGCCGGGACGGGTGAGCGTCGTCGCGCTCACCGTCGCGCAGAGCGCGGCGATGGAATACTACGAGCGCATCGCCGAGGAGATGTTCGCCCGCACCGATCGCATGGTGCACCGGCTCGAGAAGCGCGGGACGGTGGCCTGGAGCACGCGCCCGCTCCACCGCTTCATCGGGGCTGCCGTGGGGACGCGCAACCAGGTCCTCTCGGTGTTGCACTTGCTCGACAAGCCCGACGAGGCTTGGGACGACCCGGTGATCGATCGCATCTACGATCGACTCCGCGCCGAGTTCGATCTCACCGATCGCTACCAGTCTCTCGAGATGAAGCTCCGGAGCATCCAGGAAGCGCTCGAGCTCGTGCTCGACACCGCGCGTGATCGACGGCTCGTGCTGCTCGAGCTCGCCATCGTGCTCCTCATCGTGTTCGACATCGTGCTGAGCTTCATCCCCGGCGCCCACTGAGCCCCGGTACGGAGCGCGGCGCGCTCTCGTCCACTCGCGCCACAGCGGGGCGGTTCGCGACACCCGGGCGAGCGCTGCGCCTGCACGGCCGTCGTGAGGCCGGCACGCTGGATGCAGCGAGGCAGTCGTCGATGCGCGGTCACCGATTCCACGCCGATTCCCCACCGGGTTGGGACTACAACCCGTCCGCGTGGTCCCAACGCCTGCCGATCATCGCGCTGGCCGTGGTGGGGTTCGTGCTCGCGGGCTATCTCGCGCTCTACCAGCTCGGCCTGTTCCCGACGGTGTTCGAGCCGTTCTTCGGTGACGGCAGCCGCATCATCCTCAACTCGTGGGTCTCGGAGCTCTTGCCGATCTCCGACGCGGCGCTCGGCGCGCTCGGCTACCTCGCGGACGGCGTTTCCGGCGCCATCGGCGGCCGCCGGCGCTACGCGACCCTCCCCTGGATGGTGGTGCTGTTCGGCGTATTCGTCGGCCCGCTCGGCGGCGTGAGCGTGCTGCTCGTCATTCTGCAACCCGTCCTGTTCGACGCGTGGTGCACGATCTGTCTCGCGACGGCGTTGATCTCGGTGCTGATGATCGGCCCCGCGATGGACGAGGTGCTCGCGAGCCTGCAGCACGTCAAGAACGCGAGAGCCCGCGGCGAGTCCCCCTGGCGCGCCTTCTTCGGGCTCGAGCCGAGCGCGCACCGAGGCCTCGTGCCCGGGGAGGTGTGAGGTGTGGGCGCAGCTCGCGACGGCCGCGATCGGAATCTGGCTCATGGCGGCGCCGGCGGTGCTCGGCTACTCGGGGCCCGCGGAAGACACGGCTCACGTGCTCGGGCCGATCATCGCCACGTTCGCGCTCGTCGCCGCGTGGGAGGCGACGCGGGGCGTGCGCTGGGTCAACGTGGTGGCCGGCGGCGTGCTCGCGGTGGTCTCGCTCGCGCTCGGCTACGAGGCGCGCGCCGCCGTGAACGGCGTGATCGCCGGTGTCGTCGTGGCGGGGCTGTCGCTCGTGCCGCACGAACGACGGCGACGAATCGGCGGCGGATGGGGAGCGCTGTTCGGCTCGAGCGACTCGAGCCCGCGCGTCGCCGGACGACCGGCGCGGCCCCGATGAGGCATCCCGCCAATGCCGAGCGCATTCGGCGGCAAGGAGCGAAGGGAAGGAGGAAACGAAATGGCAAGACTGGTGAAGGAAGTCATGACGACGAACCCGATTCGGCTCTCGAGCTCGGCTCCGGTGATCGAAGCCGCGAAGCAGATGCGCAACGCGGATGTCGGCGCCATCATCGTCGAAGACGGGGGACGGCTCTCCGGGATCATCACGGACCGCGACATTGCCATCCGCGCCGTGGCGGTGGGGAAGGACCCGGAGAAGACGCCGGTCTCGGAGATCGTGAGCCGAGATCTCGCGACGTTGTCCCCGAACGACGAGGTGGATCGGGCCGTGAAGCTCATGCGCGAGAAGGCCGTCCGCAGGATCCCGGTGATCGAGGGAGACCGCGCCGTCGGCATCGTGTCCCTGGGCGACCTCGCGATCGAGCGCGACGCGAGCTCCGCCCTCGGTCAGATCAGTGCGGCGCCTCCGAACCAGTGACGTCCGAGCTCCGCGCGGGACCGCCGTGGCCCAACAGATCCTCGCGGGGAGGACGCCACGGCGGAACCGCCGGAGGGCATTGGCCGGCGGAGCCCGCGTCGAACGAGAGCTCGGCGAAATCGAGCCGCGCGTCTCGATCGTACCGGAGATCGCCGACCACCCAGCGATCGCCCTCCAGGCGGTAGAACGGGATGCGCACGAAGCGCATCAGGGCGTGGACGCGGCAGTCCTCCCGTGCGAGCCGCGCGAGCTCCGCCGTGCGGCCTTCCCAGCTTCCGACGAGCCGGACCGCCCGCGTCGACGGACTCCGAGCGGGCTCGAGCCGAGCCGTGCTCGTCCCGAGCTCGGTATCGAAGCCCGTTGGGCACGACGTGGCCGGGAAGAGCCCGGGCGCCGCGGAGACCTGCGCCGTGCGCAGCCAGTACTGCTCCGCACGCGTGCCGAGCAGCGTCGCATTGAAGCAGAAGGGGTGCCCCGGGAACGGCGTCGTGACGACGTCGAGGACGGCGCCCTCTTCGGGCCGCATCGCAGCCATCGCGTTGGCTCGGGCGCGTGCGGACGTGACGGCGAAGAGCGCCGTGACGCTCGCCCACGCCGCGAGGGCCACCGTGAACCGTTGCGGGTCCTTCAGGCGAAACGCGAGGGCGGTGAGGGCAATCGCCGTGAAGGCGAGCGCGAGCGAAAGCCCAAGCGGCACGACCGGGACGATGAACGCGAGCCCGATGCAGAGCGCGAACAACAGGCCGAGCAGCGCGCGCACGACGCCGCGCGTGCTCGCGATCAGCGCCGGAAACGCGGCGACCCAGAGCCACGGCTCGACGATGAACACGGCGTCGCCATAAAACCAGCGATTGTCGAACGGCCAGAACGGATGGACACCGTAGTTGTTCGAGAAGTCCATCGCGATGTGCAGGACCGGCCCGAGGAGCGTGAGCCCGAGCAGCGCGCGCCGGTCGAACGCCGTCGGGCTCCCGCGGGCGAGCAGCGCGCGGGCGCCGGCGTACAAGAGCCCGGCGAGCACGAGCGCGACCGGGAGCGTGTGGGTGTGTCCGCGGTGATGCAGGAGGTAGCCGAGCTTGCCCGGCGTGATGCCGGCATACAGAAAATCGAAGTCAGGCAGGTTCTGGGCGAGCGCGGAGGCCGTCACCAGCACCACGCGAGCTCGGCGTGTCGCTTCCGGGAGCGCGCGCGGGCGATACGCGAGGACGGCCTTTCCGAGGAGGAGCCCAGCGAGCGTATGTGACAGATTGTCCATGAAGCGACGGTCGAGGCCGCGCGCTTCGCGCGAGCGCACGGATTCGAGTCGAATATCACAACGGAGGTGGACGAGTGCCAAGGATTCGCGTCGGGATATCGGGCTTCCGCTACGCCGCGTTCCGTGGCGTGTTCTACCCGAAGGGCCTGCCCGCGCGCCGCGAGCTCGCCTACGCCGCCGAGCGCTTCGACACGATCGAGCTCAACGGTCCTTTCTACTCGCTGCAGCGCCCCCACACGTACGCGAGCTTTCGGGACGAGACGCCGGACGACTTCGTGTTTGCCGTCAAGGGGAGCCGCTTCATCACGCACATGAAGAAGCTGCGAGACGTCACGACGGCGCTCGCCAATTTCTTCGCGTCCGGCGTGCTCTGTCTCGAGCGAAAGCTCGGTCCCATCTTGTGGCAGCTTCCCCCGAATCTCGGCTTCTCGCGAGACCGCTTCGAGGCGTTCTTCGAGCTCTTGCCGCGCGACACGGACGCAGCCGTCGCGCTCGCACGGCATCACGACGCGCGCGTGGAAGGGCGGAGCGCCGTCGCGACCGACGCGCGGCGGCGCATTCGGCACGCGCTCGAGGTGCGGAGCCCCTCCGCGGCGACCCCGGAGCTCGTCGAGCTCCTCCGCCGACACCACATCGCGCTCGTCGTGTCCGACACGGGGGGACGCTTTCCGTACCTCGAGGACGTGACGGCCGACTTCATGTACGTCCGCCTGCACGGAGACGTCGAGCTGTACGCGAGCGGCTACTCGCGCTCGAAGATCCGAAAGTGGGCGCGCCGAATCGAAGCCTGGCACGCCGGAAAGGAACCGGCTGACGCCGTGCGCGTCACCGAGCCCAGCCCGCCTCGGCGCGCGGGGCGTGACGTGTACGTTTACTTCGACAACGACGCCAAGGTGCACGCCCCGTTCGACGCGCTCGCGCTCGCGCGGGAGCTCGGAAAGCAGGCGCCGCTTCAGCGCCGCGCCGGGTGAGGCCTCCGTCCGCGTCCGCGTCCGAGGCGACCGCAGCCGTGCTGCCATGGGGCCGCGTGGCACGTGACTTGCTGACTCGTTCCAGCATGCGCAGGCACTGGAAAGGCATGGTCGGATTGTTCGCCGTCACCGTCGTCGCGTTTACGGCGGCGCTGCTGATGGATGCCCTCTTCCTCGCGCTCGGCTTCTTCGTGCTCGGGCTGGTGCTCGCGTTCGTGATGGCCATCGCCTGGTCGCGCCCGGAGGGCCACCCGACCGAGCACCACGCGCCGAGCGACCGGATCGTGAAGGACACGGCGCCATGAGCGAGTTGGGCGCCGGGTCGGTGCGATCCGAGAGGAGGGCGTCCGTTCAGGCGGCTCTTTCGCTCAGGACGGCACAGTGCTACGCCTCGCGAGTCCCGGAGAGGCCGGGGCGAACCGTGGAGCTTCGTGTATGAGCGGCCATTCCAAGTGGGCCACGATCAAGCGGAAGAAAGGCGCGACTGACGCGGCGCGCGGCAAGGTGTTCACCCGGCTGACGCGGGAGATCGTCACGGCGGCGCGCATGGGCGGCGGGGATCCCGACGGCAATCCTCGTTTGCGCAAGGCCATCGTCGCGGCGCGCGCGCAGCAGATGCCGGGCGAGAACATCAAGCGCGCCATTCAGCGCGGCACCGGCGAGATCGAGGGCGCGGCGTTCGAAGAAGTGCTCTACGAAGGAACGGGCCCCTCGGGCACGCTCTACCTCGTCGAGGGCATGACCGATAACCGCAACCGCACTGCCGCCGAGATCCGCAAGATCTTCGAGAAGCACAACGGGCAGATGGGCGGCTCCGGCACTGCCGGTTGGGCGTTCGAGCGACTCGGCTTGATCACGCTCGAGCGCGACGCGGCGACCGAAGAACAGCTCATGGAAGTCGCCGTCGGTGCCGGCGCGGACGACTATCGCGACGACGGGGACGTGTGGACGGTGCAGACGCCGCCCAACGATCTCGACAAGGTGACGGCGGCGCTCGAGGCTGCGAACCTCTCCGTGCAGTCGAGCAAGATCGGGTTCGTGCCGAAGGCGCGCAAGCCCGTGAGCGGTCGGGACGCCGAAGTGTGCCTGAACCTCGTGGACGCGCTCGACGACCACGACGACGTCCAGAACGTCTACGCGGACTTCGACATCTCCGACGAGGAAATGCAGCGCATCGCCGGGAGCTGAGCCTGCGCTGAGCTCCGCGCGCCTCGCCCTTGCGACGCGCACGCGTGGCGTGTACGGTCGGCCCCGCGATTCGACGCGCCCTGCGCGCTTCCCGCAGAACCTGCCGAGCCGATGTGGGCCCCCTCGAAAGCGAGCGCACCATTGGTGCTCATCCGGAGCATCGCGTTGGTCTCGCTCGTCACGAGCTGCCAGGTTCTCTTCGGCGAGTTCGAGGTGGTCGACGAGTCCGACCTCGGCGGGAACGGCGGGACCGCGGGCACGAGCGCCGAGACGGGCGGCGGGGGCGCCGGCGCGACCGGTGGCACGATCGGCTGTGCGCTCGGCGAAGCCGTGTGCCAGGGCAACCAGCTCCTCACGTGCGAGAACGGGTCGTGGGCTCAGCGACCCTGCGCGTCGGCGGCGCACTGCGATGCGACGCTCGGGCGCTGTCGGGATTGCCTGCCCGGTGAAGGGTCCTGTTTCGACGACAAGACGGTTCGCTCCTGCGACCCCGTGACGGGGCGCTTCACCGACGAGCTCTGTGGGGACGGGCTGCTCTGCGACGAGGGGCTCGTTCGTTGCGTCGCCTGTCTCTCCGGGACCGCCCGCTGCGTCGGCGACGACCTCGAAGTGTGCAACGCCGCGCAGGACGGCTGGGAGCTCCAAACGTGTCCGGACACCTGCGTGCAGGACGGTCTGCACGACTACTGTGCGGGCGGCGCCGGCGGGTCGGGCTGAGGCAGCGCCGACGTCACTGCCGGCCGGCTCACCGGTACCCCAGCGACCCGAGCACGCGCACAGGGATACGAGGGCGGGCCCACCGCGACGCGACGCCGTGGGCGCGCGCTCGAAGACACCTGCCGGGTGCCTGGCGCTGCGCACGCGCGTCATCGACGCGAAACGAGAACCGCGAAGGCAGCGTTCTCGCTCGAATTTTCTGGGATTGACGCGACGTCGTCGACGCTCCTGCTCTCACTCTGTGGGCGTACCCGCGTCGTGGTCGCGGGACGTCGACGTCCGGGTTCTGCTCTGCGTCGGTCGCGCGCCTCGGACCACCCGCGACTCCGCCAAAGACGCGCGCCCATCCGGGCGCGCCCCGGGATCCTGCGCGGCGCATGCTCGGCTCCATCGATGACCGTCCAGGTCGCGTGCGGGCGGGCCGGTTCGAGCTCGGCGGGCCTCTCGGAAAGGGCGGAATGGCCGTGGTCTGGCGCGGGATCTCTCGTGGCGCCGACGGGTTCTCGCGGCCGGTCGCGATCAAGCGCATCGACCCCTCGTGCCGCGGGTTCGAAGAGGTCATCGAGATGTTCGTGGAAGAGGCGCGCGTCGGCGGGCTCCTCTCACATCCGAACATCGTGCAGGTCTACGACTTCGGCGTCGACGAGCGCGGCGAGCGCTATCTGGTCACCGAGCTCGTCCGCGGCGCTCACCTGCGCGACTGGGTCGCCTCGTTCACCAAAGAGAACGAGCTGCCGCCCTGGGAAATCGTCTCCGCGATCGGCGTCGAGGTGTTGCGCGCGCTCGACGCGGCCCACTGCCACGTCGACGCGAACGGGCGTCGCACGCCGATCCTCCATCGCGACGTCACGCCGACGAACATCCTGCTCGACCAGAGCGGCGTCGTGAAGCTCGCGGACTTCGGTCTCGCGCGCGCGGGCGACCGCGGTCGCATGACCCGCCCGAACATCGTAAAGGGCAAGCTCGCGTATCTCGCTCCCGAGCTCCTCGCGGGTCGGCCGCCGAGCGAGGCGAGTGATCTCTTCAGCTTGGGCGTCGTGCTCTGGGAGGCGCTCACGGGGAAGCGCCTGTTCGACGCCGAGACCGATCTCGACGTCGTCCGCAAGGTGCAACAAGGGTACGTCCCGCTCCTGAGCCGCGAACGCCCCGGGTTGCCGCTCGGTCTCGCGGAGCTCGTGCATCGCGCGCTCTCCCGCGAGCCCGAACAGCGCTTCCCGGGGGCGCGGGCGATGCTCGAGGCGTTCACGGACATCCTCCGCGTGCTGCCCCAGTCCGTCGACGCCGCGACGCTGGCGCAGAGCTTCACCCGGGTCGGGGTCCGCTCCTATCGGCCCGGACAGGCCGAGACCGCGTGAAATTGAAAACCGTTTTCAGCTGAGGTAAGCTCCGCGCATGAAGCTGGCGGAGCTTGCCGTCCGATCGCCCGCGCACGTGACCCGGGTCCTCGGGGCTGGTTCGTTTCGAAGGCGCCTCATGGAGCTCGGCGTGCTGCCGGGCACGCGCGTGGAGGTCATGGGGGTGGCGCCGCTCGGTGATCCGATCGAGCTCCTCGTGCGCGGCTCGAGCTTGTCGATCCGCCGCGCGGACGCGGAGTGCGTCGAGGTCGTGCGCCTCCTCGAGAGCGAGCTTCGGGTCGAGAGCGCCCGCGAGTCGATCGAAGAGCTCGCGGGGGTTCGGGGCGTCCGTTGACGACGCCGGGAACGGTGCCTCGAACCGAGGTCGAGCGCGTCGCTCCGCCGAGCGCCACGCTCCCCGTCGTGGTCGTCGTCGGGAACCCGAACGTCGGCAAGACGAGCCTCTTCAATCATCTCACCGGGCAGAACGCGCGCATCGGCAACTACCCGGGGGTCACGGTCGAGCGCCGTTCCGGCACGGTGCAGGTCGGCTCGCACGCCGTCGAGCTCGTGGACGTGCCCGGGGCGTACTCGCTCGCCGCGCGCTCCGCCGAAGAACAGATAGCGCTCGAGGCGATCCTCGGGACTTCCGGCAATCCGCGCCCGAGCCTGTGCGTCGTCGTCGTCGACGCCGGACAGATCGCACGCAATCTCTACCTCGTCGTCCAGCTGCTCGAGCTCGGGATCCCCGTGATCGTGGCCGTGAACATGATCGACGAGGTGCGCGAGAGCCCGCCGAATCTCGAGGCGCTTTCGCGCGCGCTCGGTGTCCCGTGCGTGCCCACGGACGGCCGGCGCGGCGTCGGCCTCCCCGCGCTGCGAGATGCCATCGCCCGGGCGCTCCGTGAGCCGCCCAGCTCGGTTCCCGCGATTCGGTACCCCAAAGACCTGCTCTCGGATCTCGACGGCATCCGCGCGGCGCTGCCCGAGGAATGGACGAGCGGTGCCGCCCGCGAGCAGGCGCTAGCGCTCTGGGCGCTGTCGAGCATCGAGCTGCACGCCCAGATCGGCCGCGAGCCGGTCATCGTCCAGAAGTTCCTGCCGTCGGTGACCAAGGGCGACAAGCGCATCCTGCAGGTGGACGGCCAGCCGGTTGGCGCCAACAACCGCATG
>CAYYWA010000002.1:40177-59061 GCA_964475255.1 uncultured Sorangium sp.
CACGACGAGCTAGAGGGCATTCCAGACGCCCTCCGCCGCCGGTGTCTCGAAACGCGGGAGCGTGCCGCCGGCGCGGGGCGGGATCTCGATCTCGAGATCGTCGGCAGCCGCTACGCGTTTGTGGACCGCATCCTGCCGGAGCTCTACGAGCGCGTGGAGCCGCATCCGCCGAAGCGCAAGGTCTCCGAACGCATCGACCGCGTGCTCTTGCACCCCATCCTGGGCTTCGTCGCGTTCATCGCGGTGATGCTCGTGGTGTTCCAGGCCCTGTTCTCCTGGTCCGAGCCGATGATCGGCTGGATCGAGGCGGGGTTCGGGTGGATCGCCGCGCTGCTCACCGAGCACCTGCCCGAAGGCCTCGTCCGAGACTTCCTGGTTCAGGGGGTGATCGGCGGCGTCGGCAACGTGGTCGTCTTCTTGCCGCAGATCCTGCTGCTCTTCTTCTTCATCGGTCTCTTGGAGGACAGCGGGTACATGGCGCGCATCGCCTACCTCATGGACCGGGTGATGAAGGCGCTCGGCCTGCACGGGCGCGCCTTCGTGCCGATGCTGTCGGGGTTCGCCTGCGCGGTGCCGGCCATCCTCGCCACGCGCACGATGGAGCAGAAGCGCGACCGGCTGCTCACGATGATGGTCATCCCGCTCATGACTTGCTCGGCGCGGCTGCCCGTCTACAGCCTGATCATCGCGGCCTTGTTCCCGCCGACGACGGTGCTCGGCGGCTTGCCCCTGCAAGCCACGCTGATGGTCAGCATGTACGTGTTCTCGCTGCTCACGACGCTGGTCGCGACGGGCGTGCTCGGGCGCACCGTGATTCGAGGGCGTCGCATCCCGCTCTTGCTCGAGCTCCCGCCGTACCGCATGCCGAATCTGCTCGGGACGCTGCGGCTCATGCGGGAGCGCGCGTTCGTGTTCTTGAGAGAAGCGGGGACGGTGATCCTCGCCTGTACCGTGGTGCTCTGGGCGCTGCTCTCGTTCCCCAAGCTGCCGGAGTCGGCGGATGCCGCGACGCCTTCCGTCGCGGCGGTCGAGGCGCCCTCCGCCGCGGCGACGGCGGTGAGCCCGGTGCCGGCGGAGGTCACGCCGATCGAGCACAGCATCGCCGGGCGCATCGGCAAGGCCATCGAGCCTGCGATCGAGCCGCTCGGCTTCGACTGGAAGCTCGGGATCGGCATCATCGGCGCCTTCGCGGCGCGCGAGGTCTTCGTCTCGACCATGGGCCTCGTCTTCGGCCTCGAGGAGCTGGACGACGAAGCGGTGCCGCTGCGCGAGCGCATGCGCGCGGAGGTCAACGCCGGCGGCAAGCCGACGTACACGCCGCTCGTCGGTTTGTCGCTCATGGTCTTCTTCGCGCTTTCGTGTCAGTGCATGAGCACGCTCGCCGTGGTCCGGCGTGAGACGAGGTCTCTTCGCTGGCCGCTCTTCATGTTCGCCTACATGACGGGGCTCGCGTACCTCTCGAGCCTGCTCGTCTACCAGGGCGGGCGCCTCCTCGGCCTGTGACGCTGCCCGCACCTAGAAAGCCCCTCCCGCGCTCGTTCTACGCCCGCCCCGTGCTCGTCGTTGCCCGCGAGTGCATCGGCAAGGTGCTCGTGTACGACTCGCCCGAGGGGCGCCTCGAAGGGCGAATCGTCGAGGCCGAGGCGTACAGCGGCCCGGAGGATCGCGCGGCACATTCGTTCGGCGGCCGCCGCACGGCGCGCACCGAGGCGATGTTCGGGCCGCCGGGTCACGCGTACGTATTCTTCGTGTACGGGATGCACTGGCATTTCAACCTCGTGGTCGCCGAGACCGGGGTGCCCCACGCCGTGCTGATTCGGGCCGTCGAGCCGCTCGCCGGGGTGGACCTCATGGCCGCGCGTCGGAAGCTCGCTCCGACGCGCCGCGAGCTCACCAACGGCCCGGGCAAGCTCTGCCAGGCCTTCGCCATCGACCGGGCCGTGTACGGCGCGGATCTCACGGCCGGCCCCCTGTACCTCGCCGACGGACCGGGCTGCCGGGTGGCCCGAAGTCCGCGGATCGGCGTCGATTACGCCGGTGAATGGGCCGCGAAGCCGTATCGGTTCTACGACCCGAAGAGCGCTTACGTCTCCCCCGCGCGCCCGTCGAGAATGGTACAACGGTTCCGCGAGCGATGAGCGAGGCTCCGTCCGGCGGAACTACGGCGGTGGCGCGGCGGCTGAATGGCCGTCGCATCGCGCTGTGCGTCACCGGGAGCATCGCCGCGTACAAGACGCCGGCCATCCTGCGCCTCTTGCGCAAGGAGGGTGCGGACGTCGAGGTGGTGCTGAGCCGCTCGGCGCTCGAGTTCGTCGGAGCCGCCACGTTCTCCGGGCTGAACGGCAAGCCGCCGTTGCTCACCGCGTTCGACCCGGAGATTGGCGGCGAGCTCCACGTCGAGCTCGCGACGCGGAGCGACCTCGTGCTGATAGCGCCTGCGACCGCCGATGTCCTTGCGCGCCTCGCGACCGGGCGCGCGGACGATCTCGGGACGGCGCTCGTGCTCTGCGCGCGCTGCCCCGTGCTCGTCGCGCCCGCGATGCACCCGAACATGTGGGCGAGCCCTCCGACGCAGCGGGCCGTTCGACGGCTCGCTGACGACGGCGTCCGCTTCGTGGGTCCCGTCGAGGGTGAGGTCGCTTCGGGGGACGTCGGGCTCGGGCGCATGGAGGAGCCCGAGGCGATCGTCGCGCAGGTGGTCGAGGTGCTCGCGGCGCCCGATCTCGGCGGGCGCCACGTCGTGATCACGGCGGGCCCGACTGCCGAGGCGCTCGATCCCGTGCGCACGCTCACCAATCGCTCTTCCGGAAAGATGGGCTTCGCGATCGCCGAGCGCGCCGCGCGCCGCGGTGCCCGGGTGACGCTGATCGCAGGGCCCGTGGCGCTTCCGACACCGCCTGGCGTCGAGCGCGTCGACATCGAAAGTACCGACGACCTTCGCCGCGCGCTCCGCCGCGTGCTCGGCGCGGACCTCGCCTCCGCGGACGCGCTCGTCATGGCGGCCGCCGTTGCCGACTACCGACCGAGCGCGCCGAGCACCACGAAAATTCAACGCTCGCGTGCGCCGCTCACGCTGGAGCTCGTCCCGAACCCGGATCTGCTCGCCGAGCTCGGCGAGCAGCGCACGGCACCTCGCCCGCTGCTCGTCGGCTTCGCGCTCGAAACGAGCGAGCCGGCAGCGCTCGTCGCGCGCGCGAGAGAGAAGCTCGTGAAGAAGCGCGTCGATCTGATCGTCGCCAATCACGCGAGCGAGGCGCTCGGGCGCGACGACATTCGCGTGGTGCTCGTTTCGGCCGATGCGGAAGAGGCGCTCGAGGCCATGCCGAAGGCCCGCGCGGCCGACCGCATCCTCGACTGGATTTCTCGGCGTTTGGGAGGGAAGCCCGCATGATCCGCGTGGGCCTCGCGTTCCTCGTCACCGCGATCAGCCACGCGATCGCGTTCCGTGAACCGCTCCAGGGCACGATGGCCTTCTGGATGTGGATCCTCCTTCCGGCATTGGTCCTCGCCGCGCTCGCCGTCCACCACTTCTGGGACGCCGGGACGCTCGGCGAGCGCCTGCTGCCACGCTGGGGCGATCTCTCGATCGGCGCGCTCACGGCGCTCGTGCTGCTCGTCGCTTCCTGGGTGGCGCGCGGCGCGCTCTCTCCGAGCGGCACGGTGCGCCAGAGCTGGCTCTACCGCCTCTATCTTCAGCTCGGCGATCCCGAGTTCCTGCAGCACAGCGCCTGGCTGACGTCGGTCATCCTCGTCGTCGCCGCGGCGGAGGAGCTCATCTGGCGCGGCATGGTGCTCGACGTGCTCTCGTCGCGTGTGGGCGTGCGACGCGGCTGGATCGTCGCCGCGGCGCTCTACGGCTTCGCCATGGCGCCGACGCTCTACACGCTGCGCGATCCGATCGCCGGCCTGAACCCGCTCCTCGTCATCGCGGCGCTCGGCTGTGGCATCGTGTGGAGCTTCCTCGCGGCGCGCCTCGGCCGGCTCACGCCCGGCATCTTCTCGCACATGGCGTTCGCTTATTTCTCGGCCGTCCAGTTTCGCTGGCCCGGGATTTGAGCGGGAAGCGTCCCGTCCCGGACCCGTTCTCACGCGAGCGCGCGCCGATGCCTCACCTCGTCATTCGGGCGAGCGTGCGTCGTCGTCGGGTGCTCGGTGGCGTGCGCAGCGAAAGCCGACGAACATGTTGCGGTAGGCCGGGTCCCCGCCATAGCGACGCGTAGTGGTCAAGAGCTCGGGCGCGCTGCCCCAGTCTCCCCCGCGGACCATGCGCACGAGCTCGGACTCGACCTCGACGCAATCGACGCAGCTCTCCTCGTAGACGTCGCCGGAGTCGAAGATCCACTCCGCCATCGATCCGGCGAGATCGAGGTGTCCCCAACGCCCGGCGCCTGCCGGCTTCGAGCCGACGCTCGGCAGCTCGTCCGGGGAACACGTGAGGTCGTCGAGTCCGCACGCGTGTACGGCCAAACGCGACGTCGGCATCTCGAAGCCCCACGGGTACGGGCGCTGCTCGTCACCCCCCGTCGCCGCGTACTCCCACTCGACCTCGCTCGGCAGGAGCCCGCCGTCCCACACGCAGAACGCGAACGCCTCGAACCACGTGACGCAGTTCATGGGGAGCGTCGGGTTCTCGTCGGCGCTCCCGAGCGTCGAGTAGGGCATGTCCCAGCAGCTCGCGGCGGCCTCGCGCACGGCGTCCGCCGTCGGCAAGAGCGCCTGGTTCCAGCGCTCCTTCCAGCCGCGCTGGTCGTTCCGCGAGCGCTCGCCCTGTCCCGCCGCAGGGTAGCCCGCCGCGCGCCAGACGTCGTAGCTCGCGAGGAAGCGCTGGAAGCGCGCGACCGTCACCTCGTACTTGTCGAGATAGAAGCTCGACACCGACGCCGTCGATTCGGCGAACTCGCCGACGCCGAGCGTGAACACGCCCGCGGGAACGAGCTCGACCGCGCAGCAGCTCTCTCCGGAGCCGCACGTCTCGGGCAACTCGACGCACGACTGCCCGGGTTTTCCCGGGGCGAGCCCGGGCGTCGCTCCGCCGCTCGAACCCGGGTTCGAGGTGCCGGGATGGGCGGGCTGCTGTGGCGCTACTCCCGGGTCGGTGAGCTCGTCCATGCCTTCGGCGGGGAGCTCGTAGCGACCGCAGGCGGCGCCGAGCGCGAGCAGGCTGCAGGCGAGCCATCGCGATCGCGAGAGTCTGGGAGCGAAGGGTCCGGCACACATGGTTCCCTCTATGGCTTTAGAGCGCGCGCTGCCCGAGAGCTTCGCGTCGTCGTCGGCCGCGGCTGCTTCATCGTGAAAGCTCGCGCAGCCGCTGTTCGACCTCGCGTCGCCGCGAGGCGCGCTGCCCACGGAGGTACCGCTCGTACGCGGCGCGCGCCCCCGCGACGTCTCCGACCGATTCGCGGCACTGAGCGCGGAAGTACGTGGCTTCCGCGGCGCTCGCGCCTCCATGACGTTCCGCCGCCGCGTATTCGCGCTCGGCCTCGGTGCAGGATCGGAGGGCGCCTCGGTAGATGTTGCCGCGCAAGAGGTGGATCTCCCCCGCGCGTTCGCGCCCTGCAGGGGAGGTGAGCAGCGCGTCGCTCTCCGCGAGGGCTTCCGTGTGCCGCCCGACCCGGGCGAGCAGCTCGACGTGCGAGAGCGTCGCTTCCGGGTGCAGCGAGCCGCGCGGGAACCGCGAGCGATAGCGGGTGAGCGCTTCGATCGCGCCCTCGGCGTCGCCGAGCAAATCCCTGCGGAGCCGTGCGAGCTCGTAGAGCGCCATCTCCGCGGAAAGGCCCGTGCCGGCGGCCTTGCGCTCGAAGCAACGTTCCGCCTCTCGCGGGCGCCCCTCGCGGGCGAGCTGCAAACAATCCGGATCGTCGTCCTGCGCGGACGGGCGCGCCGGGCGGTTGCTCGCGGCCGACGCCGGGCTCGCCGCTGCGGTTGGGTCTGGTCGTGCCGGGGGGCGGGCGATCGACCCGGACCTCACCGCCGCGCCGGTTCCGCCCGCCGGGCGCTCGGGTCCCGCGGTGAACGCGGCGGATGCCGTGGCAAGCGGTCGCGAGCTTGGTGAGGACGTGGCCTCCCGCGGGCTGCGCGCGGACGGGGGCTCGGCGACGACGTCAGGGTGCGGCGCGGAGCGCGCGAGCCAGCTTCCCGAGACGCCCGCCATCGCGGCCACGACGAGCCCCACGGAGGCGAGGGCCGGCGCCGCGAGCGCCGCGCGCGTGCGACGCCTGGCCGCGTCGTTCGCCATGCGATCCGACAGCTTTCTGAACGCAGCGGCCTCGTCGAGGCCCGCCTCGAACTCGCGGTTGGCGCGGACGATCAGCGACTCGAGCTCCTCGCCGAGGGCCGGTGGGCGTTCCTCGATGGGTTCGCGCTCGGTCACACTCCCTCCTCGGGCGTCGTCTGCTCGAGAGCGCGCTTGAAGCTCTTGCGGGCGTAGTGGAGCCGGCGCCAGAGCGTTGCTTCCTTGCACCCGAGAATTTCCGCGACCTCCTTCCCGGAGAGGCCCTCCATCTCGTAGAGCACGAGCGCCGTGCGCTCGGCGGTGGAGAGGCGGGCGAGCGCCGCTTCGATCCGTCGCCGCGCCGCCTGCTCACAGAAGCCGGCCTCGGAAACGACGGCCTGCTCTGGCGCAGCGGAGAGCAGCTTCTCGAGCGCGTCACTGATTCGCCGCCGTCGCCGCACGCGTCGAGCCTGTGTGATGCACAGGCGGTACAGCCACGTTTTGAGCTCGGCCTGGCCGCGAAATCGCGGGAGGTAGCGAAACATCTGAAGGAACACCTCTTGCGAGGCGTCCTCGAGATCGCGCTCGCCGACGCCGAGCTTCCTCAGGAACGCGGCGGCAACCGGATAGTAGCGCCGGTGCAGGTGGCGCCACGCGGTGCGGTCTCCCTGGACGCAATCGAGCAGCGGCGGATCGACGTCCCCTTCGAGCTCTGTCAGCGGGCTAGCGGCGGCGCGCACCGTCCCCATTAGAGCCTCCCCGTGGGCGCGACCTTCACTGGAAGAACGCATACGCGAGCCCCACTCCCACACCGAAACGCACGGACGACGGCACGAGGACCTCTTGGTCCTGCACGAGGAAGCGGCCGCGAAGCCAAGGCAGCGGCGTATCGGCGACCGCCGAGAAGAGCAGGGCCCAGCCGCGGCCGAGGCTCGCTCGCGCACCGGCTTCGACCCCGGCCGCCCAAACGGCGCGGTAGCGGCTCTCCTGCTCGTGCGGGAGCCCGCGCACGCGCGCGCTCTGCAGGCTGAGGCGCAAGGCCGGACCGAAATAGGTGTCGAGCAGGCCGTAGGTGGGGCCGAGCCCCGCGTGCAGTCGCAGCTCGAGGCTCCGCGCGGTGACGTCGACGCCCCCGACGAGATGCTCGGCCTCCTCCATCACGGGAAGCGAGAGTCCCGCCCCGACATGGACGTTCCGATTGAGCTCCCGAAGGGCATGCACGCCGACGACCGGCCCGTTCGACGTCGCCAGCACCTCTGCCCCCGCATGCAGCGCTCCGCTTTCGGCCGGACCGTCGTTCGCCGCGTTGCTATCACTGCCGGAATCGGCCGGAGGAGCGCTGCTCGAGCTCGATGAGGGGCGAGCGAGCGTGACCGAGGGATCCGTTGTGCGCTCTGCTCGCGTCCGTGCCGGCGCCGCGTGGTCGGCGAGGCTTCGGAAGTAACGATCCAGCACGAGGGCGATCACGTCGGCCATGGCCGAGCACGAATCGCTGCCGAGCGGGAGGTTGCGGGTCAGACGAACCCGGCCGTCGGGAGCGAAGAGCTCGAGCCGGACGAAGTCGCGCGGAGACCCCTCGGGCGCGTGGCCGATCGTGTACCGGGCCCTCCAGCCGCGCCCGCTCGGGACCTCGAGCGCCCCGAGTCGACGGCCAACCGCCTCTCGCGTCCGGTTCAGGTCCGGACACAGCGCATCGGGCGACCCGGTCTCGACGGACAAGCCGGGGCTCGTTGCCCGCGCCACGCCAGTGCCAAGCTCGAGTCCGAGGCCAAGAGCCACGGCGACAAGCCTCCTCATGCTCCTCGTTGTGTTTCCTCGAGGAATGCGGCCGGGCCATCGCCGACCTCCATCCACGTTCCACCTATATGGGGCGCCCTCCTCGAGCCGACAGGCGCCCCTGATCTTTCGTTGAGAACAGCGTGTGGGCGGAAGGCGCCCCTCGTCACAAATCGCATCTAGGGATGGAGCCGCTGTCAAGCCAGCCCCCTGGAACGCCGATCCGTTCGACGGATCGGCGTTCCAGCCTCTTTCGCGGGGGCGGCTCGGGCCGCCCCTCCCCGCCGAAATGAATGCCGAAGTGAAGTGGGCGGGCCCCTCCCACACGTGGGGACTCCGTTCGGCCCCGTCCTCCGCATGTTTCGGCGCGCTCCCAACCGTTTGTCGCTCTAGGCCCGGAATGTGGCGGCTCTCCGGCCGGGTCGGTCGGGCGCGTGGCCTGTCGCTCCGCTGTCTCCGTGTGCGCGGAGCTCGGAGTTTCGGGGGCGGACTCGGATCGCTTCCTGCAATGGGCGCGAGCACCTGCTCGTCATGCGAACGTCACCGTCGCCTTTTCCGTGCAATTCGAGTCTTCGCGCTGCCGGCGTTGCACACCTCGTGCAGCACGAGGAGCCCATCGTGCACGAGGTGCGCATGTTGCGCAGGGGAATGCTGCGAGTGGTCCGCGCGCGGACGCTCGTGAGCTGGGTCGTGTGAGTCGGCTCCGAGCCGACCCACCGAATGTCGAAAACCAGGAGTGAACCAAGAATGTCGTTACGCGCAGACGTCGGATTTCTCACGCTCTCGATCCTGTTCCTCGGCTGCTCCGCAGAGCTCGGCTCCCCCGAGCCCGTCGCTTCCGACGCCGAGACCATCGTTCGTGGAACGATCGACGACGAGCATCCAGCGGTGATGCTGATCGACGTGCTCACGTTCGACGGGGGAGAGACGTTCTGTTCGGCGACGCTCTATGCAGAGCGCACGCTCGTCACCGCGGCGCACTGCCTCGAGAACGCCGCGATCGTGTTCGCGTATTTCGGCAACGACTTTTTCGGCGACTTCGAACAGCTCTTCGAAGACCCCGCTACCTGGACGAACTTCCGCCTCTCGGAGAGCTGGGAGGTCCATCCGAAGTGGGACCCCGCGACGTTGAACGCGGACATCGCCGTCGTGCATCTCGACCGCGACGTTCCGTTCCGGCCGATTCCGCTCGCCAAGCGCAATATCGGACGGCCCTTCGAGGGCGAGCGCATGACCATCGTCGGCTACGGAGCCACGGGCTTCGACGAGATGGGGTTTCCCGTCGACGCGCTCGTCAAGCGGCGCGGCAAGGCGGTGTATCGAGGCAGCCCGTCCGCGAAGCCGCTGCCCCCGGACCCGCACCCGGGGCTCGGCGACAAGAAGATCCGCGATCAGTTGATGGAGCTCGACGGCTCCCCCCCGCACTCCAACGCGTGCGCGGGCGACTCAGGCGGCCCGGTCCTCGTGACGATCAAAGGCGAGGAGCAGATCGCCGGGGTGGCGTCGTGGGGTGATGCGCAGTGTAACGACTATGCGTACTACGTGCGCGTGCACGACTTTCATCCGTTCTTGAAGAAAGCCGCCAAGCACAAGTAGTGCTTCGCCGCCTGGCCGACACGCCCCACGCGTGTCGGCCAGCAGCCGGCAGCGCGTGGGCGCGCGGCGAGCCGAGCTGTGGCATCGTTCCGGTATGGCCGGCAAGCGACCCCCTTCGCGTGCACGCACCGCTCGCCGCGAGCTCGCCCGCGCCGAGGAAAAGCTCCGCATTCAGCGAGAGCGCCTGTTCCAGCTCGAGCCCGGGGGAACGCCCGAGCGCCCCATCGAGGTCGAGACGGTGGCCGTCATCGAGGTCAAGGCCGCGTCGCTCGCGTGCCCCGCGTGCGGCGGCCGTGTCCGCGTCCAGAGCCACGAAGCGCCGACGATTCGGGGGGTGCGCCTGCGCGAAGTGCGCGTGCGGTGCACCGCATGCGGTCGAGAACGCTCGCTCTGGTTTCGCCTCGTTCCGAAAGCCCTTCACTGACGAACGCGGTTCGCGTCCCGTCCACGCGGGCACGTGCCTTGCTCTTTCCACGGGGTGAGGGCGCGAGCGGCGAGCTCGCGGTTCTCCGCGTTCGCTTCGTGACGCAGCGAGGGTCGAGGGTCGTTTCATGGCCCGCATTCCGTCACGGGGCCCGAAGAGCGTTCGGACATGGCCTTCGTACGCCGAGTCTTCCTCCGTTCCGCGGCGGCGCTCGCGGTGTCCCCCGTGCTGTTGGGCAGCCGCGGCACGGGGTCACTCCCAGGGCGCGACACGCCGTTTCGACACGGGGTGGCAAGCGGCGACCCCGGTCCCGACTCGGTCCTTCTGTGGACCCGAGTCACGCCGCCTGCTGGCCTGCTCGAAATCCCCGTGCACTTCGTGGTGGCGGAAGATCCCGAGCTTTCGCGGATCGTCACCGGCGGAGCGGCGCTCGCCCGCGGGCGCGCCGATTTCACGATCAAGGTCGACGCCACGGGCCTTTCGCCGGGACGGCCCTACTACTACTGCTTCGCGGCCCTCGGCCATCGCTCTCCGATCGGCCGCACACGCACGCTCCCGCGCGGTCGACGCGCGAGGCTGCGCCTCGCCGTGGCGTCGTGCTCGAGCTATCCGCACGGCTACTTCAACGGCTATCGGGCGATCGCGGCGCGCTCGGATCTCGAGGCCGTCGTCCACCTCGGAGACTACCTGTACGAGTACGAGAACGGAAAGTTCGGCGACGGCACGGCGCTCGGCCGCGTTCCGGATCCCGATCGGGAGCTCGTGACGCTCGCGGACTACCGGCGCCGGCATGCCCAGTACAAGTCCGACCCCGATCTCCAGGAAGCGCACCGCCAACATCCGTTCATCGCGGTGTGGGACGATCACGAGATCGCGAACAACGCCTTCCGGAGCGGCGCCCAGAACCATCAACCCTGGACGGAGGGCAGCTACCGCGCGCGCCGAACGGCAGCGCTGCGCGCCTACCTCGAGTGGATGCCGGTTCGCGCTTCACTCAGCGGGGGCCACGTGCGTGCATACCGGAGCTTCTCGTTCGGAGATCTCGTGGATCTCGTCATGCTCGACACGCGGCTCGCCGGGCGAGACGCTCAGCTCGACGATCGGTGCGCGGTCGAGCGCGGCTCGAAGGCGCGCCACCTGCTCGGCGCTCGGCAAGAGCGCTGGCTGTTCGAGCGCCTCCGTCGCTCCGAGGCGCGCGGAGCCCGCTTTCGCTTGATCGGGCAACAAGTTCCTTTCGCGCCCGTGCTCGACCCGGAGAGCGAGCGCGGTTGCCCGCTCGATTCGGACGGATGGGACGGGTACCCGGCGTGTCGCGAGCGCATCCTCCGCGTGCTCGACGGGCAGCGCCTCGACGGCGTCGTCGTGCTCACGGGAGACGCCCATTCGTCCTGGGCGAACGACGTCGCGAGCGACCCCTTCGATCGTCGCGCGTACGATCCCGATACGGGGCGGGGGAGCCGAGCCGTCGAGCTCGTCACGCCGGGGATCACGTCACCGGGCATCGGCGCGCCGGAGCGGGCGCGGACGCTTTCTGAAGCTTATCGTCGCGCGAATCCGCACGTGCGCTTCGTCGATCTCCACCGGCGGGGCTACGTGCTGCTCGACGTCACGGAGGAGCGCGCTCAAGCAGAGTGGTATCACCTCGCCACGGTTCGCGAGCGGAGCGACGAAGAGACGCTCTCGGCCGTGTTCCTCGTCGAGCCGCGAGCCAATCGGCTCGTGCAAGGCGGCGAGGCGTCCACGCCGGATCCCGACGCGCCGCTCCCCGCGCCTCGGCACGATCCGCTGAGCTGAACCGGGCCCCGGCGAGAACGTGGAGCTCCCGAGCTCTCGGCGCGTGCCCGCGCCCCATCAGCGTCGCGTTCCGTGGGCGCCGTGACCACGGGCGGGAGCTGCGCCTCGGCGCTCGGCGCGCTCTCTGCCGCCGCGAAGCTCGGTTTCGCCTTCGGGGATGGCTCGGGTTCCGTCTTCGCGGTGCCACGCGGTCGAGTCGGGGACGTACCGCGGGGGCTCGAGCTTCATCCGTTGGATCGGGTTCCGGCGCTGCCGCCGTCTGGTTGCCATGAGAGCGCGGCCTACACGGTTCGTGCCAAATGCCGCCGCGCGCTTTCGATAGTCGAAGCGCCTGCGAGACAGGACTCCTCTCACGACCGCCAGTGCGCACGCTTGTTGCCTGTTCTGCTCGCGCGCGCGGAACGCGCGCGGAAGCGGAGGAGAAGCAGCGCATGCGAGCCGTCGTTTTTCACGGAGTCGGAGACATCCGCGTCGAGAACGTGCAGGATCCAAAGATCCTCGAGCCCACCGACGCGATCGTGCGGATCACCCAGAGCGGTATCTGCGGAACGGACCTGCACCTGGTACGAGGAACGATGCCGGGAGTCGCCCCCGGAACCGTCGTCGGTCACGAGGGAGTCGGCGTCGTCGAGGAGGTCGGCAGCGAAGTCAGGAACTTCCGCCCCGGGGATCGCGTCATCATTCCATCCACGATCGCTTGCGGCACCTGCTCGTAGTGTCGCGCCGGCTATTTCTCCCAGTGCGACGCCGCGAACCCCCACGGCAAGCGAGCCGGAACGGCGTTCTTCGGGGGACCGGAGAGCGCGGGAGGGTTCCACGGCCTGCAAGCAGAGCGGGCGCGCGTGCCCTTCGCTCACGTCGGGTTGGTTCGGATCCCGGAGGACGTCAACGACGATCAGGCGATTCTGCTCTCGGACATCTTGCCGACCGCTTACTTCGCGGCGGAGCTCGCCCACCCGCACACCGGCTCCACGGTGGCCGTCTTCGGTTGCGGCCCCGTTGGCTTGCTCACCATCATGAGCCTGCACACCATGGGGGTCGGGCGCATCTTCGCCGTCGACTGCATCGAGTCGCGCCTCGAGCTCGCGCGACAGCTCGGCGCCGAGGTCATCGACTTCGACGCCGAGCACCCGGTCGAGACCATCCTGCGCCTCACGGGCAGTATCGGTGTCGATCGCGCGATCGACTGCGTCGGGATCGACGCCGTTCACGCTCACGCGGGCCCGGCGAAGCTCGAGGCCGATCAGAGGGCGGAGGAGTTCCAGCGCGAGGTGCAGGCCGTCGCTCCCGAAGCGCACCCCTCGCAGGGCAACTGGGAACCGGGCGACGCTCCGTCTCAAGCTCAGGAGTGGGCGGTGGACGCGCTCGCCAAGGCCGGCACCCTCTCGATCGCGGGCGTGTACCCGCAAACGGCGCGCTTCTTTCCGATCGGGAAGGCCATGATGAAGAACCTCACTCTGCGCATGGGCAATTGCCATCACCGAGCGTACATTCCGAAGCTGCTCCAGCTGGTGCGCGGCAACGTCCTCGAGCCCACGCGCATCCTCACCCAACGCGCTCCCGTCGACGACATCCTCGAGGCCTACCGATCCTTCGATCGCCGAGAGCCGAGCTGGGTGAAGGTCGCGTTGCGCCCGGCGGCTTGAGCCTGACGTCCGTTGCTGGGCGACGTCCCTTTGCGCGGTGACCTCAGAGGCAATCGTTCGCCCCGCGACGGCGCAGGAGCGAGCTGCGCTCGGTCGGCTCGGGGCCCTTCAGAAGAACGAAGAGGCCCAGCGCCTCCTCGAGCGCCTCGGCTTTCGTCGGACCATGGTCGAGATGACTCGCGAGAGCCCAGGCCGTCGGTAGCCCCTCCCGGACTCGAACCGGGACGCCCTTTCGGGCCGGGGATTTTAAATCCCCCGCGTCTGCCTGTTCCGCCAAGGGGCCAGCGAGCCTTGTCTACATCGATGACCGCGATTCTCGAACAGTAAAGGAAGCGACGCGTCGTCCGGGCTGCCTGCCGGGATACCGTTCTGGCCGTGAACCGCGCTCGCTGCGGGGACTCGCTGCGGGGAGAGGGGTCGAAACCAGGAGACGGGCGAAGGGCTGCCTTTGGGCGGCGAGCTACCGAGCCAGGAGTACGCGGGGGGAGGGGCAGGGTGGCACGCGTCGTGCTTCTCGCGTCGGCGCTCGGCCATGCTGGAGGAGAGTCGATGAAGCGGTGCCGTATCTCCTGGTTTTCCTTGGTTCTCGTCCTTTTGGGGTGCACGTCGACGGAGCCGGGAGCTGGCACAGCTGGCACACGGGAGACAAACGGATCCGACCCACAGGTCCCCGGAGTCCCGGGCGACGACAATCCCTCGACGGCGCCGGGCGACGATCCGACGAGTCCGAGCGATACGCCGGGCAACGACCCGAGCAATCCAGGCAGCGACCCGGGCAAATCGGGCGGTGACCCGAGCAAGCCGAGCGATACGCCAGGCAACGACCCGAGCAACCCGGGCGACACGCCGAGCAACGACCCGAGCAAGCCAGGGGACGAGCCGACGGATCCCGGAACGCCCGTTTCCGTCCCGGAATCGCCTCGACTCCAAGAAGAGCGCGCGACGATTCGTGCGGCGCTCTCCCAGGTTGCCGATCTCACGGCTCCCGACCTCATCGAGCGCCACGCGGTCCCCTTCCAGCAGGCGCCGGAGTACGATCTGGAAACCGTCGCAGGGCTGTCGACGATCCAAAGCTCGCCGCTTCCGCTCGAGGATGCGGAGCTCGCCGAGCTCGCGAAGAAGGGGTTCGTGATCTCCGGGTCGCGAGTGATGCCGAGCTTCTTGATGGGATACGCACAGCTCTACGCGGCGGATCTTCCCGTCTACATTTCGGCCGATTCGATCCTGTACTCGGTGCACGACTCGTACGACGAGATCCTGAAGACGCTGGAGCTCGAGGTGCTGAGACACGAGCTCGGGCTCTTGCTCTCGGGAATGCGGGAGCGGCTCGCGACCTGGCCCGAGAGCGAGGCGCGCGCGGACGCGGACGTGTACCTCACGGTCGCAGCGAGCCTGCTCCAGGGACAGCTGCTGACGACGGAGGCTGGCGGCGATCCGGCCCTCGTCTCCGGCCTGTACGAGAGCGCCTTGGCCGCCGAAGGACAGCGATACGTGACGTTGTTCGGCGTCGTGCGGGAGGAAGACTTCTCGCAGTTCGAGCCGCGCGGGCACTACGCGGGGCTGCCGGACCTCGAGCAGTACTTCCGCGCGATGATCTGGCTCGGTCGTACGGATTTCCGGATGCTCGAGGCGCAGCAGGACGGCACTCGGCTGTTCCGACGCAGGCAGCTCGAAGCGGCCCTGCTGCTCCGAGAGCTGATCGATGCCTCCTTGCGCCCGCGCTTCGAGCGCATCGACGGCGTCGTGACGGCGTTCGTGGGCGAGCACGACTACATGCAGCTCGGCGAGCTCGATCGCTTGCTCGAAGACTTGTCGGTGAGCTCACTCGCGGAGCTCGCGTCGGTCGACGACGCGACGATCGTCGAGGTGCTGGAGGCCAAAGGGTACGGGGCCCAGCGCATCTCGAGCCACATCATGCGAAACGGGATGCGGGAAGGCACGCTGCCGCTCTCCGCCTCCTTCGCGCTGCTCGGGCAACGCTACGCCATCGACAGTCACGTGTTCTCGAACGTCGTCTACGATCGCGTGGCCAATGGCACCGTCAAGCGGATGATGCCGAATCCGCTCGACGTCGCGTTCGCCGTTTTCGGCAACGACCAAGCGGCCTCGCTGCTCTCGCCCGAGCTCGAGCAGTACCCCTACGCCACGGAGCTCGCGAGCATGCGCGTGCTCGCGGACGCGCACCCCGAGAGCTTCTGGACCGGCAACTTGTACAACCTGTGGCTCTCGTCGATTCGCGCGCTCTCCCCGAACGCGGCGGCGATCAGCGAGCCGAGCTCCGGCCTCTTTCCGACGGCGCGTTCCGAGGCTTGGGGGCGCCGGCTGCTTTCGACGCAGCTCGCGTCGTGGGCCGAGCTCCGCCACGACACCATCTTGTACGTGAAGCAGTCGTACACCGGGGGGGTCACGTGCGAGTTCCCGGACGCCTACGTCGAGCCGTACCCCGAGTTCTTCGCGAGCGTGCGGCAGTATGCCGAGCGCGGCAAGGAGCTCGTGGCCGGCCTCGGTCTGACGCCGACGGGGGCGCTCGAAGCGGTGTCCACGTATTTCGAGGACTTGGCGATGGTGGCGGGGCGCCTCGGTGAGATGGCCGAGTACCAACGCACGGGAGCCGCGTTCACGCCGGAGATGATGGAGTTCATCAACGACGCCGTGACCGTCGAGGAGGTCTGCGGAGGCGGCTTCCTCTCGAACCTCGGCTGGTACGGGCGGCTGTTCTTCGACCCGAACGGCGCGCTCGAGTACGACCCGATCGTCGCGGACGTGCACACGCAGCCGACGGACGAGTACGGCAACCTCGTCGGGCGCGTGCTGCACGTGGGCACCGGCGTGCCGCGCGTCATGACCGTGGTGGCCGAGAACTGCAGCGGGCCGCGCGCCTACGTCGGTCTCGTGTCGTCGTACATGGAAAAGGTCACCCAGGAGTTCCAGCGATTCACGGACGAGGAATGGGCGAACCTCCTCGTGACGGAGCCTCCACCCGATCCGGCTTGGCTTTCGCCGCTCGTCACGCGCTGAGCCGACCTTCGGCGCGCCGAGGGCGCTCTTGCGGCGACGAGCGCCTCCGAGCCCTCGTCTGCTCCGGAGCTCTCTCCTCGGGATTCCCGGCTCGAGGTTGCCGGCGGGCGAGGGCTCGGCGATGATCGCGGAGTGATTGCGCGAGTGCTGATCGTTGCCGGCTCCGACTCGAGCGGCGGAGCCGGAATTCAGGCGGACATCAAGGCCGTGACGGCCCTCGGCGGCTATGCGGCGACCGCGATCACGGCGCTCACCGCCCAGAACACGCTCGGCGTCGAGGCCGTCGTCGGGAGCGACCCGGACTTCGTCGGCCAGCAGATCCGGCTGGTGCTCGACGACATCGGCGCGGACGCGATCAAGACGGGGATGCTCTACTCGGCGCGCATCATCGAGCGGGTCGCGGCGGAGCTCGAGCTCCGCGCGACGAACGTCCCCATCGTCGTGGATCCGGTAATGGTGGCGAAGGGAGGGGCGCCGCTCCTGGAGGCGGAGGCACGCGCGACGCTCGTCCGGCGGCTCCTGCCGATGTCGGCGCTCGTGACCCCGAACGTGCCCGAAGCCGAGGCGCTGACCGGCATCCGGGCGGAGAGCGCAGCGGATCTGCCTCGGCTCGCGGACGGCGTGCTCGCGCTCGGCCCCTCCGCGGTGCTCGTGAAAGGGGGACACCTCGAGGGCGACACGGTCGTGGATTTGTTGCGCACGGCAGACGGCGCGGAGCGACGCTTCGAGAGTCCTCGCATTCGGACGCGCTCGACGCACGGCACCGGCTGCACGCTGGCGTCCGCGATCGCGACCGGAATCGCGGAAGGGTGGACCTTGGAGAGCGCTGTCGCCCGGGCGCGCGAGTACGTTCACACGGCGATTCGGACGGCCCCGGGGCTCGGCTCGGGGCACGGCCCGTTGAATCACGTCTGGCCGATCACGGAGCGGGCCGAGCGCACGCGGCAAGCGAACGGGGAGCGATGACGAGGCGCGCGCGTTTCTGGGTGACGCTCGGCGTCCTGTTCGGCCTCGGGGGCGCCTGCAAGACGGAGTACAACGCCCCCGTCGGTTCGCGCCCCAACAATCCGGGATCCGGTGGGGCCGCGACGGGCGGCATGGGAGGAAGCGCCGGCTTCACGCCGTTGCCCGGGAGCGGCGGGGCCTCGACGACGGGAGGGCGCCCGCCCGACGAGCCCCCGACGGAAGACGTGCTCACGTTCTTGAACGGTGCCGTCGACGCGGAGGCGCTGCTCGTGTGCCTCGGACACCGGGCGGAAGGAACCTTCGAGCCCGTCGGCGAGCCCTTCCCGGAAGGAGGGCTCGCCTACGGACGGGCGCTCGTGGTGGAGCCGCCCGCGGAGCTCGACCTCGAGAACGAAGCGCTCGAGGCGCGCGTCATCGCGGGCGAGCTCGAGCTCGTGGAAGGGATGGACTGCGCCGAAGCCCTCGAAGCGGCGCGCCTCGAGGAAGCAGCGGTGACCGAGGGGCAAAACGGCGAAGGCGGTGAAGGCGGCGCCGCGGGTGCCGGAGGCGCCGGGGGCGCCGGAGGCTCGGCCTCGGAAGTCGACGCGGGAGCCGGGGGAACCGCAGGCGCAGACGACGAGGACCTCGCCAGCGCTGGCGGTGCGGGCGGCGCCGAGCAGGGAACCGAAGACATCGCGGGAGGAGCCGCCGGCGAGCTCGGCAGCGGCGGCGCACCGGCGGTACCCGCGCCAAAGCCGCGTCTTCGTGCGCGGGCGCTCCCGGTGCTGCCACCCGGAACCCTCACGGGCGGGCGGAGCACGTTGCTCGTTGCCACGGGGTGCCTCGGCGGCCCGGGCTACACGCACCCGCGCGAAACGCTCGCGTGTGGCGACGCATACGCCTGGAACCGACCGACGATCGGGGCGGTGCTCGTGCGCCTGTCGCAATCGCGCGCGTTCGGCAAGCTCGGCTTGCAAACGTTGCAGGCCTCGCTGGCGACGGGAGAAGTGGACATGCGGTCCGCCCCCTTGAGCGACTCCGCCTACACGCCGATCACGATCGGCGGCCGACTCACCTACGGCGTGATCACGCCGCGGTCCGCTCGCGTGAGCCTCTCGATCGCGGAGTACAACGCGGATGCCAAGGACTGGGGGATCCAGGTGGTCGAGGCCGGCTCGGTGCTCCACGTCGAGAGCTGGGCGGAAGTGGTGGAGCATTCCTCCGTGACCCTCGAGAACGGAAGATCGTACACCCTGGTGCTGCTCGGGCCCGCCGTGGGGCTCCGCCCGAACGGCTTTTGGAATCCGTCGCTCGTCTCGATCGTCGACAACGATCCGCTGCCGTGAGCGTCGGTCCGAATCGAGAGCGACGAACGGTTGGGAACGCGCCGAACTGGCGTCCTCGGCTCAGCCTGGATTTGGGAAGGCCGAGCCCTCGCGTCTTTCCGCCGCCTTCGCGCCCGTCGTGCTCGCGA
>CAYYWA010000003.1:0-58050 GCA_964475255.1 uncultured Sorangium sp.
GCGGAGAGGCGTGGCTTCGCGCTCGGGATCTTGGCGTCCTCGACGGGCAGCGTGAGCACGTCGCCCTCGGGCGTGTCGGGCGGGATCGCGGGCATCGGCGAGCCGGGCTTGCCGGGCTTCGTGACGAGCGCGCATCGGCAGCGCGGGTGCCGAGGCGGCGCATCGACGCCGCCCGAGAACGTCCCATCGAGCGGCACTTCCTCGCCGTGCATCGGCGCGCAGATCGGGCAGAGGCGATCGTCGCTCGTGACCGTCCACCGCTTGATCGCGTTCAGCGGTAGCAGGCCGCGCTTCTGCGCCTCATTCCACGCCCGTAGCTGCCCCTTGTTCGCTGCCTTGATCGTCTCCGTGCGGGCGATCATGTCGGCGCGCTCGCGGATCAGCCGGGTCCGCGCCCTGTCGAGTTCGCGGGCCGACAATCCCTTGTCACCGAGTGTGGCGAGGCGCCGCTCCTGTTGCCGATTCAGCCCGATCACGCGCGACAGGTGCCGCGAGGCCGTCGCCGCGCTCCACTCGCCGCGCATGACACGCACCGTCGCCGATCGGATCGCGTTGAACTGCTCGGCCGTGATCGCCGTGACGAGGTTCGCGCTGTACTGCTCGGCCCACGCCACGGCCCATGTGTTGACCGCGTCGTAGCGCCACACCGCCCGGAGAGGCGCGGCGCTCGCCGCGTGTGCCGCCTGTGCGGCGACGCGCCGCGTGCTGTCGCGGATAGCCTGCTGCACAAGAGGCTCAGCACGGCGCCACGAGTCACGCAGGATCGCGTCTACGCGCGCCACATCGCGCGCAGCGACCGCCGCACGGATACCCCGGGGCGGCGAGCCGGACAGTGCCTCGTCCAGCGCCCGCCGCAGCCGGGATAGCTCGGCGTCAGCGATCGCGTTCGTCTGGACGATCTTCGGCCGCTTTGCCATCCCGTACCTCGATGCGCTTGCCGCGCATCAGCGCCCACAGCATATCCGCGATCGTCTCGATCTCTCTTGGCCGCTGCGGCGTCAGGTCGATCGGATCGACGTCGCCAAAGTCGTCCATGTCGTCAGGGTTCGGCAGCCCGAGCGCATCACGTAGCTGATGGTTCTCTGCACGCACGCGGCGATAGTCCTCGTTGATCCAGTCACGGCGCGTGCGCTGGCGCTTCTCCTCGTGCTCGTTCAGTGTCCGCAGGACAGCCTCGCGCGTGGCATCCTCGGATGCGAGCGCCTGCAGCCGGTCGAACACGACGCAGCGGACGAAGCCGTCCGAGTAGTCGCCGCTGACGCCGACGACGGCGCCAAGGATGCGCGCGAATGCCTCGGGTGAGAGCTCGCCGAGGCGCGCTGCGCGCGTGTCCACGTCGGCCGAGCTGATCTGTGAGAGTGTGTGTTGCTGTTCGCTCATGGTCCCTAGTCCTCCGTGATCGTCTGCTGCGCGCCGACGTAGATAAACATCTCATCCTCAGCCTCGCGCAAGTCGCGCATCAGGCTCTCGACGGCTGCGCCGAACTCCGCTGGCGTGACGCCCGGCAATGCCGCCCGCTGCGCGGCCGTCGCGCGCATGATCTGCTGCGTCGTCGCGGCTGGCGCGTTGACGCGCCGCCTGCGAGGCGCGCGACGCTGGACGCCTATAGGCGGCGTGGACGCTTGCGCCTGCGCGAGCGCGTCCCGCATCGCCGCGCGCTCGCTCAGGAGGGCGCGGTCGACGGATAACGGGCTACCTGCGTGTGGCGCATACCCGGAGCCCACGAGTCTCACGTCCCCCGTGCGACTGATCGTCGCGTGGTGCCAGTACTGATATCCCGAGGTGTCGAGCGCGTCGCCGTCCCGCAGGTACTGGCGCACGACGAGCCCGTGCGGATGGAATGAGCCGAACAGGACACCCGTGATCTCGCCGCGCACGACGGCCCTCACCACCTGATCCGGGATGTGCGCGGGCCACGTCTCGCCGCTCCCGGGGTTCGGGGTGACCTCTCGCATCCACGTCTCGCCGGGGATCGGAGCGGGGTCTACCGGCACTGCTACGCGCTGGCCGTCGATCTCGACAATCGGCGCAAACACGGGCGCCCCCTGTGCCTCCTGCGGCTCCACGTCGTCCGTGATCGGCTCCTCGGGTTCGACCTCGTCGGACACGATGCCGCCCGTAATAGCCTCGCTGGCGACAGCACGGGAGCGATCGACAGCAAACGCCGCCGCTACGGCGAGCGCGGCCCACTTGTGCCGCGTGACGCCCCGTAGCGCCGACTCCCCGAATCGCTCACGCAGCGCCGCTCGCACCTCGCGATCGCCGCCCACAGGGCCGCCGAGGAGAACCCGCTTGACGTGCGTGCGCGCAAGGAGCCACGTCGGGCACTCGGCATCCATCGCGACCTGCTCGATGCGCCCGGCCCATCGCACCGTGTCGAACACCTCGCGCCCTACGGGCATCCCGTAGGACTGGACGCGCTCGATCACGATGTTCGGCGCGTCGCCTATCGCCGTCTCGATGGCGCCGCGCAACCACAGCGGCACGTCCGGGTTCGGGAGTTCGGCGTGCGCGATGATCTCTGTCTCCGTGCGACGCCGAACGCGACCGCGCTCCGTGATCCTGATGTGGACGAGCGCGCTTTGCGTCTCGCCCGGGTCAATGCCGATAATGTCCACGTTCTCTCTCCCCGTGTGAACGTGTAGCGACAGCCTTACACGTCGTCGCCCTCGTCTGCGTCAGGCACCATCGGCGCCGCGCGCTCCGCGATTTCAACATCGATCCGCGTGCGCTCCAAGTCGGCGGTCGTCCCGGCGGGCACCACGCCGCCGCGCAGCATGTTGAAGAACAGCGTATCCCACGACATCGCGCCGTCCTGCCACGCCGCCACGAGCGCCGCGAGTTCCTGCGAGGTAAGCGAGGCTTCTGTGAACTCGCGATTGACAGAGAACGTCACCTCCTCATCGCGCGGGTCTGTCGTGCTGATCCACCAGCAGTGAAGCCACAGCACATACGAGAGCACGTCGCTCGCGTTCTGCGCGATGAGTTCCAGTGAGGATGTCGCCTCGCCCTGACGCATTCGCAGCGCCTCGGCTGTCTCGGCCGCGCGCGGGCGAGTCTCAAGCATCCGAGCGCCGATCGTCGCCATGTGGCGTTCTTTCGTTTCGAGGCGCTTTTCGAGCGCGCCGAGCCCCTGTCCGGTGAACTCCAACATGCCCACGCGGGCGCCCGGATCTCGGAGCGTGATCGCCGACGAGGCGCCGATGTACAGCTTGTCTGTCGCCTGATAGCCCGTGACCCACGGCGTGGGCATCGCGACGTAATGCGCGCCGTGCTCTAGGTCGGCCGACGTCCGGTAGTGCGACAGGTTCAGGTCGGCCAGCGATTCAAGCGGCGGCGCCTTGATCCCCGGGTCCATGTCGTAGGCATTGAACGCGACGACTGGCAGGAACGGGATCAGCCTGCCCATGCGGACGAGCTCCACGGGGTCGCCGTCCCTGATCCATCGCTCGCGCTCCGGGTCGAGGGAGCCTGCCATTTCCGCTTGCGTCCGCTCGCGATACGTCTCCTCGATCGCGGCGCCGAACGGATACTCGGCCGTCCCGAAGTCTCGGCCATCCATGCGGAGTACGCGGATCAGGTTCTCGTGATTCGTGTCGAACGGGTCATCGGTTTTCTTCTGGCGACTGTCGCGGTACACGATCAGGGTGAACTCCGTGTCACCCGTCTGCGGGTTCCTCGCCGTGCGCCAGTTGATGACGTCCTCGGCCGCGATGAGGCGCCACACAGGACGATTCGCCTCTCCGTGGAATCCGACGACGACGACGCCCCGGCCCACGGACAGCATCTCGTTCACGAGGTCGAAGCCGAAGCCCTCGATCCCGATCCCCGACAGCGTGACATCCGCGAAGTGGGGCCGAACCGTCGCCTCGATCGCGGCCGGAACCGTCCACGTTGAGGGCTTGCGGAAGATCAGCCCGAGGAGCCCGATGATGGTGCGCTGCGTCGCCGGGTAGAAGTCCGCGCGCATCTTGTAGGCGAGGTAGGCTGCCTGCTCCTGCTCCTGCAGCATCGGAAGATATCGCTGCCCTGCCTCCTTGACCTTGCGCTCTCCCTCTATGACGTCGCGCATCTTCTCCCACACGGGATACATGCGCGCGTAGTCCGGGTGGAGGCTATCGACCTTTGCCATGCTGTGCCCTCCTCTTGATCGAGGCGAAGTGACGCCGCAACAGCCCGTCCTCGGCGTGCTCGTCGTCATCCCATAGCGTTCGCGCGGACGCGACGACGCGCGCTGAATCCGGCGCGGACACCCGCAGGCGCTCGACGACGACGTCTAGATCAGCCTGCTCTCAGCACGTCATACAGTACGCGAACTCGCGCCGAAAGCTGACGACGAGCGACTGCGCCCTGTCCCGATGCCACGGGCAGCGGACGCGGATATGCGAGAGGATCAGATTGTGGCTCACCCCGCCTCCTGCGCGACGAGTTCGGCCTCTCGCATCTTGCGCTCGTTCTCCTCGCGCCGCCGAAGCGACCGCCGCTGCCGAGATGTCAGCGGACGCGGCTCGTGGTCCGTCCATGTCGGATTGCGCTGCGGTATCGCGCCCGTGAGGCGATACCGCTCGCGCGCCTCGGCGATGCACTTCTCGCACATCAGTCCGTGCCTCCCATCATGGCCCGATACAGCGCCGTCACGACGGCATCGACGCCGCCGTCTGCAGGGTCATCAGAGGCCGCCATGCAGCCTGTCGGGAGGTGCAGGACGGACACGCCGTAGCGCGCATGGTAAACGTCGATCCGCATGTCGCGGACACTCCACGGAGCCCCGGCCGCGCGCCAGTGAGCCATCGCGGCCCGGCGCATGAACCCGTCTATGTTCGTGCGGATCATCGCTAGCCCTCCCTCCACTCGATGGCAAACATCGCCACGGCGATCGCGATGATTACGATCGTGCCGATACGGAGCGCGTCGCCCTGCCGCACGGCGTCCGCGAGCAGCAGCAGGCCACACAGCACGATCGCGGCACGTACCGCGCTGTCGAAGGCGAGAGCCATTAGACTGCCTCCCCGTAGGGCTTGCGCGTCTCGACGATCTCGGTCGAGTACGCGACGCGCTCCGGGCGCGAGAACTCATCAGACAGCACGTCATCGATCGCGCTGCCGATGCGCCAGTCATGCGCCGCCGCCGCGTTGTCGAATGGGCCAAACACGAACCGCTCGTCACGCTGGCCGTCTGTGGCCTCTACGATGACGATGCAGGCGCCGACGCGGCCCTGTCCGCTTGGATTGTTTACCATGTCGTCTATTCACCCGTCGCTGTAAGAGAGGCGCGCTTACGCGCGCCCCGGGATGCGCCGCAGCGTGACGAGATATTCCCCGTCAATGACGCGCTCGTTGTAGATCGTGAAGCCGCGCGCCACGCGCTCGGAGACTTCGCGGTCGCGCTCCTCGCGCGTCATGCGGGCGAGAGTGACAACGTGGCCGAACTGCGAAGCCGAAGTGGAAATGGTCATGGTCCCGCCCCCCGTGGAGTCACGCGGCGCCATCGCCGACGTGATGAGATGACTATAACGAACGCCCCGAAGGGATGTCAAGCGGAAAAGGTGGAGCGGGTGGGTGGGACTCAAACCCCCTACGGCGCCGTGGAACGATGCCGCTCCGTCTGGATCACCCGCGCGGCCCTATTCTGCCACGATTCGCTTGCCCCGGTACATCCGCGCGCCCGCCTCGTCGATGGCGCTATAGGGCAGCACGGGGACCGTCAGGCGCTCGCGCGCGGACGGGTCGAGGAATAGATGTAGCGGATTTGGAAGCCGTCGAGGCGTTCGGCGCCGAGTTGCGCGGCCAGCTTCGCGACGCCCGGCATCCCGCCTCGCGCACGTCCACGATGCGCCGCACTCGTGTTGCACGATAGGCGGTGAACAACCCTCCCGGATGGTAGGCGGAGATGTTCACGCCTCGACGTGATGCCTGTGAGGACGAAACCCGACGCGCGGTAGATCGTGCCATCGCCGCATTGCGCCGCATCGGCGAACGAGACGACCCACTTGATCCACGGATACTGCTTCCGCATCCAGCGCAGCGCGTATCCGAGCGCCCGGCTCTCGCTGTTGCGCGGAAGCCAGTCGGCGAACGCCATGCGGTTGAGTTCGATCATCTCGTTCCATTGCGTGCCCTCAACGAGGCCGAGGAGCTTTCGGCGGTCCATAGGTGGACCGAACTGCATCGCGCCTCCACATCGTCCGTCGAGAAACACGCCGAGGTGCAGTTGCGAGTTCTGCACACAGGTCCGGCTGTAGTGTATCGAGGCCACGATGCGCCGGGCGTCAGCCGACGCGATCGGCTTCACGATGATCCGCTTCGCGTCACCCACCGCAGAACCCCTCGCAGATATGCGCGAGCGCGTTGCCGTTGCTATTCTCGTTGATGCCTTCGGGATCGACGTCGTGACCGTCAGCCTTCGCTTTCGCGAGCGCACGTTTGATCGCCTCAGCCTGCGCCTCGGTGACGTTGAACGTCATCTGTGTCAACCCTGACGCGCCTCCCGCTGGTAGCTCTGGCGCGTCCGTGGCCTGCACGTCGAACGCGCCAATCTCAGCCTCGGTGAACAGCCCCTCTAGATCGGAGGCGTCGAACGTCAGGAGCCGTGACGTATCCCACTCCGCGAACTCAGCCGATCGGTTGTCCGCGAGCGCGAGTCTGCGCTTCTGCCGCTTCGACAGCCCGGAGCGCCGCACGGCGACGAGGGTGCGGCCGTCGCCCTCGACGACGACCACGCGCTCGACGCCAGCCTCACGCGCGGCCTGCGTCGTCGCATTACCCGCCAGCACGCGCCCTTGCTCGTCGATGACGATGCTCCGCGCCGCTCCGACTTCCTGCAGCGATTCCGCGATGATCTGGAGGTTGCGCTCCGTATGGGAGCGCGCGTTCTCCGGATCAGGAGTCAATGCGTCGATGGGGATGATTTCGATCTCAGGCATGAAGGATTACTCGGCGTCCCATAGGTTCCGCTGACGCGCGGCCTCGACGCCCTCCTCTCGGATGATCCGCTCAATGTGTGGTCGAAACGACTCGGGATAGATCGCGAAACAATGCACGCCCTCGCCGCAGGTTTTCGTTCGGAGATCCTTCGGCGGCAGGCGCCCCGTGCGGGAGCGGTACTCCGCGACGACGCGCCCTCCGATTGACCATGTGGCTCGCTTGTCGAGCTCGCATCCCATGTCGCGCATGACGTCGATTACCGTAATCCCCTGAATCATCGATCCCCCTGCAGTTTTGGCCCTTCGTATTCGATGGTTAGGTGCGATGCGGTCCCGCGCAGCCTGATCCGGTGCTCGTGTTCGAGCCTGTGGTGCCGCGCACACAGCAGGATCACGTTCTCCGGGTCGCACGGGTCTCCGCCGCGTGAACGATAGACGATCTCGTGTGCGTGCCCGTAGTCTCCGACGTACTCGCGACAGACGCGACAGCGCCCGCCGTCTCGCATCACGACCGACGCCCGGGTATCGGCGCGTAACGGCACGCGCGCCTCGGTGCGCGCCGAGCGAGGCCGCAGACGCTTCCGGCGCGTCAACGCGCCATGGGTCCGCGTCGGCTTCGGGAACTTCAATGGATCGCCTCCTGACAGCCCTCAAAGTCAGGCTCCTCGTACTCGCGCGCATCGGCAGCGTGATGCACGATCAGGCGTCCGTGCGGCATCTCGCACACCACACGCGGACGGCACGGGCACGAGAGCCACTGGACGTGCTCAATGATGTCGCCAATGGGCATCACATGCGCGTCAACGCAGCCGACCTCGTCCTCGTCGTCTAGCGGCGCCATACCGCGATCAAGCATCCCACGGCGAGCCCGTATGATGCTGCCGACATCGCACAGCCGAGAACGTGCGCGATGACGAGCCCCCGCACATGGCCCGTGCGCTGTTTGTACTCGGCCATGCGCCCGAGCATCGTCAGGCGAGACTCGACCTGTAATGCGTGAACGTCGGCCGGGTGCTGGAACATCCGCGCGAGATTACAGATACCAGACGCGCCCGTCACGAAGATCGCCAGCGCGAATAGCGCATCCATCATCATGATCCGTGCTCCATCTCGACGATATAGCCGGTATGGCCCTCGACCATCGAGCCGAAGCCCCATCCCTCAATGCGACGCAGGATCTCGTACAGGCGACCGCCATCGAACGACCACAGGATCGGCTCGATGCGCGTCACCTTCAGGCCAGCGTGATCGGCGAGGAGATGCCACGCGCCCCGGGTGAATCGCCAGAAGTCCGGGTAATCCTCTGTCGCGTGATCCGGCCACAGGAACGGCGACGTGAGAAACAGCTTCCCGTCACGCGCGAGGAGGTGCCGCAGCGTCTCCATTGCGATAAACGGGTTCTTGACGTGCTCTAGCACCTCGGAGCAGACGATCGCCCGGTAGCTCGACGGCGAGGCGCCTTCCGGCCACTCGTTGACGACGCGCGTCCACGCATGCCCGCCCCACATCAGATCAATCCGCAGATCCTCAGATCCGCTGATCCCTGCCGTCTGATAGCGGCTGTCCTGCCACGGACGTCGCTGGATGACGCCGAAGTCGAGCGCGCGATGATCGATGTGGCTCATGTGCTTCGGGACGGCCTCGGCGAGCCACGCCTCTAGCTGCAGGCGATGAAAGTCCGGCAACACCTGATGTAGTGTGCCGTCTTTGACGGCCCGCTGATAGCGCGCGTAGAGCGTCGCGTGCGCCTTCCCCGTGGGATGCAGGAATAGCGAGTCTACCGACATCTTGTCATCGTGCGCGAACACGGCTGGACCCTTCCGATGTGCCGCTGCTGCGTCGTTTCCCATGTGCCTATCTCCCCGTGTTGTTGCGCCGCATGAACGCGACGAGGTCGCCGCGCTTGACGAGACGGACGCCGCTCGCCGTGCGCCCGTGCGGCAGCACGCCGCGATCGCACCAGCGCCGAACCGTAGACTCGGACACGCGCGCGCGCTTGGCGGCGTCCGCGACTGTGAGAAATTCGTCTGCCTTGCTCATCGCCTGTCGTCGCTTCCCTTGCGCGCCACGAACATATGCCGCGCGTTGTGCTCGTCCTCCCTCATGCCACAGAGCGCGCACGTCGCGAACGGCTGATGAGTGACGCCCTCGGCCTCGATGATGGCTGCGCCGTCCGGGGCCGTCTCGCGCTCGTGCATCTCCACAGTGCTGTCGAGCTCCCACAAGCGATTGCACGTCGGGCAGCGGATGAATCGCGCCACTCTGGCGTCGACGCGGAGCACCGCATCGCAGGCGCAATAGATATCGGCGCGCAGATCCGATCGGAGCCCGCTCTCGTTCCACATGATGGATGCGTAAGCATGTCGTGTCGCCATCATTCCCCCTCGCTCACCCGAACCTCGCGCGTCGTCCATCGCGCGCCGCAGCGGTCACACCCATAACGGCGTCGGCGCCATCCGTGCTGATGGCTCGTGCGCGAGTCGCGCGTCGTGACGTGGCTCGCGTACTCTGGCCCACACGCCGCGCAGACATCCGGGACGGCCGGAACCTCGCGCGGCGCCGGGTCGTTGTCTCGGAATACGTGGAGCCTGCCGTCTGCGTGAAGCATCGCGACAGGCGCCCATCCCAACAGGTCCGCGAGGTGCCGCACGTCATTCTCGGTCATCGCTTTTTCGCCTCCCTTGGCGTCCCACAGCAGGAGTGGGATGTTCTTCGGCGCGCTGCTGATCGGCTGCCACGTCGGCCGCGTCTCCTGCGCGAGCAGCGCACGGGCGAGGGCATGGATTGCCTGTGCCGCCGTGATGAAGCGGCCACAGTCGTCAATCTTCACGTCGCCATCGCGGTCCACGACGCAGTCCTTCAGCCGCTCTGCCAGCGCCCGCACGTCGTCACTCGCCATGCTGGGCCTCCTGCTCGGGCGCGAGGGCGGCGCGGAGCTTATCCATCGCCTCACGCTGCTCGCGCCAGCGATAGCGCGTGTCGGGTAGATCGAACATGACAACAACGCCGTCCGCGTACATCACCACGCGATCCAATCGCCGCTGCAGCTCATCCCGCTCCCGCGCCAGCCGCGCGACGTCGGCGCGGAAGCGGGTGAGTTCGGCGTTCTTGTCATCTATCGCCCGCTTGTGCTCCTCCTGCTCGGTCGGAGACATCACACTGTCTCCAAGAGAGGAAAGAGAGGATGACGGCTCCGGGCTGGCAAGGCGGGGTGTGCGAGCACTTGCTCTCGGGTGAGGACCAGAGCATGCAGCCCGCCCTTGGTCATGCCAGCTGGCCGCCATCCCGCTTTTCGATAGCACCGGCCCGGGTCGCGTTTTCGCCGAGTCTTCTTCGCATCCACGAATGTGACAAAGCCCTCCGCTGGCACGTCCGGCCAATGGGCCACGGTGGCGCTGACCGCCAGTTGGATCAGGGCACTCGACAGGTGCTCGCTCTCATTACGGAACATCGAGCACACGAAGGCGCCGGCCCACGCATGCTTGACGTATTGCTCGTAGGGCCATGACGTGACCCACAGGGCGTCGGCGCCAGCTGTGAGCAGGACGAGACACCGGCCGGGCGGCACGAACTGCGGAGAGCCAATCTTCTGCCTGTTGTAGTGCCGGTCGGCCAATGGTAGGGCGCGCGGATCAGCACGGTAACTCTTGTGCCATAGCTGGCTGCGCTCAGCCATCCTGTCCCTCCGCGAGCGCGGCGTCGATGCGTGCCAGTTCCTTGTCGGCGCAGTCCTGCGTCGGGAACTGTGTGCCTGCCGTGGCCGGGCCGTCCTCAAGCTCATACCGGGCGTACTCGATGAACCGGCGCGCACGCTCCAGCGCCCGTCGATAGCGTTCGTTCTGCCCCATCGCCGTAGCCAGTTCGCGGCTGCGTTCTTCGAGCCTGACACGCAGGTCGCCGTAACCTCGCCGCGCCTCGTCCCGCTCCTGCGTCAGCCGTGCGACGTCGGCGCGAAGGCGGGTGATCTCGGCTTCGTTCTCGGCCAGTTCCTCCCTGATACTCATACGCATGCTGTCACTCATTCCTGTCCCTCCGCGAGCGCGGCGTCGATGAGCGACTGCACGGCGATGCTGCAACCGGGCTTGCTCCTCAACTTCTCCAGCGCCGCCCGCAGCCGCGCCTCTCGCTGCTCGGCCTGCTCGGCGCGCTGGCGCTCGGCGTGAGCTTCCTGCCGCCAGTGCTGCCATGCCTCGTCGAGCGTGAGATCGAATGTGCAAGCGGCCATGCCCTCGGGGCCGACGCATTCAGGTAAGGGCTCGTGCCGTGGATGGTCAGCGGGAGCCATGCGTCCGCAATTGACGCACATGCGCCGTCCGTCGATTTCGGCCTGCAGGCGCTCGGCGCGATGGCGCTCGGCGGCGAGCATGTCGAACAGCACGTCTGACAGTTCAGGGCGCCACCTTTCGGCCCCACCGCACACCTCACACCAGTCGGGATCGTGCCCATCCTCGCCAAACCCGTGGTGATAGCCCTTCCCCTTGCAGCGGTCGCAGATGATATCGGGCCGCTTGGCTAACTCCGCGTCCGCTTCCTTGCGCAGCGCGTCGAGGTCGGGCGGGCTCGCGGGGGCGGTCATCGGGTCACTCCGAAGAAGCGCAGGACGGCGCGCTTCCATGCCGGTAAGCCCGCAATCCGGGCGCACCGACCGCAGCGCGTCGGGCCACCGCCCACCAGCGCATCGCAGTCCACGCACCGCCGCACGGTTCCGAGTCCTTCCACGAAGGAATGTCCATCCCAGCTCACTCTCCACCTCCCCCGACGTGAGCCACCGGCTTGTCCATCTTCGCCGGTAGCGTCCACGCACGGCCCTCGTCGATGGCCTGCACGAGCGCGAGGGCGACCGCCGCGACCTGCACGGCCTCCTTGCGGAGATTCGGTGCCGCAGGGCCACCGAACTGCGCGTGCAGCACGCACTCGGACATCTCGCCGACCTCCTCCATCAGGATCGCCAGCCACACCGGGAGCGGGTGATCCTGCGGCCCAAACTTCGCGTCTTGGCGCTCTCGTTCGGCGATGGCGGCGTTGACCGCGTACTGCATACCATCCGGCACGATGCACGTTGCCATCACTCACCTCCCCCGACGTGCGCCACGAGGGCGCGGAGCTTGGCCGTCTTAGCGTGCGACTCGCCCAACACGCGCTCGCTCTCGTCAATACCAGCCTGAGACGGGCACGCCGGATCGCGGTCTGGATCGGCGCTGCGCTCTCGTAGCCCACGGGCCGTGCGTGTCCAGTCGCGTATGTCCTGCTGAAGCCATTCGATGACACGCTCAGCTTCCAGCCCCGCCGCACGCCACGCGCGCAGCTCGCCGAGAATCTGCATCACCGTTGCCGGGTCGACCACGGCGATGTAGCGCGCGTCAGCTTCTTTGGGGCACGTCGCCAGAGGCGGATCGTCCTCGTCGCGCTCGTAGACGTGCCAGAAACCCGGCGTGTCGCCCTTGTGCGCGATGTGATCGTCGTGGCACCACGGCGCACAGCTCGCGCGCGTCGCGCGGCTCTGTATTCGTGTCAGCGCCTCCTCGCTCATCGGCTCGAAGTCGAACTCACCGGCCATCGGAGGTCTCCGTGGCATCCACACCGAGGTCATGAAGCATGGCGACGATCTCAGCTTCTTCCTCGGCGAGCAGCTTCAGCACGCGCGGCTTCTGCACGGGCGCGGCGGCCTGATGCGTGTCACCGACTGAGCCATACGTGCGCCGGAGGCCATGCACCCTCAAGTCACACCGCTTCGCGCTGTCCTCGCGGATCTCCTTGGCGGCCTCTCGAACCCGTCGCAGGTCATCCGCGAGCGCGTGCGCGTTACGGAGTCCATGTAGCGTCAGCATCACCCCTCCCTGCCTTTCGCGCACCACGCGCGCGCGTGCCCCTGTGCCTTCGTCATGCGACGCTCCACGCGCCTCGTGCGTGTGTTACGCAGGCGCTTCCGGTCCCACCGCAGGAGATGCACCTCCCAACCTTCGCCGGTGACGGTGCGGCAGATGATGGCCGTTCGGTCGCCGTTCTCGTACCGTATGCTGACAACGCTCACTCTCCACCCTCCCTGTCTCTCACCCACGCCTCGGCCGCGTGCTGCCCTTCCCGGCGCGTCAGCGCGCCAGCGTGTAACCAGCCACGATCAGCGCGACGATTGCCGCTTCGATGATGATGGCCGACAGGCACCCGGTAATCGCGTTGCCGTCGCTCATGACGAGATATCCCGGAGGCGCAACGCAGAGAGCGCGTTGATCGCCGCCGCGCGCCGGATCTCGGCAGCTTCCCGGGTCCGAGCCGAGCGCGCCTTCGTCAGCGCACGATCGGCGTTGATGAGTTCATCGATCGCCCATCGCGCCTCTCGCAGTGCGATCGCGAGATGCTGTGCGAGTTCGGCCGTGACTGTGACGACGACGCCGTCGTCATTCGTTAGATACGGCTGCTCGTGGGGCCAGTCCTCGGGTGTGCTGTTGGCGACCGTCGTCAGCAGCGCATCGGTGATCTTGGGCATCGTCGTCACCTCGTCGGCACCAGAAACAGACCCACGGACGCCCGCTGTAAAACATCGGCTTGTCTGCCGCCCGCTGCGGCAGGTTGCTCACGTATCGCCCGCCACAGCGCGGGCACGTCACGTCGTAGGCCATCCCGTCGTGACAGGATGCTATCACCAGCGGCCTTAGCGCGTCAACGGCGGAAACCCGGCGCGTATCCACTTCAGGAGCGAGGCGAGGGGCCACAGGTTGGCGACGTCGCAGCCATCGCCAAGCGACCGCCGCGAGATCCAGCCCTCGATACGCGCGAGGCGCGGCTCATCCTCAGTGAGCGCGACGACGACGAACACACCAGCGCCCGCCACGGGCGGCAGGACGCGCGATCCGATGATGCCGAGGGCTGCGGCATGGGACAGGAGTGCGGAGGCGTCATACGGGCGGCTATCGAATCGCTGAATGCGGCCGAGCGTGCGCTCGACGTGGACGGCCGCGAGGCGATCGCGGATCACGTCGTCGGAGAGATGATCGGCGCCCTTCGGGCGATCGTGTTTCGCGGCCTTGATGTCGTCGCTGTGGATGACGGAGTCGAGCGCGTGCATGGATTATCCCCGAGCGACGAGCGGGACGACGACGAGCCCCTGCTGTATCGCGAGCGTGAGTTGATTGTAGGCCAGCGAGGCCGCGTCGGCTTGGTCGTCGCGAGACGAGCGCGGCAGCTTTTCGAGTTCATCGACGAACTCGCGTTGCCAGCCTCCCGGCGCGAGCAGCACGTTGCCATTGTTGACGGCCACAGAGAACGGCTGCCACCGCAGGATCTTCTCGCCTGTCGAGCGGACGCCGAGATAGAGGTAGCCGGGCATCGCGCGTTGACGCGCCTGCACAATCGCGAGGCCGCTGCTGCCCGGCTCCTGCTCCTCTCGGATGTAGGTGTTGCGACCGTCGGCCTCCGCCGTCTGTCGGATGAGCGCGTCCACGTCGGCCGAGTGCCACTGCATCCGATGGACGTGCTCGATCATGATGCGCCCGTCGTCGAGGCGCGAGAGCAGCACGCCTGCGGTCCAGTCGCCAGCGCCCGGCGTCCCGGCCGCGTCCCATGCGCGACAACGCGCGACGACGCGCGGCCTGAGACGCGCGTATTCGTCAAGCGACAGGCGCACGAGCTTATTGACCTGAAACAGCGTCCCGCCCTTCGCGTGCGGCTCCTGCTGATACTGCCCGGAGAAGCCGTTCTCGCCAAGCGCGAGGCGTTGCCCTTCGAGGTATTCGCGATTGAATCGTTCCGGCCACAGCACGTTGCCGCGCTTGCGGATGTACGTTTTCGCGCGCGTCGAATACGTCACCGCATCTTGACCCTCGGGCGGGTTGCAGATCGCCTCGATCTTGAGGAGGTCATAGCCGAGTTCGCGCGTGGCGATGCCTGCGGGATCGTCCTCATGGAGACGCTGCATGACGAGCACGATCGCGGAGTCCTCGTCGGTGTCCAAGCGGTTGATGAACGTGTTGCGGAACCAGTGGACGGCGCCCTCCCGCTCCGGGTCCGATGCCGCGCGTGTCGGGTCGAGCGGGTCGTCACACACGAGGCGCGTGCCGCCCATGCCCGTAATCGTGCCGCGCACGGACGTCGCGAACATCTGCCCGCGCGACTCGTTCATGAACTCGGTTTTGAGGTTCGATAGCAGGCGCACGCGGTCGCCCCAATGCTTCTGATACCACTCGCTTTCAATGATGGCGCGACGATCGAGGCTGTGCCGCGTGGCGAGGCGGTCGCTGTAGGACGCGAAGAACCAGCGGCGATGCGGCTGCGTAATCCACTCCCAACACGGCCACATGACCGACACGAGGATCGACTTCATGTGTCGCGGCGGGATGTTGATCACGAGCCGCGCCCGCTGCCCGTGCGAGATGGCCTCTAGCTGCTCACAGATAACGTGGACATGCCAGTTGTCGCGAAAGGGCGTACCCGGCTCGATGATGGGCCACGCGCGCCGCACAAAGGCATAGAGCGACGTCTCACACAGCGCCGCGAGGCGCCGCTCGATGCGCTCCTCGTCGTCAGGCGTGAACGCGACGCGCGCCGCAGGGCTGACGCTGCCGCGAGGGGCGCGGTAGGCCATCAGTCGAGCGTGACGATCTCGGGCTGTGCGGGCGGCAGGGACATCCGCTCGGCGTCCCGGATCTGTTTGATGGCGCCTTCCATGCGGGTGATGATCGCGTGCTCCTCGGCGGGCTGCATCGCGACAGGGCCGATCCCATCAGCAGCGTCTCTCTCTGTCGCCGAGCGCGCGTACTTGTGCGGCCAGCGCCGTTCCAGATACCACGCGAACGCGGTCCACTGGCGCGTCTGCTGCCCGATGGCGAGGATCTGGCGCACGCAAGCATTCTCGACGACGGCCATTGACTGCCGCACCTTGCGCTCGAACGAGGCGTAGCGGGTGCGGCGACCGCACTCGATGTCCTCTCGCCCGCGAGCGCGCCATCGCTGTAGCGTGCTGGAACTGATCCCGGCCTCAGCGATCGCCGTGGACAGCAGCGCGCCGTTGCCGAGGCTTGTCGCGATCTGCTGCTCAATCTCCGGGGTCGGTCCCCCGCGCTCCGGCTGTCGTCGTCGTGCCATGCGTTCACCCCTTCAGCTCGCCCGCGAGCGCCTGATCGATGGCCTGCTGCGCGTCTCGCTTGCGCTGGAAGAAATAGCGCGTCGTGCGGATCGTGCCGTAGTCGTAGTGTGACGCCTCGATCGGGAAGGCGATCGGCTTGGCGCCCGTCTCGGTGTCCATGACGGCCCACGGATACGCGCCTGTCGCGCTGTGACGATACGGCACGTATCGAAGATCAGGCATCCTCGGGGTCCATTCGGGCGACCTCGCCGCTCATCTCGGACGCCGCGAGGTGCATCGCTCCATCCGAGTCCACGATCACATACTCAGGCGGGTGGTTTGTCGTGTTGATGATGCCGATGATGTGTGCCTCGCTGAGCCGGAAATGTTCGGTGCCAACGAGCCGGTGGTGCCGCGCGGCCGGGAGATGATCGTGCTGGCGGCGGAAGCGGATCAACCAATTCGCGCGGTTCCGCGTGTGCCGGTAGAAGTCCACCGCGATCACCGGGTCATCGGCTACAGCAGGCATCCCGGGTGCCGTCTCTGTCGTCGCGTTCGCCGTGGAGAGCCGAGGGCTCGGCGCTGGCAGCCCGCGCGCCTCGCGGACGTGTTCGCGGAGCATCCGCGTCGTCCATCCCTCTGTGGCGGCACGTTCGAGCAAGCGGTCCTGATCGTCGGCGTCGAGCGCCGCCACCTCGCGATGGTGGCCGAACGACAGATCCATGCGGCGACGCTCGGGCGGGAACTTGCGGCAGACGTTCATTGCCGTCTGCATCGCGTCCTCGGACTTCTGCGTCGTTTCGAGTGCCTGCGTCCACATCTCCGACCAGTCCGCGCGTGACTCGCCGTACAGGAGCCAATCGCCGAGCGCCCACTGTGCGGCGTTGCCGATCCGCAAGATGTTGACGCCGTACTCCTGCCACTCCTCATACGTCGGCGGGCGATTGATGACGAGCGCCGTCGGGTGCATGGCGAACGTCGGCGCCGCCTGTGCTGCTGTCGCTGGTACGAATCTCGGCATGTCGTGATCCTCGTCTGTCCCTTGATACGACGGGGATCACGCGCGCGTCTGACGCGCGGTCCCCGTTGTCGTGATTGTAGCATCAGCCCGGCGCGTCAACGCGCCGAGCGGGTGCCCTGTATAGCCCGGATCGCCTGCCACGTTTCGAGGCGCGGCGCGATGCTGACGGCGCCGGGGCGCGTCCAGTCCCAGATCGCCCACATGACGGTGACAGAGTCCGTTTTGCCGTCCGTGGTGAACGACATGCGCGGCATGTAGCGGATCGCCGAGGGCGGGCATTCCGTGAGGAACTGCTCGCGCGTGCGTGTGGGTTCGAGGAACGAGATCCGCAGCAGCATAGCGACGCGCGAATAGCGCAGCGCCGCCCGGATGATCTCAGCCGCTAGCGAGAATGGCGGATTCGTTATCGTCCAGTCGATGCGCCCGCGCTCCAGCGCGACGCGCGCGTAGGTGTTCGGGTCTGTCGCGTCGAGGTTGTAGTGCGGGATCTCGACGGGCTGCCCAGCCTGTGACTGCTGGAGGGCTTCGTAGATCGACGGCGGGGCGATATCGCTCGTCGTGACGTCATGCACGTAGAGGCATTCGCGGAGCGGTCGCGACAGCGAGCCATCGCCGACACAGGGCTCGAAGATGTGCCCGCTGATCGGCGCCGCCTGCAGCAGTTGCGCGATGAGAAAGTCGCCGTTCGGCGACATATAGGCGTCGCGTGCTCGGCGTGGTGTGCGCCGCTGTCCCTTGCGGCGCGTTGGAATCGTCGTCGTCTCGTCAGTCACCATGTCTCGGCATCCTCGTAATAGCGCATCGTCGCTTTATCGAACGCCAGCGAGAGGCGCCCCTTCGGCCCGTTACGTTGTTTCGCGATGATCAGCGACCCGCGATCCGCGTCGTCGGGTCGGTGGAGTAGATATCCGGAGTCGGCCTCCTGTTCGATGTCGCCCGACTCGCGGAGGTCGCGGAGTTCGGGTTCCTTGCGGTCCTCAGCTTCGCGCTTCAGTTGCGCGAGTGTCACAACAGGCACCTCTAGCTCGTGCGAGAGCGACTTGAGGGCTTCTGCGATCGCCTTGATCTGCAGGTAGCGATCCCTGCGAGCCGCGTCCGCGTCGGGTCGAAGGATCTGGATGTAGTCCACGAAGATCGCGCGGGGCGGCTGCGCCATCGCCAATGCACGCGCGCGAATCATCGAGGGCGTCACGCGCCCCGTCATGAACGACATCGGTGCCTCGGCGATCATGCCTGCCGCCCGCCCGCACTCCTCGGGATCGGCCGTGCCCCGTAGCACGTCGAACGCGCGCATCCCGCCCACGAGCGACAGCCAACGCGCCGTGATCATGTGCAGGTACATCTCGGCCGAGACGAACAGGACAGGCTCGCCCTGCACGCGCGCGATGTAGTCGGCCCACGTCAGGGCCAGCGCCGTCTTGCCGTGCGAGGGCCGCGCCGCTAACACCGTGAAGCCGGGCAGCAACCCGCCGAACCGCTGATCGAATGTCGTCATGCCCGCGCGCTCGCCGTAGGTACGCGCGCCGGGTTGCTGGCGCTCCTCAAGCCACGTGAGGAACTTCTCCGCTGCCTGTGCCGCCGTCACCGTGTCATTCGCGCCAGTGACGCTCGGACGCAGCAGCGCCGCGACTTCGCTGATCACGTCCTCATCGTGATCGGCCGACGTGATGCGTGACGCCGCCTGCGTCAACGCGGAGCGGAGCTCGCGACGTCGCGCGAGGTCGTCCACGATGCGCGCGTACTCGCGGATGTTCGTCGTGACGGGGATGCCGTCTGCGAGGCTCGTCAGGTACGCGACGCCGCCACACTCCTCAAGCTGCCCGACGCGCTCCAGTTCCTCGACGAGCGTGATCATGTCCACGGCCACATGCTCGCCCTGTAGCCGGATCATCGCGTCCCAGATCCGCTGATGCGCCACGCGGAAAAAGGCGTGCGGGTTCAGATCGAGAACGTCCTGCAGGAGCGCCGATCGAATGAGCGCCGCGCCTATCACGGCGCGCTCGGCCCGCAGGTTATAGAGCTCTGTGCGTTCGTGGGCCTGCTCGTGCTGTCGGCTGCGTAGTCGTGCGTTCATCGTTCGTGCTCCGGGATCAGATCCTCGCGGCCCATCGCACGGAACCTCGCGATGATGTCGGCGCGTCGTCGCGCCGATTCTTCGGCGCGCTGTCGCTGGACGCGCTCACGATACCCCGCATAGAGCCGATCGCGTGCGGCCTGTAGCGCCGTCGCCATCTCGCCGAACGTCCACTCGGGATTGACTGTGCCGCCCGCCTCCTCGATGAGCCGCGCCATGCGTTCGCGTTCGGCGTTGTCTGCGGCCCGCTGACGCTCGCGCTCCACGATCTGCCGCTGCACCGTCGGGAGGATCGACGCGGCGCGCCTGTGCAGCCAGTGAACAGGATGCCGTGCGGCGACGACGGCATCGTCGCGCTGCCGGAGGTACGCGCCCACGACCTCGGCCCATGCGTCGACGCTCGGGATCGCGTCTTTCAGGCGCTTGATCGTCGCCATCGTCTGCGCCATGTTCGGCGCGACTGGCGCATGGCCGTATTTCGCCTTGTACATGCGCGAGTACGTGTACCAGCGCCCCATGGTCGAGTCAGGATCGACGCGCTTCGTGCTGCGCTGGCGTCGTCGGCTGAAAAGCGATCCCTGCTGCTCGTCGCTCATGTCGGTTTCCCCCTGTAAGGGGCGGGTAATCGGCGCGTAGCGCCCGCCGTTAGGCGATCGGTTGATCTCCTCTCCTGAGGAGTAATAGACCGAAGCGGCAACGCGCGCCCGCCGAAGCCCTGCCCGCATCATTCGGATCAGGGAGCGGAGCCGCGCCCTGTGGACGATGATCAGGTCGGCCCGGCGCCCGCCGGTGGCGATCGGCTGACGTCGCCGCCTGATGCCGCCCTGCGCCTCCAGCCACGCGAGCGCGGAGCGCACGGTGCGCTCGCTGACGCCGATCACGGAGGCGAGATGCCGCTGTGTGATGGACGTCCATGTCTCGTGGAGTGGGCGCGCGATCCCTCGGCGCCTGACGACGCGCTTATACAGCGCGTCAGACGCGCGGAAGTAAGATTCCGGGACTGTCCACGGGGATCGATTGACCCCGGCGTCGATCGTTGCTATCGTCTGCATAGCTGCTCCATAGCTGCTCGCTCGCTCGCTCGGCGCTCCTTGGCTCCTTGGCTTGCGATCGGCTCTCTCCCGGAGCAGTTAGGCGGCTCGTCACTGCCACCCAGACCGCTCGTATGTGGTTTGGTTCCTCGTCGTCCCGCCGCTGCGGTTTCGTCGCCGCAGCGGCTTTTTCTTGCCTCTCCCCTACCTCCGAACGTGCGTGCGTGACTTCGTGCCCGTCGTCACGCCTCGGATCGTCTCGCCCGCCTTCAGGCGCGCCCGGATCGTCGGCATGACGGCTGAGACGCAGTCGACAGGCGTCTCGCCTGCGACTATACCCCGACACAGTTCGAGCACGTCAACATCGACGGTCGCCCGGCGAGTCCGCACCTCCCCGCGCACCGGGGCGGTCGCCGTCGAGGGCATGATCGCCAGTGTCCGAGCCTCTGACGGCAGGCTCTCGACCATCTCGGCGACAGCCGCAGACATTCGACGGGCGTCCTCCTCGGCCCTCTCGTGCCACGCATCGAGCGCCGCCTGTGCCTCCCGGATGAACGCCCCGATCGGCCCTCTGGCGTCCTTCTCGGCGTCGAGCACGGCCTTCCACGCCTCGCGCGTCGATTCGCGCATCGGCTTGTAATACGCCTCGATCCTCCGATCCAGATCGCGCGCGATCGAGATCCGTTCGACGATCGCCTCTCGATCCTCGTGTGTCTCCACGACGATCGGCCCTGCTGTGACCGAGCGCGCGGTCTGGATCAGGTTCACGCCGACATGCGTGGTTGCGATAGTTGCTGTCACTGAATCTCTCCTCCGAAGCATCGCTCCTGCTCGCGTTCCGGCAGCACCGCGCGGCGATGGCGCAAGCGCCACGTCACCGACGTCAGGGCCGCGAGAAACGCGCGGACGTGCTCCTCCTCGTCGTACCACTGGATTTGCCCCTCGCGCACGTAGTAGCACCCGGCACGAGGCATGGGCTTCACGTCATAGCGCCATCGCAGGATGAGCGCGTAGGCGGCGACCTGTAGCGCGTGCTCAGGCTGTCGGTGTCCGTTCTTGACGTCCACGACGCAGAGGCGTCCGTCAATGGTGCCGCCGACGTCTAGCTGCCCCGTGAACCCGAGCGGGTGTGCGCCGCGCCACTGCACGAGCTCGGGCTGCACGTCCACGCTCGCGCGGATGCGTTCGCACGCGCGCTCGGCGCACTCGATGACAGCCTGATCCACGATCGGCAGCACGTCGCCGTGAAGGATCGCCGCGATCACGTCATCGATCGTGCTGCCCTCGTCTCGCCTGATTGCGGCGGTCGGAATGCGATCGTAGTTCATCGACATCCCGGCGATCTTGAGGATCGTCGTCACGCTCGGCCAGCGCGCCGCGCGTGCAATCTCGTAGAGGCGATCCGCCTCAGTCTGCCGATCGTCCGGCATCGCCAGCCTCCCAGAGTCGTCCCTGTGTCGCGACAGGCGGCAAGAGTTCATAGATGAAGATCCCGCCTTTCTGCCGTGTCACGGTGATGTTGTGCCCGAGCGCGCGTAGCTCTCGCGCACGTCGGGGAGCATCCATCCCCCCGACGTGCATGAGTTCGACGTTGGTGACTCGTCGCTTACGCTTCAAGAGTTCGAGCACGCGCGATCGGTTGGAGTTCAGCCGCTCACGTTCCCCGCGCTCCATGTCGGCCCTCCTATGACAGCGCGGACGCCAGCCGACCGAGATGCTGCTCGATCTTGTCGAGCACGTCGGACTGGCGCTTGAGCTCGGCGACGACCGCCGCCGTGACATCGGGCCGCTTCGCCTGCTCGATGGTCTGCTGCGCGGCCTTCAGCACGCGCGCTGCGCGGCGCTCCTCAGCCTCGCGCTTCTCGCGCTCGCGCCGCTCGGCGATCTGCTGCCGCTTCTGCACCAGCGCCTCAACGTCTGACATCGCGATCTTGACTTCGCGACGACGCCCCTCACGCGGCTCCGTGACCAGCCGGAGCTCGCCCGTGTCCACGAACTTATAGACGTTCCGATCAGACACGCCGAGCATTTCTGCTGCCTGACGTGCCGTGACCCATGTGACGCCCGGACGGGCGGTGTGATTGATCTGATGCTCCATTGCTGTCGTCTCCTCGTGTCCGTGTTGCGTTGATTGGGTGTGCGTCCCGACGACCTGCCCCTTAGAAGGGCAGATCGTCGTCGTCGGGCGCCTGCGTGCTGTCGGCCGGATCGGGCAGCATGTCGCCGTCCGGGTGCGCGCCGCCGTCATCCCCGAGATCGGGGTCCACGGCGGCAGTGACCGGGATGATCGACAGGCTGACGAGTTCGGGATCGCGCCCGCGCCCGGCGCGCGTCTCGACGTCCACCGGGAGCCGCCCCTGTCCGGCCCGGCGCGCCGTCTCGGCAATCTCCTCGTCGAACGTGATCGCCTGCGTCCCGTCGTTGAAGTGGACGGCGTACATCGTCCAGTTGCCGCGCGAGTTCTGCCCACGGCGCACGACGCGCAGCCGCATGACACGCAGATACCCGTCATCGGCGATCGTGGCTCCTGCGTCCGTCTGGGCGCCCTGCGGGGCGTCCTGCGCCGTCTGGGAGGGCGTCTCAATGATCTCGCCCGTCTCCATGTTGATCCGGGCAGGCGCCGCGTCTGGGATCGTGCCCGTCTCCGACTCATCGAGGAAGCCGAGCCCGCAGAGCGACAGCGTGACGCGCCGCTTGGCCTTCGTCTCGGCCTTCATGATCGCGTTCGCGAGCGCGTCGCCCGCGCTGGACGTGATGGCGACCGCCCCGGTCGCGACGTCCGTGCGCCCCTCGCGGTTCACGGCCGTCGCCGTGACAACGAAGAGCGCCGTGCGCCCGACTTCGCGTAGCTGCCCGTCGATCGACTGGATGCTGACGCCGTGGATCGCGCGCAGTTGATCCGTCGCGTCTTTCTTCGCGTACAGCGTCAGACGTCCCGAGAGCTCGATGTAGTCGAACGGCTTTGTGAGCGGGTTGAGCCCGAGGCTCGCGCAGAGCTCGCGATAGTAGCTGACGCGCTGCCCGGGCTGCAGCCGCGCAAGGTCGCCGTTGATCAGGACGTTCTCGATTTCGGCGTCGATACTGCGCCGCGCGAGTTCACCGCGCCCGGCGTCCTGCGTCGTCTGTAGTTCCGCCCGGGGCGATTCGGCGTCCGGCGTGCTTGTGGCTCTCGGCATGGATTCTCCTCCTCAGTTCGTCCGCGTCTCCGTATTCGCGGATCAGGTACTCGACAATGAGCGACATCGGGCGCCGCTCCGCTTTCGACGCGGCACGCAATCTCTGGCGCGTCCCCGCCCGTACTCGTACCGTCATCGGCGGCTTGACGCGCCGCTGCTCGATCCTCGGTAGCGCCCGCAGGCGCTTCCGTATGTCTCCGAGATGCGCCCGAATCAATGTGTCGAGCGCCTCCCCTTCTGTGAGGTCGCCTCGGATGCGCCCGAGGATGTCACGCGCCTCCGGCGTGACGGAGAACGCAATCAGCACGCCTCGGTTCGGAACCGCCGTAGGCCAGCCTCCCTTCGGCGTCGTGGTTCTCATCATGAGCCTCCTGTATCGCTGCGCGGAGGTCGTCGGCGTCGATCACGACGCGGCGCCGCCGCTGGTCTGTAGCGAGGGCGAGCGCGCGGGCCACAATCGCCCGGGCGTGCTCGCGTGCCTGCTGCTGTGGATTCGTCATCGTTCGTCTCCCTGTCGTCACTGGATGAATCGGAGGGGAGGCGCTTACGCGCTCTCCCCGTCAAACTTCTTCGCGAGGCGCCGGAGCTCGGCGATCTGCGCGCTCTTGTCGGCCATGAGCGAGCCGAACTGCACCGGCCCGCGCACATGCACCCAATTGAGCCACGTGAGGAGCGTCTGCATGGCCGTGGCGCCTTCGCCCTGACGCATCGCCGAGGGATTCGTCGTGATCGGCCCATCGAACTGCTCCGGCTTCGCGTTCCGCTTCGCCGACTTCTGGACGATGCCGAGGCAGAGCATCACATAGGCGCTGATCTTCGTGTAGTTCGTCGTGCCCGCGAACACGCGGAACTCGACCGTCTTGGTCGTGCTGCCGAGGTTGCGCGAGATGTGCGTCAGGTTCAGGACGTGATAGCGGTCGCTGCAGTTGCGAAGCTCGCTCGCTGCCGTCGCGTTGTCGGCCGCGTTCGCGAGGCGACGATACGGCGCCGATTCCCACGACGCTCCCTTGATGGACTTGCACCACGACGCCTGCATCCGCGCCCGCGTGCCCGACGCCGCAAACAGCGCCGTCTCGAAACGCCCCACGTTGATCGTGAGATTCTTGACGAGCGGCACCTCGGCCGGGCATCCGACATGAACGTGGAGGCCGCACGAGCGATTGACGCGAGCGCCAACCTGCCGCAGCAGGTCGGTCATGTTCTTGAGGCTCGCGAGGCCCGTTTCGCCCGAGAGAATCGGCGAGACGAACTCGACTGCGCGATAGCCGGGGTTCGCGCGGAGGCTCGCGTCCGTCTTAGACTTCCATCCCGGCGCCTGCGCGACGGCAGCAGGCGTCCCGTAGCTGCCGATCACGATCGTTCCGTTGTTGACCGCCACCTCGGGCACGAGGCACTCAATCTCCACTCCGAAGGTCATCGTCATCGCGTCCATGTCGTCGTCTCCCGTCGTCCGTCTCGCGGCCTCATTGCCGCCCGACGAAAGTAACTATAACGAACGTGATAGGAGCCTGTCAACACCTATCCGGCGACTTTGTGAAAAAAAGTGAAGGGCGCGGGATCGTGGCCTGTTTCGGCTGATCCCACGCCCCGGCGATGACGCCTTACCTGTTGCCGATCACGGCGTCGATGCACGTCGAGCATCAGCAATCATCCTCGCCCGTGCAGACGTCGGGCGCATCGGGATCGTGGTACTGGTCGCCGAGCAGGAGCAGCCGCTCGTCGTCGTCCTGCTGCCAGCGAAACATCGACGGTGACGACTCGGACACGCGCGAGCCGAGCACCGTCAAGGCGCGCTGCTGCGCCTCGGACGGCTTCGCCTTGCGGAGCTTCGTACCGTCCCACAGCGAGCCCGACGATGGCGCCGGGGCGACGCGGCGCCCACGCTGCCAATGGCAGTTGCTCGTCCACATGCCATCATGGTTCGTCCAGCCCGAGCCGTACCGCGTGATGCCCTGCGGCGTGACGACGACGACGCGCTGCGACGTCGGCACGCTCGTAATCATGTCGGCGCCCTCCATCGCGAGGAGCCGCGCCATGATGCGCGAGTCGCTGATGCGCCCGAGCAGTGGGCCATGCGCGCGGTCCATGAGCCGCATCGCGAGCTCATAGTCGGACCAGTGCCCGTTGTGGTACAGCACGCCCTTTGACGTCTTGCCCGCCAGCTTGAGCGGGACGCTCGGGATCAGCGGAAACGGGTGCGTCAGCGGCGCGTTGACGCCGCCCACCGTCGCGATGCGCGTATGCACGACGTAAGGCAGCGGCAGCGACTCCACGATGTTCACGAGGTCATCGAGGCGCATGATGCCTTTGCGCCAGTAGACGCGACCTCCGTCGATCCATGAGACGCCTGCCCCGTCCGGGTTCGCGCTCCACTGCTGGCCGATCTCGGCGCGCGTCAACGCGCGCGTTTCTGCGATAGCGATTACACACATGATGATCAGTCGTCCTCTCTCGTCGTCGTCTGTTTGTGTGAGGCGCCGCTTACGCGGCAACCCCCGTCATCAGCCGGACACACTCGGGGCCGATGCCCCGCTCGATGCTCTCCGGGTCCGTCAGCGTCCGCGCGCAGCGCCCGCACTTGCCTGCGTGGTCGATGCGGTAGCCCTCGGGCAGATCCCGCAGTCCCGACACGACCTTCATCGCCCACGCGAACACGGCGCCGGGCTTGCCGTCGATCAGGCTCGCGGGAGACTTCGCCGTGCGGCGCAGGAAGTAGGCGCGCTCGTCGCACGCGAGCAGCCCGAGGTAGGTGTAATCGCCCTCGTTGTTGCTGCCCGTCAGGACGCCGACGAAGTAGGCAGGCGCGCGGCCCGGCGTCCGCGACTTCGTCACGCGGTACGTGTAGTGCTGGCCCTTGCCGTTCGATACCGTGAAGATTGCCCGGCCCGCCGTCAGGAATGAAACGCTAATCATCGCCGCCTCCTCGTCCATGTGAGCCGCGCCATCGCGGCCCAACACAGACGACTATAACGAACGTGGCAGCGCCGTGTCAACAGGAAATGTCAGGGGCGCGGACGCGGCCCCCACCACGTCACCAGACGGGGCTCGTCCGGGGCGCGTAGGTCCGCGAGCACGGGCCATCCGGGCGTCTCATGGCCGCATAGACGGCAGATCCCCTTGAGGCTCGTGCCATCCGTCGTCGTCATGTAGTGATGCCCGCCGCGCGCCATGCCGCAGAGCGCCTGATGGATGGCCTCGGGCACCTGTCGGGCGGTCGCTTTCAGCGCCTCCCACAGCGTCAGGGCCACAGCAGCACCACCTCGTAATGCTTCGCGTCGCCGGAACGCTCGCAGGCGTCGCAGACGTGCGGCGCTGGCGCCTTGACGTCGTGATCCTCGTAGTCCCATCCGGCTGCAGGATGATGACGGCGCCGGAACTGCTCGACGGCCTGCGTCCCGTCGATCGTCGCGCGATCCGTCGTGAACTCGGACCCGTAGCAGTCCTCGCACAGGGTGACTCGTCTCTCAGGCATTCGTCGTCTCGCTTTCCGGCCGTACCGCTGCGGCGCGGTAGACCTCGTGTTTGGCTGATTGCACATCGCGATCGCGCAGCGCCGAGGCGATGTGCTCAAGTACCTGCGGAGAGGCGCGCTGCACCTCGATCTCGACGCTAGGCGGATTGCTGTGCAGGATGAGCCGCGCGTGTTCCTCGGGTAGCGTGACGGACGCCGAGCCGCGATGCAGCGCCGTCAGCGGAGGCTGGATGCTGGCATTGCCGATGCGCCGCTCGGCGAGCGCCCCGATGATCGCCGCGCGCCACTGGCGCATTGCCGCAAGGTGCCGCACTGCCGCCAGCACACGGCGCCCGTGCTGTTCAGCATGGGGAACCATCCATGCCGCGATCTTCGGGCCGAGGAACGTCGCGCGCTGCGTCCTGCGGTACGCCCGGACGGTTGGCGCCGGGACGCCGAGCGCCTGCAGCGTGCGCGCGGGCCACGCCTCGGCCGGGATGAGGTTGTAGGCGTCCGGCGTCACGATCCAGATGTGCGGGTCATCGAGCCGCACGCGGACGTCCGGCGCGTCGTCGCGCCGCGCGCGAAGCCATCCGGTATGCAGTCGATCGTCCGTCTCGCCGCGCATCGTGCGCGTCCAGACACACGGGAACCCTCGCTCCGTCAGGATCTCCGCGACGCTGATCCAGTACGCATCGACCAGCGCGGCGCTCACAGGAGCCCCCCGGCCATGGCGCGCATCTCGATCAGCAGGCGCACCGCGTGAGCGTCCATCGCCTCGCTCCGCGACGACATCCGATCCCGGAGATGCCCGATGGCGCGCTGCAGGATGCGCGACGCCTCACGACGCGTCGGCTCGTTCCGCTCGATGGCGGCACGGATCGAGCTCGGCAGGGCCGTCACGTTCCAGTCTGCGCGCACGAGCAGGAACTCGTACTCGCCTGCCTGACTCTCGATGCCTACGCAGCCGCCGTCAACGTCATAGATGAGGTCGCGCACGTCCTGCGTCGGCAACAGCACGATCTCGCGCCCGCTGTCGAACGCGACACGCACGCTCGACGGCGCCACCGACACGCTGCGGATGCGCCCGAACGCCGAGAATGCCTCCATCATCGCAAGCGCGATCGGGCATGTGCTGCACGTATTCGCGTCGCCGCTATAGAGGTGATCGCGCTCGATCGGCACCGTCACGATCGTCTCGCCCTGCTCATTTAGCTCAAACGTCACCATGTCGTTGTCTCCCCGTGTGAATGCGCGAGCGTTCAGGCACGCCCGCCGTCCGTCTCTAGTCCCAATCCCTGTACGTCTCGTGCGCGAACTCCGCGCGCTCGCCTGTGTCGGTCCGCTCGGCGACCGCGTCGATCGTGACGAAGCCGACGCGGTAGACGCGCTTGTCCATGTAATCGCGCGCCTGCTCGATCGCGTCGTCCATGTTCGCGGCCTCGACCGTGAACGTCCCGTAGTCCTCAGTACCCGTCGTGATCGTGAATGTCGCCATGTCTGCCCCTCCTCACAGGCGCGTCGTCATCTCGTCGCGCAGCTCTAGGCAGCTCTCCGCGTGCGCTCGCAGGGCGGCCGGGTCGTCCTTCGTGTCGATCTTCGCGCCGCACAGGCATTCGCCCGCGTAGCGGCGCAAGTCGCGGATGCCCTCCCGGGTCACCTCTTCTCGGAACGTCAGTTTGGCCATCGGTGTGCTCCTGAGGATAATGCCGTGCTCGACGTCAGTCCCGCCCGCAATCGATCGTCACTTCGATGACCTCAGCCTCACCAGACGCGAGATCCTTGATCCCGACCACCGGCCGGATGATGCCCTGACGCCCGGTCCAGTCGCCCTCCTCGGCCCACTCGCGGGCCATCGCGATCGCCTCGCGCATATCCTCCGCCTCGAACACGTCCTCGCCGTTGATGCCGCCGTCGATCGTGAACCTGTACTGTCGCATCGTCGTCTGCGTGGGTCTGACACGTCACCCCCGTTAGGAGGTGACGCTCGCGATCTGATACTCGGCCACGCGGTCGCCGTCCTCGTCCACGACATCGAACCAGCCGAGATCCCCGGCGCCCGTGACGCGGACGTCATCGCCCCACGTCTCCGCGATCATGTCGTGCAGCCAGCCCTCGGCGTCGGCCGCGCGGAGCGTCGGCGACACGCGGAAGCCGTCCACGTCGAATACCGCCGCCGTGGGCTCTCCGCTGAAGTGCTCCTCGGCAGCGACGTCCTCGACGTGGCACCGGCCACACAGGCGATACGTGGAGCCGTCGTGCTCGACAGCCTCGGCGCCCTCGGCCCCGCAGTTCTCGCAGGGCCACTCGGGGACGACGACAGGCGCCGCGAGCGTGCCGTAGACGCCGCGCCCGCTCGCGATGCCGCTCATCGACAGGAGGCGGAACGTGCCGTCCTCGAACGTCTGGAGGAGGTAGGCCGCGCCACGCGCGCCCGTCGCGGCGTACTGCGCCGACACGCCGAGCACCCGGCGCGTGTTGTCGCCGACTGCCAGCGCCTCGATGGCATAGCGCGTCTCGCGAGATCCGTTGTTGATGGTGGCCGTCGCATTGTTGATAGTCAGTGTGTAGCGCATCGTCATCTCCTCGTGTCGGCCGCGCCGTCATCGGCGCGACAAGGGAATAGTATAACGAACGCTAGAACGTGTCAAGCCCCCGAGATCCCGCGTGTTTTCGCAGGAAATCGAGGGCTTGTCCCCGTGGGCGGATGGGGTGTGCTACTCGGACACGGGCGCGGATGGTGCCGTGCCTTCGGGCGGATCGACTGGCGCCTCGGCCTGCTCCTGCTGTCGCCGCGCTTCCTCCTCGGCCTTGATCTGGTCGTACTCGGCAAGCTGCGCGCGCACGCGCGCCTCGGCCGCGTCGAAGCCCGCGAGCGCGACCTCATACGAGGCCACATCGACGCCAGCGCCGCGCGCCTGATCGATGACGGCGCGAATGCCCGCGATGAGCGCGCCGATACCCGTGAGCGCCATCGTTGCGACGGCGATCCCTTCGTTCACGTCCCGGATGCTGCCGACAGCCTTTTCGATGCTCATATCGTGTCGCCTTCCTCTTACGTGTGGGTGAGTGCCGCGCCTGCGAACGCCGGGCGACCGCTCTGCATGGCGACCGCCCCTCGCACCTTCGCGAGTTCCAATCTGATCTGCGCGACGAGGGCGTTTACGCGCGCCTGCGTCGTCGTGATTGCTGTCGCGAGCTCGGCGACGTCGCCTCGTCCGGAGAGCTCCGCATAGGACGCGACGAGCGCGCTAATCGCAGCAGCAATGTCGTTCGCGCGAGCGTCCTTCAAGTCAGGCGACGTCAGCGCGTGATAGCTGGCGACGGCCTCGCGTAGCTGCACGGCGCGCGGCAGAACGTGATCGCGGATGCCTTCGGCGATCGCGTCCGTCGCGGCGTTCGTCCCGTGCTGGCGCGCGTAGTCGTTCACGACGGCCTGCAGATCCGCCGTGAGGTTCAGGACGTCGCCCGCGTAATCGAGCACGGCCGTCTCCGGCTCGACGTCCACGCCCGCCCGCGAGGCGCACGCGATCGACCCGCCGAGAGCGAGCGCCAGCAGCAGCGCGATGACCGGCTTCACGGCCCCGGCGCGATCGTTGACGACGGCCAGCCGCTTGTCACGATCGGCGGCGACCTCGGCCACCACCTCCGTCGTCACGCCCGCTTTCTGCTGTGTCGCCTCCGACGTGACCTGAGAGCGCGCGAACAGCGCGAGCAACGCGACAATGGCGCCGAGGATCGCGTTGCGCTGATCCTCGCTGATGTCCACGCCATAGGAGACGAGGAGCGTGATGACAGCGCCGATCGCCGTCGTGACGAGTACGGGCTCCGTCTTGAACCCGGGCAAGATAGGGATCTTCATGGCTTCATAGTCTCCTGTGAGTTGGCTTACGTGTCCGCGACGATGTCCACGTCGAGGGCGCGCGGGAGCGTCTGCCCGTCTGACGTGGTGATGATGTTTCGCACCCGGTCCCGCTGCCCGAGTGTGCCGCCCGCGACGAGCACGGACGTCCGCAGCCCGTCATGCGCCGTCAGATCGCCGACGAGCGCGACGTCGGCTCCGGCCTCGGCCTCCCATGTGCTCGTGAGGATCGTCGCGCCCTGCGATCGCAGCCTCGGCGACCAGTCCACGCCGATCCGCTGGATCGCGTCGGCTCGCTTCGGGATTCGCTTGATCACGCCCACCATGACACTGTACCCCCAGACCTCATCGCGCCAATCCTCGACGACATGCACCTCAGCCCGCCACGGCGCCCGGTCGAAGCCCGGCCCGGCTGGCGCGTAGAGCGCCGCCAGCGCGTCTGACGCGCCGACAATCGACCCCGCGAGCGAGATGCCCGTCTGCAGGCTCCCGGATGCCGCCGCAGCGCCACTGACGGCGCCCTGTAGCCCCGAACCTGTCGCGAGCGATGCCGTGGCCGTCGCCGTGCCCGCAATCGCCCCTGCGAGCGTGACGGCCGTCGAGAGCGTGCCCTGTACCTGCGCCGCGCCCGCCACCGTCGCCGCCAGCGCGACCGCCGTCACGAGATCCGCTGTCGCCGTCGAGCCCCCGGCGACCGATCCGGCGAGCGTCGTCGGCGCGTCGAGCGTCGCCTGCACGGCCGAGGTGCCCGCGACCTGTCCGGCGAGCCTGATCGCCGTCTGGAGTGCCCCTGTAACGGCCGCAGCGCCCGCGACAGACGCCGACAGGCGGATCGCCGTGTCGAGGGCTGCCGAGGCTGCACTCGCGCCGGACGCCTGCCCAGATAGCATCACGTCGCCCGTGGCAGACACCATCGCCGCTGGGGCCGTGACGGCGGCCTCGCCCGTGGTGCTCAGGTCATCGTGCGGCGTGGCGGCGATGATCTCGTAGTCCGCGCGGCTGTCGAACGCGAACGGAATGAGGGGCTGTGCCGCCTGACCCATGAACACGTAGGCGCCGCCCGCGCCGTCATCGACCTCGTCGATGACCCACAGATCGAACTGATGCGCCGCCGCCGCCCGCTGTCCGCTCGTCAGCCGATAAGCGATGGGCGGCGGATTGATCGACGCGCTGTCACGGATCTGGAAGGCGGCCGACTGCGTCGCGCCCTCCGTGATCTTGGCGGCGATGGCCGTGGCCCGCTCCGAGGCGATGTCGTCGCGATGCTCCGCGTGGTACGCCAGCACGGACTCAAGCACGATGCGCTGCTGATAGACCCGCTGGACGGCCCCCTCGATGTTGGTCCCCGGCCGACGCACCTCCGACAGCAGCGTGACGGCGTAGCGGAGCCCGCCGACCGTCCGCAGGAGCCGCGTGTCCGTCGAGGTCGCGTAGGTCTGCGGCGTGTATCCAGCGGCCGTGACGGCGGCCTCTGCGGCGGTCTTTAGCGCCGCAGAGTGCGTCCGGATCGAGGCGGGCACCTGCGGATTGTGCGCGCGGGCGAAATGCACCTCGGACGGGACGATGGTGCCGTCCTCGTGCTGGTCGATCAGGACGTGCGGCTGGTAATCCCGGATGACGGCGTGGATGGCGCGCACCTCGGGCTGTGACAGCGCGAGGTGCTCGCGATTGAGGTCCTTGCCGTTGCTGTTCTCGCGGTCCACCCCGAGTTGGTCGGGATTGATCGACGGCATGAACAGCCACGCCGTGTCCTGCAGGTACGCGATGGTGTCTGCATCATCCGTCAGCGCGAGGTTGCGCAACATCTGCAACCCGGCCTCACGCCCGCTCGGCTCGTTGCCGTGCTGCTGCGCGACGACCAGCACTGTGCCAGCGGTCGGCGCCTCTGGGCCGACGCGGACGAGGTGGATCGGGTTGCCGTTGACGGACGTGCCGACCACGCTGTGCGTCATCCGTCCGCCAGACGCGGCCTCGACCGCTGCGAGGAAGTCCGCTAGCTCGCTGACGCTCGTCCATGCCGTCCCGCCGTTGATCTCGAAGGCGGACAGCACCGGCCACGTCGTGCCCTCAGCACTGACCGTCGCGGCAGGTGCGGTGACAGCGGCCGTGCCCGTCGTGCCGAGGGCATCCGCCGCGTAGACTCGGGCCGCAGGCGCGACCGCGTCGACCGTGCCGGTAATCGGCGGGCCTGCTGGCGCCGCATCGCCGCCCGTGCCGACGGAGAAGATGTCGACGTCGACGGTCACGTCGGTCGACGGGAACAGCAGTCCGACCCAGCCCGCCGACGAAAGCGACGAGTCGGTGTAGGTCGCATCCCACGTCCCCGGCTCATCCCCGAGCGCCCCCGACCAGCGGCGGACGCGCTGCGTGCTGCCCACGTACTGGATACGCGCCCAATACCACGTGCCCGCCGACCACGCTTTCTCTTCGAAGAGCCCGGTCGTGAAGGCGCCAGAGACGTACTTGCTGATGCCGACGAACCCGACGCGACTGATCCCCATCCTGATGGGGAGCGCGTTGTAGCCACTCTCACTGCTGGCTGCGCCGCTTGCGCGGGCCGTGACGCCAAAGACCTGCGTGTTACTGGGCCGCGCGCTGGCCCGCACCCGCACGAGGATGTCGAGCGTCGCGCGACCTGCATCGCCGTCGATCGCGTCCCACGAGAGCAGCGACCGCGCACCACTCGACGCGCGGACACCACGCAGATACTTCCCGCCCGTCGCGCCGACCTCCTCGCGCACCTCATACGTCACGCCGGACGTGACCCAGCGCGCCGTCCAGTCAGACGGAGCCGCGCTGGTCGTGTACTCAGAGAAGTCGGTGTAATACTGAGCCATCAGCAGTCGGGGCCGGAGAATACGTCGAGGCTGAGGTCGAGGCCGCCTTGGCGGACCTCGGCCTCATGCGGCGCGTGGGCGACCATGTGTAACCTCGCGCTTACGATGCCGGGATGGTGAACGTGAACGACGTGATCGTCACCGGCTGCGTCGCCACGATCGAGGTCGACACCAGCTCCATGTCGCCGCCGCCGCCCAAAGCCGTGACTGTGCCGCCGAACACCGGGTTGCCTTCACTGTCCTTGCAGATGAACTTTGCCGCCGTGCCGGTCGCGTCGGCGCTGCTGTCCGGCGTGATGGCTTCCGCTGTCGCCGTGCCGTTGCTGGACGCGCCGAAGGCGGGCGTGCCGAACGGCAGCACGGCCAGCACCGTATCGTCGCTCTCCTGAATCTCGATGGTCCCGCCATCGAGCAGACCCACAATCGCATCGCACGCGGCATTCCGCGCGTTAGTCTCCAATGTCGCCATCAGATTTACTCCTCCAGTGCTTGCCTTGTCTTAGTCGCCGACGTCGATCGTGAGCAGGACTTGCGTCTCCTCGCCCTCAGCATTGACGAGCGTCGCGAGGAACTGATGCCGCCCCGCGAGGAGCTCAATGCCCGTGATGTCGCCGACAGCCGCGCCCGCGTCGCGAATGTCCGTGGTGCCCGCCGACTCGATCCGCAGCGCCGAGGCATTGTGCGCCACCAGCGCGACGCTCGCGCAGAAGTCGGCGCCCGGCTCACACATCGTCGTGGACACCGAGAGGTGAGGCACCGCCACATCGACAGGCGGCTCGCCGGGATCGGTCGGCTCCTCCGGGTCTGTCGGCTCCTCGGGCTCGCCCGGATCAGTCGGTTCCTCAGGGTCGGGAGGCGTCACGATGGGCGGGACCGGAGGCGGCTCGCCCTCATACGTGGGCACCGTGATCTCCTCCGTGAGCGGACACATGATCGCGTTGTTCGACAGCGGCGCGATCATGCTGCACGGCGCGAGCTCGCCGCCCCGAGGTGTCGTGTCCTGCCCCGGCCAGTAGACGCGGAACCGCTGCGTTGGATCGCCGTTGTGGCCGAGCACGTAAAGCTGAAGGCGCCGGTCGGCCTGCGGCGACCCGTACACGAGCGACCAGTCGTAGTGCTCGCCGTCATACTTCGGGCGCCGCGTGGCGATGTCGCCATGCGTCACGTCCACGAGATAGACCTGACGATCGCTGTTGTCGTGCGCCTCTGGCGTGTTGCGGACGCGGACATTCACGAGCCCGCGCAAGAGGCCATGCTCGACCACGAACGGCGCGTAGCCGTCGCGTGATTCACTCGTCTCGCTCGGCACATCGAGGGCCGTGTTGAAGCCCTGAATATCCGCGTATTCGAGCTTCGTCTGATACGAGGCGCGCTGATTGAGGAACCCGATCCCCCGGTTCATCACGAACTTGCTCGCCCTCGTGGAGCCTGTCAGTCCGCGCACGTCGCCACGAAGCACTGTGTTGAACAGCGTCAGATTGTGCGCGATGTAGAGATCAACGCCGTTGTACTCGCAATTCCAGCCCACGACGTTCCACATGACCGAGCGCGCCTGCGACTTCGGCGCGGGCTCGCCGAGGCTCCACACGTTGAACGCGCCATCGCGGCAGCAGTACGCCTCATTGTTGTCCCACTGCAGGAACGGCTGGCGCCGCATCTCCACGATCTCGACGTGCTCATCGTCGTGCAGATCCGCGCCTCGGAACTTCGGCACGCGCACCGTCTTGGGGAGCGATCCGCCGTCCATGTCCTGCATGAAGATGGAGTAGCCCCACGCGCCGTTGCACGCGACGTTGTTCGTGACGATGTTCGTGGGCTGATGGAACCAGAACGGATCGCTCGCGCGCCCGTCCTTGAAGTCGGTGCTGTTGCCGCCCTTGATGTCGAACGCGAAATTGCGATCGAACACGTTGTAGGACTCGCTCCCGTCCTCCGTGCCGATGCCCCACCCGAGGCCGTCGTACACCACATTGTGCTGGACGAGCCCGTAGTGCGTCGCGTGAACGGCAATCGGCCACTTACGCGAGTGATGCACGCTGTTGCCGATGAGGATGAACTGGAACCCTTCGTCATCGGGGTTCTGCGGCCCCATCAGGTGATGCAGATGCAGGCTGTAGCGCCCGATCTGATTCGTGCCGATGCGCGCGACAGACCCGTCAGCGTTGAACGTCGTGCTGTGCAGGGCTGATAGCGTCGTGCGGCCCATGTGCGCGTTTTCGACGTAGCGCATGTCGACGTCAGCACGATGCGACGCGAGGAGGTGGCCGCGCGTGCCTGACGGGTTCTCGCTCGCGATCAGCACGTTGCGCGTCGCGTTCGCCGCATAGGGCATCAGCAGGCGCGGCTCCGTCCACTCGCCCGCCACCGGATCATAGCGGCGGAACTGCGTAGGCGTCACGCCGTCGGCGTCATAGGCGCACGGGTGATTCCGCTTGAGCGCGCCATCGAGCGTGACGACCGTGCCGTCATCCGAGATGGATGCCACGCGGAACGTCTCACGCCCGCGACTGCCGAGGCTCGCGCCAAGCTGTTCACTGTTAGGGATCTCGATGACGTCGCCGACGCGCCAGCCGACAACCGCCGAGGCGAACGTGAGCGTGCGGTCGCCCTTCTTCGGCTCGACTGCGACGCGCGCAAACGTCGTCTTGCCCGCGCCGTACCAGCGCACGCGCCCGAGCAGGATGATCCCGGTTCCGTACTGCTCGGGGTCGAACGTGGTATCGATCGGCACGTCTCGCACGATGATCTCGCAGCGGCGATCCGGCGCATCGGCCATCGGGATCGACCACTCGCCCTGCGGCATCAGGAGCGCCGTGCCGACACTGAGGCGCGTGTCGCGCGCCCGTGAATGCGTGAGCGTCCCGTGGATGGTCAGGGCGTATGCGACGGCGTCCGTGGTGTCCACCTCGACGGCACGCCCATCGGGGATATTCACCACGTCCTCGCCTGTCGGCACGCGCCCTGACCATGTGGCCGGGTTGCTCCATGCACCGCTCGCGACAGGCTCGATGACCTGACGCCCCGGTGCCGCGCCGAAGTACGGGATACGGTGCGGCAGCGGATCAAGCGCCGGACTGTCGTGATGTTCGTGACCCTCGTGCATAGAGCCTCCCGAGATGGAACGGCGCGTCAACGCGCCGAAGATTAGGACTGGTGTCCAGCGTGGCTCAAATTCCAACGGGCGCACGCCGTTGGGCCACCGCTTACGACTCCGTGACGACGAGCGAGCCTGCGGGGAACGACGGCGCCGGGTCGCCGTTGTTGATCGTCTTGGGCGCCGTCAACGCGCCCTGATACAGCAGGTTGCCGGACGTGGCCGCATCGAAGATGCCGAAGTGCGTCGCCGTGCCCCAATTCGCTGTCGGCGCCGGGAACGCGATCGTCTGCAGGTTCGACGTCTGCCCCGAGGTGCCCGTGCTGGCCCCGGTGCCGCTGTTCTGCGTGTTGCGCCAGTTGGCACTATCCGCGTCCGACTCAGCCCTCGCGTAGCTGCCGCCTGTGACCTCTGTGCCGCCGCCAGCGTCGGACGGCGCGCCGGTGAACAGGCCGATGTAGACCTTGCTCGGCGGCGTGAAAGCCAGCCCCCGGAATACCATGTCGATGATCGCGTTTTCGAGATAGTCGCTCTTTGCCACGTCTCACTCCTCCGAAAGTGTCACTGCTCGACGTACAGGACGCCATCGCCCGCATCATCGAACGCGACGATCTCGCCCGGCCGCATGGATGCCTGCCTGATCAGTTGACCGTGCGTATTGTAGAACGCGCCAGTGGTCGCCTTGACGACCTTCGCCTCACGACGACCGCTCCCGCCGTAGAGCATCGCCGCGCGGCGCCCCGATCCGTAGCGCACCGCATCGGCCCGATGGAACTGCCCCGTGACGCCGGGCTTGTCGCCGTCGAACGCGCCGTCACTGCGCGACGAGGCAAACAGCGCCTCGCGATCCGATCCGCCTCGCCCGCCGTGGCCGACAGCCATCACGGCCTCGTTCGGGAGGCGCGACATCATCGCGTGCGCGCGGCGGAAGTACGGCTCGAACGCGCCCCACGGATCATCATTGTCGCGATCGCGCACGCCCCGCGAGCAGTGCAGCACGTAGAGTTGCCCCGTCATTGCCGCCATCGTGGCCGCAAGCGCGACCCAGCCCGTCGCGTTGACAGCGCCCGCCGAGACGTCAGCGCCCGGCCCGCGTGGCTCGCCCTGCATCAGCGCCACACGGAAGCCGACGCCCTCGGCGTCGTGCCGCAAGTTGAACGTGTGGCGCACCATCGCCTCGTGCGGGTGCCCTGTCGTGTGTGTCGTGACGACAGGTGCGCCGACGGGCACGTACATTTGCTCCATGTTGTGCCGCGCGTAGCCGAGCGGGTTGGCCGACGTCGCCCACGGGATGCCGCTGTCCGCGAACGGCTTCACGAGCGACGCGAGGTGCGCGACGCTATCGCCGTGCCGCGAGTTCTGCCACGCCTCGTTGACGTCCACGACAGCCATGACCCGCATCAGGTCGCCGTGCGACAGCGCACGCGCCGCGCGCCGGTAGACCTCATGCTCGTCGGCGAACTCCTGCAGGTCGCCCGCCGTGCCGAACCACGCCATCCGCCGATCGATGAGCGCCTGCGCCGCCTCCTGCACAAGATCCTCGTAGTTCGGCCACGCCGTGCCTACGCGCGGCGCATCGACGGGCAGCACCTCGCGGCCGGGCCAGTAGTTTGGATGACAGACGCCGAAGAACGCGCGCACACCGACGACGCCCCACGAGCGCAGCATGTCGAGCGTCCGGTAGAACCGCTCGCGATCGTCGCGCAAGATCCGCAGCATCGGGAACCACGAGGCAAACAGCATGGGCCGATAGCCCGCCTGATGGCCCCATCCGTTCGGCGTCGCGACGACGGGCAGCATGAGCCCCGCCGATGTGTCAGGCGTGTCAGGCGGGAACGACGGATCGTCAGGTGCCGAGGGCTCCTCGGGCGCCTGATCGATGTTCGCCTGCCGCTCCTCGCTGGATTCCAGCGCCGCGCGCAGATCGTCGGCCGTCATGCCCGTCATCACGCCTTCGAGGAGTGATGCCACGAGCACGCGCGTGCCCTCGTGCTTGAGATCCAGCGTCGGCCGTGTGCGAGGGAACTTCTCCTCGACGACGGCCGCAATCGTGCCGAGAATTTCCTGCGCCCTGCCTCGTAGATCCACCATCGCGTGCCTCCTATGCCCCTGCGTAGAACCGATGCCCGCCGATGACGCGCGTCAGACGCGCCGTCGTCGCCCATTTCGGCGCGCTGCCCTTCGGCACCATGCCTGCGGGCGAGTAGTAGTGCGTCGCGCCGAGCACGTTGTCCTCGACGGCCTCGCCCATGACACCACGCGCGACCCACATCGCCGATCGCAGCGTCAACACGTCCTCGGCGTGCTGCGGGTCCGCGATGAGCGCGACCACATGCTGCATCAGCGCCTCGTGGTTGGCCGGGCCACCTTCGCGACGCCAGCACGAGAACTGCCACGGCTTCAAGCAGACATCGCGGTACGTGAGCCCGAAGCGAGTCGCGCGCCTCCTGAGACGATTGCGGATGACGCAGCCGACAGCAACACGGCCCTCGATCGGCTCCTGTCGCGACTCGGCCCAGATCGTCAGCCCGACGATCTGCTCGTCAGTGAGATGCGTTAGCAGTTCGGCTTGGCTCATACTCTCCATCCGTGGATCGGCGACGCTGCTCAGTGAACGTCAGGATGCGACGGCGATAGCGCCGCGAGATCAACCCGTGGATCAGCGTGATCGCCGACAGCAACGTCAGCGATGCCGCCTTCCACGCAGCGGGGAACCCCAACACGCCGGGAGGAGGCGGGAACGCGATCGCGATCAGGCCGCTCGCGACGCAGACGAGCGAGACGCTGAAGCGCATCGCCTCGCCGATGTTGTTGGACTCGACGACGAGGATCGCGAGCCGCGACGGTGGCGGCGATGACGACCGCACGCGCCGCGAGTCGTCCAGCGTGGACAACAGCAGATCGACATGGACAAGTCCGTTCGCCAGCGAGATCGCGAACAGCGCCCACTCGATCGGGCTTCCGTGCATGAGTTACCTGTGGTGTGGTGCGGCGCTCTCGACGCCGTAACGCGAGCGGCGAATGATCGCGGCCCTCATTTCGAGCATGTCCACAAGTCGCCGAGCTTCTGCGAGATCCCGCAGATCATCGACCCTCTCCGGGGAGAGCACTCGTGGATCGAGCCAGTCGGCCACAGCGCGCAGTCCGCGCGCGAGCGCCTGAAGGATCATGATGTCGCATCGTCGCCGGACGCCTTCGTGTGCTGCTGCTGCTCGGCGACGACCCTCGTAAAGACCCCGATCGACTGGTGAAACAGACGCTTGTACTCGTCGCGTTCCGTTTTCATGTCTCGGAACTGATAGCCCCAGACCCACCATCGCAGGTATCCGCCGATGATGACCAGCGCCAGCAAACCGGCGACTGTGACCCCATTCGCTAGCTCCGACCATTGCTTGACGACTCCTGCATCCATGACGCGAGTTACTGTCCGTCAGGGGGGACGTCAGCCTGCGGCTCGGCCTTCGGCGTGTCATCCTTTCGCGCTAGCGTCCCGTCGGGCGCCAGCGTCCAGCCCGGGGCGGCCTCCTCGACCTCGGCGCGCACGGCTGCCAGCGCATCGGCGACGGCTGCCTGTTCGCGCTCGATCGTGAGGCGCATGAGTTCGATCTGTGCTTGCAGCAGGTTGGCCCGGAGTACGACGTTCTGACGACGGAGCTCGACCGGCTCGGCCAGTGTGGGAGCGGCGTCAGGATCGGCGGGAGGCGTCTGCGCGACGAGCGCGACGCCGGAGATCAGGAGGGCACACGCAAGAACGGCCGCATGAGCGACAGAGCGCACCATGCGGCCGATAGTAGCACCGGGCGACCGCCCGTGTCAGCAGCCGGGAAACCCGCGCCGGTAGTAGCGGACGATCCTGCCGTCCGTGGGGCGATACCCGACGATGTCCGTGAGCCCGTCCTCGTCGATGTGCGTCGCCGTCAGCGTCAGACCCGGCTCAAGCTGCACGAACACGAGGCACTCGAACTGCGCTACAGGCGTATTGCGGCCCTGCGACGTCTGCCCGTAGAGCGAGCCGAGGTTCACGATGATCCACGTCTGCCCGTTCGTGGCGTTGTAGAACAGCAGATCGTCGAACGGCTTCGGCTGGCCCACGTAGTTCGGCCCCGTCAGCGGGAGGATCTGCGTCAGCCCGGCGACAGTGGACTCGGGCGCGCCGAGCACGAACGGCCCCGAGGCATTGAGCGGCGGCGAGAGCCGCTGCGCCTCAGCGACGGCCGGGAAGGTTACGAGCGCCGCGAGCAGCGCGAGAGCGAGAGTGTGAGTACGCATGTCAATGTCGTCCCTTGAAAGCGCCGGGCGCCAAGTCGCGCCCGGACGTGATGAGGCACTATCGCGCGTCAGACGCGCCGTGTCAAACCGGGTGGTCGCCTAGCTGCATCCGATGACGATCCCGCCGGATACGACGGGGTTCCCTGTGCATGTGCCCGAGTAGCCTGCCGTCGCTCCTGCGTGGTACGTCGTCGCATAGACGGCAGTCCACGTCTGCGCCGATGTCGGGGAGCCGATCGTTCGGATACCAGTCGTGCCCGGCAACAGTCTCACCACTGCCCCGGCGCTCGCGCTAAAGAAGAACGTTGCCGCATCGCCGACGAGCGTGGGTGCGTTGATGCGGAACAGGCCCGTGACGCCGAGGGAATCGTTTCTGGCGCGCAGTTCAATCGCCGCCGCTCCGCTCCTGTGTATCTGGGCAGACATCAGGCTCGTTTCAGAGAACAGCGAGGCTCCGTTCGACCATCGGACAGATCGTGCCGCGTCTCCCGACGACGAGACAGACGGCCCAAACAGGAAACCTCCTGCCTGTGTAATCGACCAATTCCCCGTCGAGGTGACGTTGCCGCCCGTGACGAGGTTGAGATTCCCCGACAGGTCGAGATCCCCGTTCGTCTTTGCGTGGAGCTTGATCGCGCTGCCGTGACCGATGCGGAAGCCGTTGGCCGCGTCTGCGGATACCCATGTCGCCGCCTGATCGCCTGCCCAGAAGCCCATCGTCGGCGTCTGATAGTCCGCGATGCCCTGAAGCTGCCCGAGCGCCCATCGCGTGGAGATGTCGTTGAATCCCGTGCCCGTGCGCTCGCGCCCGGCGACTGTCGGGCCGTGGTGCATCGACGTCACCGTGGAGTTCAGCGCCTCATAGTGCGCGCGGATCTGCTGCTGCGTCAGCGGGTAGCCGTAGACCGCGAGCTCCGAGATGCCGAAACCTGTCCCGCTCGCCCACTGCCCGGCGCCCTGTATCGTGGACGCATTCGGCGTCAGGCACCCGCCCGCCGCAGGCGACGTGGTGCCGACGTCCACGCCGTTCACGTAGGTGCGCCCGCCCATCGAGGCGTCCCAGACGAACGCGAGATGGACATACGCCGCCGACGAGAACACGGGCGTCTGCGGCGTCAGCGCGCCCCACACGCCGCCCGGCGCGCCGAGCATGTAGAGCCGCCCGGTGTTCGTGTGCAGCACGGAAAAGTGATTCGCTGACGAACCCGGCGAGCCCTTTTGGACGACATACGCTTGCGTCGCCGAGAACCCGCCGTCAGGCAAGCGTACCCACATCTCGACAGTGAGCGCGCACGTCCCGCTGACGCCGTTGAGCGCCGTGCCCGGGTTGATGCCGCTAAACGTCTCGCCCGCGCTGCCCGCTCGGTAGTAGATCCCCGGCGCCGACGTCCCCGATCCGGCGCCAGTAAGCGCGCCGCTGCCGAGCGCGGCGGCCGCCCCGGTGCCCGCCATGTCCACGGATGGCGTCGCGTTGAAGTTGAACGCGAGCAGCGGGCGGTCGCTCAGCACGGAGCCCCAATACGACAGCGTCGTCGGGCTGTAGCTGTACATATCGATCAGGCGATCCGTCGAAACGACAGCGGAGCCCTCCTCCCATGCGTTCGCGCCCGTGCCGTCGATGTTGCGCGCCACGCAATAGAGGTAATCGCCCTCGACCATCTGCTCGCCCGTGGCCGAACAGATCCGCATCGCCTCGAACTGCGGCAGGCCGAGGCTCGTGACGTCCCGCAAGATGATGACGTCGTTGTACCGGAGCGCCCGGTGCTTCGTGTAGATCACGGAGTCCACGGCCGTCACAGGCCGTGTGAGCGCCGTGCCCCGTGACCAGATCGCCGAGCCTCCCGTGAAGGCCATGCGCTCGTCGTTGACCAGAATCGACGCGCGCATCTCCATCACGTCAAACGACAGCCACGGCGCAATGGGACTCCCGAGCGCGGCCTGCATCGAGGGCGGCAGCACCTCCGTCGTGTTGCTCCCGAACTGGACGACACCCGAGGCGCCCTGCAGCGTCAGGGGTCCGCTGGCCGTGTCCACGAGCGGCGTCCGCACGCGCGTTGAGAACGTGCCGATCGGCGATGACAGGCTGTTGGTGACGTTGAGCGGCCCCGTCAGCCCGCCTGAGAACGTCCACGGCGACGCGATCGCCTCGGCGACGTTGCGCTGTGTGAACGTGCTTGGGATGTCGGCCGCGACGAGCGCCCCGAGCGTCGTGTTGCCCGAGCCATCGACCGACACGATCGATTGCCCGCCCGAGCGCGTCGGGTTGCTCCCGCAGATCCGCATCGTGGACGTGCTCGCAGGCACGCCGACGCATCCGACCGTGAGTTTCGAGAACATCCCCGTTGGCGCCTGTGCCCACGCCGGAACGGCCGTGCAGGCGAGTAGCGCCGCGATCATCATTCTCCGCATCATGTCTCCTCCACCATGCACATCCCGCAGACCCAATTCGCCGGGGTGCCTTGTGCTTCCCATTGCAGGACACCCTCGCCCTCGCTCGCTGGCATCGTGACCGGGTGCAGCAGCGGCGCCGAGAACGCCGTGGGCGACCACCATGACGACGTGGCGACGATCGAGGCGCCGATCTTCAGGTGGAACCGGATCTCACTCGTGGCGTCGCCATCCATGCGGTAAGCGTAGCAGTGCATTTGCCATGAGCCCGCCGTCATGCGCGGCCCGCCGAGCGTCATCGGCACGGCATACGGGATGTTCTCGACGACGCCCATCGGCGAGGCATACGAGGCATTGTTGCCGCCCATGAAATACCGAGCAGGCATCCCGGCCGCGCCTGTGCCGCCGCCCCCCGAGCCGCCGCTGCCGATCGTGCTCCCGCCGCTGACGCTGCCGCCCTCGCGGCGCCGCATCATGTCGATCCATGACGGGAAGTAGTCGCCGCCCTCGATGAGCGTCAGGTCGTAGAACAGATCGTCGGCCTGCGCGCGCGTGATGCCGGGGTCTGTCACCCGCACCGTGTGGACGAGATACGAGGCGTTGATCGCCGCCGTGTCGCGGTTGTCCACGACGACAACGACGGACTGCCCCGGATACCAGCCGTGCGAGCGCACGCGCGTGTTGATCTTGCGCCGGTCCCATCCGATCTGGATGCCGAGTTCGGCCGCGAGCACGTCGAGCGCCTGATCGATCGTCTGGACGGTATCGCCCGAGATGACGTCCTCGCGCGCGAGCGCCGGGTCGTAGCTGCCTGACGCGACGATGATCGAGGGGTCGATGACGCGCACCCATGCCGGAGGCGTCACGGGATACGTGACAGTGATCGCGTGACCGGCCGTGGCAGGCGAGACGCGCGTGATCGCGTTGTCGGGCGCGTCGTAGTTCCACGTTCCGCCGCCGATCGGGTGCGAGACGCCGTTCTGGACGACAGCCGTAGGCGCCTCGTCCGGGCGCGCCGTCAGGTAGAAGATCGACTTCGCCCCGTTGCCCGTGAACGAGTCCACGCGCGCGATCGGTGTGACCGTCCCCTCGGGCGCGCTGCCTGTCCGCATCCAGAGGATCGTGTTGCGCCGCAGGATGCTGCGCTCCCAATCCAGCGCGCCGAGGATCGTGTTCGTCAGATCCGAGATGGGATGTGGCCCGGCGATGGCCCCGGGCGCGTGCATCGCGAATTGCTTGAGCCCGTTGATGCGCCACATATAGCCCGAGAGCGTCGTGAGCTCGTCGAGGCATGACCGTAGCGACCGCATCTCGAACACGAGCTCGGGCAGCGTCGGCCCGCCTGACGTGGGGCTGATGTTTGTGACGCCCTTCGGGGCGAGGAACTGCGACACGAGCGCGTTGGCGACGGCGAGCACCGTCTGCCCGGCCGAGAACGTTTTGTTGACGACGCGCTCGTCAGCGAACTTATCGAAGCCGCGACAGCGCACGCGCGTCAACGCGCCACCCCGGTTGTCGGGCGCCGGACGCTGATCCTGCACCGTCACGATCTCGCCGCCGAACAGGAGATCGGAGCCGTGGTAGATCGTGACCTCGTGGCCGACCTGTGGCCGGTAGGCTGCCGTCGTCTTGATCGGGTCGTAGACGTCGAAGCCCGCCGTCTCGATGCTGAGCACCTTCTCGACGGACATCGAGCGGTACATCACGCGCGACGTGCGATTGCTCGCGTTGATGTTGACCGTCAGGGCCATCAGACGCCCCGCATCGTGAGCTCGCCGTCGATAAACGGCACCGTCCGCTCGGCGAGGATCTGCCCGTCGAGCAGCATGTAGACGGTCATGTGCCCGCCGCCGCCGCCGTCGTAGTCATCGAGCGGGATGATCGCCTCGCGGCCGTGCAGCATCGCGAGCGTGCCTGATCCGAAGTTGCCGACGCCGCCTCGGCTGAAGCCCGGCACCTCGGGTCCAGACGGCACGCGCCCGGGGTTGAACTCGACATCGATCCCGATCGTCCTCGGGATCTTCGCCAGCGCCTCCATGAACGGCCCCGTGAGCGTATCGACGAGCCGCTGGAGCTCCGTCGTGATCGTCTGCATGGACGTCGCCATGTCAGCGCCGAACTTGATCTTGCTGATGTCGGTGATCTTCTCGCCGTTCTCATCGACGAGCTCCCCGGCCTCGATCAGGTTCTCGATCCACGGCCGCATGTTGGCCGGGATCTCTGTGCCGAACCGCACGGAGTTCGCGACGATCTCGCTAATCTCCTCTTTCATGCCGGAGAGGATCGTGCCCACGCTGGCGCCGCCACGCCGCAGGATCTCGAAGTCATCGATCATCTGCTGCGCGGCCTGATCCGACTCCCACTGCTTGAACTCGATCCCGAGCGCGTTCTCGTCGAGCTTGTACCGCTCGGCCGCCTGCTTGAATTTATTGAAGTCCACATCAGGCGCGCCCATCATGCGCTCAAGCGCCTGCGCGTTCTCCTCCGTCAGCATGTTCATCTCGCGGAGTTGCGCGATGCTGTCGAGGAGCGCCTGCGGTAGACGCATCCCGAGCTCGTCGGCGCGCTCAAGGATGCCACCAAGCTGCTCGTTCGACGTCTCGAACCGCTGCTCCCACTGCGCCATGACCGCGCTGATCTGCTGCATCGCCGCTCGGGCGCGCTCCGGGTTCCTGTCGTCCCACATCGCGGCGACAGCCGCCTCGGCCTCGGCCGCTGACTTGCCCATCCGCAGATAGGCGTCGCGCACGACAATGACCGTCGCGGCCCAATCGCGCCCCGCCGCCTCGGCGATCTGCGCCGCATTCATCGACTTGTGTAGATTCTCCTGAAACGCCGCGATGTCCTTCCGCGCTTCCTTGACGGCCTTCGAGACGCCCCAGAACCGCTTCGCCAGCACGTAGATCCCGACTGCCGCCGCGCCGATGCCCATCGTGGCCGCGCCGAGCGCGACGGCCGCGCCGACAGACGTTGCCGCCGCCGTGCCGAGCCCTGTGGCCGCGACTGCCGCGCCGCCGATGCTGGACGCCGCGCCCGCCAGCGCCGAGCCTGTGGAGCCGCCCCACGCGGCCCCGAGGGCGGTCGCCCCTGCGACGCCACCAGCGACGGCGCCCTGTACGGCCTTCGACATCTCGCGCAGCCCCTTCGTGAGCGGCTGCGTGATCGCCTCGGCAAGCTGGACGCCAAGCGCCTTGAACGCGCCTTCCATCCCACCGCCGCCCGTCAGTGCGCGCACGAACAGATCCGGGATGCCGTCGGCGATCTTCCCGAATGCCTCCGTGACGCCCTTGAGCTTGCCGGGCTTCTGATAGTCGTTGCCGATCGCGAACTCGACGGTGCCCATGAAGCCCGGCCCGGCGAACGGCCCCGCCGCGAGCGCCATCATCCGCATGTAGGCGCCCGAGAGCTCCTGCAGCGCCCGTGCGGCCTCCTGTAGCTGCTGGAACGTCGCGGGCGGGACGTCGAGCTTGTCTTTCAGCGACACGCCGGGCACGTTGACCGTGTTGAGATCCCGATTCACGTCCATCGCGAGGCGCCCGACGCGGAAGATCGACAGGTAGGCGCGCTCCATGTAGTCAGGCACTTCCATGCCCATCGCCCGGATCGCGCGCATCCCGTCCTCAATCGCCTCCTGTGCCTCCTCGGACGCGTCTGCCGTGAGCTTCATGCCCCTCGGCAGATCCTCGATGGCGCGCGCGACCTTTGCCGCCTCGTCGATGGCGTCGAGGTTGATCAGGCGTGCGCCAGTCTGTGCCGCCGCGAGGCGCGCGGCCTCGGCAGCCTGCCGCAGCGAGTCCGTGATCCGCCGCACCTCGGGATCGGCATCCGACGACGCCGAGCCGATGTTGCCGATCGCCCCTGCGGCTTTCTCGCCCGCCTCGGCCACCTCCGGCAGCACGACGACGGCATCCTCGAACGCGGCGCCCGCCTCGCCCACTGCGCCCGCCGTGCGCTTCGACTCGGCGACAGCGATCGCGAGCTTGCCCGCGAGCAGGCCGGACGATGCTGCCGCCTCGGAGATGTGCGGGTTCGTCGCGTCAAGCTGACGTTTCAGCGCGACTTGCTCCTCGGTGAGCCCCTTCTCGGACTTGGCCGCGTTGTCGATGACGGCCCGCGCGACATTCCACGCTTCCGTCTGATCCCTGACCGTGCGCCCCACAGCATCGGAGGCGACCTTGAAGATGTCCAGTTGCGCGCCGACGCCGCGCATCTTCTGCTCGAAGTCGTTCACCGCGCGCCCGGCCGCCACCGCGCCGCCTGCGACACTGACGAGGAGCGGCCCGAACGTCGCCATGCCCGCGATGCCCGTGAGCGTCTTGACGGCCACGCCAAGACCGCTGACAGCCGTCGAGAGCGCGCCCACAGCCCCAGACGCCGCCTGAGCCACCATCAGCCCGCGAATCGCGCCCGTGAGCTTGATGATCGAGCCCATCGTGTCGATCGCGCGCCCGCCGAGGATCATGAGCACGCCCGTCAGCCCGGCGCCGAGGCCAAGCTGCACGATCGCGCGCTGCGTGTCGGCAGGCATGTCCGCGAATTGCTTCGCGAGATCCGCGATCGCCATCAGTGCGGGCTCGGCCGCTGTCAGCATGTCGCGCAGCGCGGGCAGCAGCGCGTCTCCGAGCGTGATCGCGATGTCGTAGACCTGTGACTTGAACTGCTTGAGTTGGTTCTCGAAGGTCGCGAATTTCTTGCGCGACTCCTCCGACAGCGCGGAGTTGTCGATCCACGCCTGACGCCCATCCGTGAGGCTCTTTTCGAGCCCGCCCACGGCGAGCGCGAGCGACTGGATGATCTGCGTCTGCCGGATGTCCTTGCCGAACATCTCCTCCATGACGACGGCCGTATCGCGGCCTGACGTCTGCAGATCGCCGAGGCGATCGATCAGGAGTTGGAACGTCCCAACAGCGTCCGTGCGCCACGCCTGCGCGAACGTGGACGCTGACATCCCCGTCACGCGCGCGAAGGCTTCGAGTTCCTTGCCGCCCGTCGCGGCTGCGCGGGTGATTTCGAGGAACGTCTTGGACAGGACCGTACCGCCCACCTCGGCCTCGAAGCCGAGATTCGCGACGGCCGCCGACATGCCCATAATCTCGGACGCCGACAGGCCCGCCGAGCGGCCCGCCGACGCGAAGCGCCGCGCCGTTTCAAGGATCGTCGCCTCTGTCGCCGTGCCTTTGTTGCCCAGATCCACGAGCGTCGCCGCGAGCCGGTCGAGATCCTGCTCGGCGATGCCCGCGATCTTGCTAATCTGCGCGAGCCCCTGCGCTGCCGCCTCGGCCGAGATGCCGTCCACGGCGACGCCGAGCTTGGCGACGGTGTCCGTGAATTTGATCAGCCCTTCCCGACTGATCCCGAACTGCCCGCCCACGGCGGCGATGTTCGAGAGTTCAGCGCCCGTCAGCGGGATCTCGCGCGACAACGCGCGGATCTCCTCGCGGAGCTCGCGCGCCTCCTCGGTGAGATTGCCGAACTGATCGACGCCCTCGCCGAGCCCGTCCACTGTCTTGATGACGTTGGCGAATGCGGAATCGAAGTCTGACGCGACCTTGACGACCGCCGCCATGCTGCCGCCGACGCCTACGGCGATCGTGGTGCCGAGGCGCGTCATCGCCGGGCCAGCGCGCTCGGCCGCATCGACCATCGCGTCGAAGCTGCCCATCGCTTTCCCGCCCGTGCCGCCGAGGCGCCGCTCGAAGTCACCGAGGGCGCGATTCGCGCGCGAGAGCGCCTGCGTCATCTCGTCGCGTAGTCGGAGCGTGGCTTCAATCGTTCCGGCGTCCACTCTGCCCTCGGCGTGTGTGAATGGCGCCCGGGTTAGCGCCTGCCGCGTTGCCGCTTGCCTTCCCGGGCGCGTTTCTCCTGCTTCTGCGCTTCCTGTTTCATCTCGGCCACGACGACCTCGACGAACTCATCAGGGAGTTGAAGGTAATCGTGCAGGCTTACTCGGAGGTAGCGACAGATTCCGAGGATGGCTCGCCAGCGGACGAGCCGGTCGGCTTTCCCGCCTGCATCGCCTCGATGTGCGCGTCGAGCGCCTTGTCGATGAGCTCGTACATCTCAGGCGTGAGCATCCGCAGCGACTCCTCGTTGACCGCGATCGCCTCGAACTGCCCCGTCTTGGGATGCTTCCGCTTTGCGGACCACCGCACGATGTAGGTGAGCATCCGCACGAGCGACTGACGGACGCCGTCGATCCGGATGTCCATCGACTTCCCCGTGGGATCGTCGCCGTCCGACTGGCGCCGCAGCGCCACGAGCCCCGCGTTCTGGATCTTCAATTGATCCGCGATCGTCAGGTGATTCTTCACCTCGACCCATTCGCCCGTGTCGCCGAGCGGGAGGCGCGTCGTCTCCTGCCCTTCCTGAAACCATCGAATGTCGCTCATGCCGTTACCTCCGGTGTCCCTGAGACGCTATAGAGCGTGTCTGAGAGAACGGTTATCTGCCTGTACGTCCACCATCGATCCCCGACACGCAGGCGTATCGCGTCGGGGTCTACTCCCTGCCAGAACGCATTGACGTCTGCGCGCTCAACGGTGAGAACCGACGCCTCGCTCATGTCGTCCGGCTCCAATTGCCAGCCGAACAGCCGCGCCGAGACGTGATAGCCCACCATCGCCTCGGCGTATTCCCCTTCTCGTCGCACGGCCTCCTCCCTGTGATGAATGCCCCGCCCCGCAGGCTCGTGCTCCTACGGGACGGGGCTCGACTCGGCAGGCAGGCCGCGCAGCGGCGCCAGAGCGCGACTTAGGAAACCTTCGCGCCCCACGCGCCCGCCGCCGAGAACGACACGCTCCCCTGTACGGCGCCGTTGACGTCGGACTCGATCGAGAAATCCGTCCACGCCGGACCGTAGAAGTAGCGCGACAGCGCATCCTCCGAGGGGTAGATGTAGAGCTTCACGCCGTCAGCCGAGCGCGAGGCGTTATACAGCGTCGGGTCGCTGTCATCCCACCAGAACGCGAACTCACCATCGACGTCCGGGAGCCCCTGCACGTACACCTTGTTGGGATCGCCGAACGCCGTGACGTCGATCTTCTCGGTTTCAAAGTTGATGTTGAACGACGTAATGTTGAGCACCGTCACAGCAGCGCCCGCCGCCGAAGTGCTCATCATCACGCGACCCTTGCGGCCTGCGTATCGAGACATTGCACGTTACTCCGTGTGCGTGCCTGCGGATGGCGTGCTCGCGATCTCGGCACTACTGGACGATGGGACAACGGGGGGCATCGCAAAGGATGCTGCCGGGTTGAAGTCGGGCGGTCGCATGTGCGACGCGAGGAGCCATCGCTCCCACGCGACCGCGACGCCCTTTGCTGCGCGCAGCACGTCCCACAGCACTACGCGCGTCGCTGGCCGAAGCCGCGCCTCAGTGTAGCGCAGCCGGTAATGCGCGATGACAATCACGTTGACGTAGAGCGCGAATGCCTGCCACCACACCACAGAGGGCGCCAGTGGCGAACGATCGCGCCACGGCGCATCACGCAGCAGCATCGAGCACCTCCCGTACCGCCTCGGCCCGCGCGTGCCAGTGATCGCCCCGCACCGCGTCGATGAGCGCGCCCGCGAGGTGCCGACGCTCCTGTGACGTCAGGCGCGTCAGGCGCTCGACAATCTCTGCGGCCTCCTGCGGGTCATCCGTCGTCGGGACGAGGTCGCCGAACTTCTCGCGTGTCTCGGCCCGGGGTGACGACAGGTGCGGGACGCCGAGGCGCGCGAGCTCATACGCCCTCGGGTTCAGCGAATAGGCGTCCGTGGGCGCGATGTGTCTGTCTCCGTACCACCCCCGCGAGGATCGGTACAGGTTCAGCGCGCAGCCATACGCCTTCGCGTACTGCGCCGCCTTCTCGTTCGCGATGACGTCGGCTTTGACGTGTGCCGCCAGATCCTCGGGCACGTCGTCCCATGCGCCGTACAGGTCGATCGGCGCGCCCTGCCGGATGAGCGCCTGCAGCCACGTCACGCGCTCAGGAAACGCCGAGCCGACAAACAGGCACCGATCCCTTGCCTCGGGCAGCGTCGCCGCCTGTGCGGCGTCGTGGACGCCTTTACGCCATGCGTGCGGGAGGTAGTGCCAGCCGCGACGCTCGGCCGTGCGGCGCTCGTTCGTGAACACGACATCGGCGACCGTCGCGAGCCGCGCCTCCTCGTGCTCGTCGTAGGGCGACTCCGTGAGCAGCAGCGCGATTTTCACCCCGGTGCGCTTCGCGACCTGCAGGACCGCCAGCGGGACGAACATACCCGTGACAACGATCAGCCAGTCCGGGCGCCCGATCAGGATGCGCGTCAGCAGGCCGTCGCACGCCTGTAGCTGGACGTCGAGATCCGTCGGGCGCCGTGGCGACCGCCCGAGGCGACGCTCGAAGCGCCACTGCGCGAGCAGGAAGCGCGTTGACGCGCCGAGCTTCATGTCGAGCGGATAGACGCTGAGATCCACGCCGTCCTGTGCTTGGAGCCCGTCCAGCAGGCCCATAAAGACGTCGTGCGTGGAGTAGCTGCTGCCCGGGTGCAGGAGAATCGCGCGCACCGTTACATCACCCCTGCCTGTGCCGGATACGCCGCCGGGTCAGGCTCGATCGAGAGTTCAAAGTTGGCCGAGAACAGACACAGCCCGTCGTCGGTATAGCCGACGAACGCCGGAGCATTCGAGGGCTTGCACTCGACGACGCGCGGGCCGTTGTTGACCGTCGTGTTGACGAGCGACTGAAGCACCGCGTAGGCGTCAAACGCCCACAGTTCCCCCGTCGCGTAGTCCGCGTGGCGAACGAGGCACTGCAACCCGTAGAACTCACGCGAGGGCGCCGCGCGCCCGAACACGTACTCGGGAGGTGGCCCGGCAAACCGCAGCAGCGCGACGGCGTTATCCGAGCCGTCCGGGAGCACGCCGCCGAACAGGTTGAGCCCCTGCGTCAGCCCGACTTGCGAGTACGCCTCGACGTGCATCGCGAGATCCGTCATCAGGCCGACGCTCATCGCCGCATCCCCCGGACGAACGCCGCCCCGGCGCGTCCGACGCGCTTACTGCGACCGCCGAACGCCGACTCGATCACCTCGACGACAGCGCGCCGGAACGCAGGCACAGACGCCGCGAGCGGCTGACTCAGGTATTTCCAGTGCCCGACCTTCGCCCATTTCTTGTACCGCCGCCCTGACGGCGACACGCCGCCCGTGCGCCCCGCCCTCGGGTTCTCGTGCGTTGCCCGGGCGTGGGCCGCGCGGAAGCCGATCTTCACGACGATATCGCCGCCGTCGCGCGTCGGCTCGCTCACGTACCCGCTATTCGCCAGATCCGAGTCCATGCGCGGCACGTGCGACTCGATCACCTCGGCCATGACAGCCTGCCCGTGCTGGTACGGGACCGCTTCGAGCGCGCCGGGGTTGCCCATCTCGGCGAGCCGCGCCTGTACGTCGCCCACGCCACGGACGCCGACCCACAGCCCAGAACGCCGCCGCTTAGCCAAGGATCGCCACCGTGAGGAAGCGCGTCCCGTCGGCCGCCACAGGCATCGGCGGCACGGCGACGACGCCGAGCGTGCGCCCGTCAGGGAGCGTGATCTTGTCGTTGGCCTTGACGTCCCATGACCCGAGGAGCGTGACCTGTGCGCGAGCGGGCGTCTGGATGCCGTAGCGTTCAAGCGTGCGTGCGTCGGCGTCCTCGACGACGCCCTCGACGCTGACGGGATCGCGGTACTTCGCCTGCCCCGTCTCCGTGCGTTCGCTGTCGCGCTCATGCCACTGCAGCGTCGGCAACAGCCCGCCCGCCCGGAGGAGCGTCGCGGCCCGGCCGACGCCGCCTGCGATCTGATCAACAAGCGCCACGGTCTACGTCCTCACGATCGGCACGTTCACGCCGCCATAGGCTGCCCCGTACAGCCGCAGGCGTGCCCAGACGTGCGCCGGAAGCGGGACAGGCGCCCACGGATTCGGCGCGGCAGGCGTGGCGAAGTCCAGCGTGATCGGCCCGACGCGGAGCTCGTCGAGTTCCTGCGTAGGCACCGTGCCGGGCTGCGTGCCCGCCGCGCGCTGCGCCAGTCGCCACGCGGCCTGTAGCGCCTGTGCTGCCTTGAGGGGGGCCGGGAGCGTGTCTGTCGTGATGTACGGGAAGCCGTAGCGAGGCCACGCGAGCGCCTGATACGGCGAGACGGCCATGCCGCGCCACTGGACGCCCTGATCGATGTCCTGTGCCGCCGTGACGAGCGCGCGTTCCTTGTCGGCCGTCGTCGCCGCGTCCCATGCTGCCGTGTCGGCGAGTTCGGCCGCGAGGATGGCCTCGGCCTCGATGAGCGTGACGTAGCTGTTGGCGTCTACTGCGCCGGGCGTGACAATGAGCGGCATCGTTGGCGAGTCCTGTCAGCGGTTGCAGCCAGTCAGGCACGCGCGGGGCGGAAAGCGACCGCCGCCCACGGGGATAGACGACGAACGACCCTCGTACAGCCCCGCGCGCACCTGCCGTGAGGGCGGTCGCTTACTTGCGCTTCCGCCCCTTGCCCTTGCCCTGCTCGGCCTCGTCCTCGACGGGCTCGACAGCCGGGGCGAATCCCGGGCCTTCCTCGGGCCGCAGTTCGGCCGGGTCATACGCCTCCACGCCTTCCTGCACGTGCTCGGCGCCGAGCGCGGGCGGGACGGCCTCGCCCGCCTTCAGGCGCTCGCGCACGAGCGATTGATCGGCGGGGATGCGCGCCTCGCGCTCCTGCTGTTCGGCGATCCCGTGGAGGATGCCTCCGCCCTCCGGCCCCATCCACTGCGAGGGCGTCTGCACGCCCGCAGGCGGCAGGTTGCGCTCGATGGCGCCCTGTCCCGTGGGCTTGTGGGGTTCGGGGTCCACAGGGGCCGCAGGGGCGCCCTCAGCCTCGGCCCCGACGCGCGTGTGCTTCGCCTCGTCGAAGTCGCGCTCGTTGATGACGATCTCCTCGCCGCCGTGATCCTTGCTCGTGACTCGAATCGTGTTCGCGTATGCCATGACGTTACGCTCCGTGCCTGTTGGAAGGGATGAGCGGGCGACCGACGACAGCCTGACGGCTCGCTGACCGATTAGGCTGCCGTGCGCGTTGCCGCATTGCATCCGTCCTGCGTTGAATGACTGCGCCGACGTGGGTGCGTCGCCGAAGCCCCGCTTCTCCGAAAACGACGAGGGCGCCTCCCGACCTTCCCGGGCGCCGCTCATCCCTTGCCAGCCCTTAGTACCCCACGGCGAACCAGCAGACGTCGCCTGCGGAGCCTGCCTCGACGCTGATCTGCCCGTTGCTGCCGATCACGACAGCCGTCGCGCCCGGCGCCGCGCCCTGAAGCTGCGCGAACGCCACGTCCACATGCTTGAGCCCCGTGTCGATGCTGAGCGGCGTGCTCGCCTCGACGGTGACGGTGCCCCACTTCTGATGAGGGGTCCGGCTCGACTGCGGGTTCCACCGCTTCTCGACCGTCCCGGGATGGTTGTCCATGTGCTGTCGCCTCCTGTCCGAGTGTGTGAGGATGCGCCCCGGGCACGTACCCGAGGCGCGTGGTCGTCAGGCCGGATTACGCGCCGTAGACGCGAACGGCCCACTCGGGGCGGAATACCTTCCCGCCATACAGGATGTCGAACGACCACCGATAGCGCTTGTGCTCGCGCGACAGTTCGAGGCGCAGCGTCAGGCCCGACAGCGGGTCCGCGATGCTCTCGAAGGCGACGCCGAGCTCACGGCTGGCCGTGCCGACGAACGGCCGCGAGCCGAACGCGAACGACATCGGATGAAACAGGAAGTTGATCGACGACGCGGCCGATCCCGAGGTGCGGGTGATCGCCGCGTTGTCGGAGATGTTGACGCGGAGCGCCGGGCTGAGCGTGAGCACGTTGCCCGCCACGGCATACACCGAGTACGGCTCCGTGTCCCCGGCGATCGTGATCGTGTCGCCCGGCACGAACGTACCCGAGCCCGTGTCGATGCTGATCTGGGTCGCGCCCGCCAGCGCGGCGCCGTTGACGAGGAAGCCCGTCGCCGTGCCCGGCGTGAACGACGCGTAGCTCCCCTGATCGAGGAACCAGTCGGCCCCGAGGAAGCGGTCGATCTGCGCCTCGATGATCGCCCGGCTGCTGCCGCGCCACGAGGCATCCGTGACGGGCCGCAGCGCGAGCATGTTGGCCTCGGCGAGCGGGTCGATGACCATCGCCCGATCCGTCATCGGCGCGAGGTTCTCGTTCAGGATGCGCCGCGCCGTCAGGTACTCGCTGAAGTCCGACGTGAACGCAGCCGAGCCCGGCGACCCGGCCGCATACGGCACGGCCTTGCGGAACTCGCTGACGATCCAGCCGTTGACGTCGTTCGCCAGCGCCTTGACGGCCTCCTGCGCCTGACTCGGCAGCAGGCCGTTCGACACCTGAATCAGATCCCGATCCGTGAGGTAGAACGCCGCCTCGCGCCACCGTTCGAGCGTGATGGTCGCAAACGTCGTCTCGATGTCGGCCGTCACGGGCGGCGTGTTGCTCGGCGTCACGTCGCCGACAGGCACGGCGCCCGCGATCGGGACCGTGACCGTGCTGCCCTTCTCGCCGGGCTGCGGCTCGAACTGCCGCGAGACGAGACGGGGATAGATGAGGTTGGCGCGCAGAACAGGAAGCGCCTGCGCGAGAATCTGCGGGATGAACGCAGCGAGATCGTTTGCCACGGCTGGACTCCTGAAGTTGGAAAGTTGACACCCGTTGGTGCCCTGTCCGACCTCTGCCAGCCCTCGCGGAGTGCAGGGGAGTCACGCGCGGCGCGCTCCCGGGTCGTTACACGAACGGCTTCACTGTAACCAGTCCCTCGCCCGGCGTCAACGTCGTTGCGGCTCGGTGGGCGAGGGGCGCGGGGGCTTTTGGTTGATCGCCCCCGGCGCGTTTGTTAGACCGATGGCGCGTCAGACGCGCCGAATGGTTACTCCCTGACGACGGCGATCTGTCCTGCGGCGATCGCTTCGGCGTGCTGCCCCATCTCCTCGGGGGTGGGGTTCAGGAGGATGCGCTTGTCTCCGCGCTGCTGGATCTTGTCGCCGTCCCCGATGGAGGGGCCGCGCGTTTCGCCGAACAGCGTGGGGTCTGACTGCCGGAGGCTGGCGAACCAGCGTTCCGGGGTGAGCGGCAGGCCGTCGTCGGTGCGCCGCTTGGGCACGAGGGCGTCGGCCTCGGGGTCGTAGTCGTAGGCCTCCTCGGCGGCTGAGGCGACGGCGTCGCGGATGAGCCGGGAGTCGCGGACCTTGTGCTCGGCGGCGAGGGCGTCGATCTTGGCGCGACGCCGGAGCGAGATTTCGCGCTGCCTCGCCTGTTCGGCTTCCCTCTTGGACGTCTCGACGGTCTGCTGGAGCTGCTCGACAAGCTGACGCAGGGGCGCGACTTCGGACGCGATCGCGTCGTCGAGCTTCGCGTCGGGCTTGCCGCCGCGCTTCCTGACTTCCTCGATCGTGCGCCGGGCCTCGGTCGGGTCGATACCGTCGTAGGTCTGCCGGAGCGTGGTGAGTTCGGCTTCGAGCGCGCCGAGGCGCCGGTCGAGTTCTTCCTTTTCCTTCAGGAGTTGGCGGTTCGTGTTGCGGAACTCGCTGACGTCGGGCGTGCCCTCGACGTCGAGGCGGAAACGGCCGTCGCCGAGGTCGCGGTACAGGCCGCGCTGTGCCTCGTCGAGGGCTTCGTGCTCGTCCTTCGTGATCGTGTACTTCAGCGGCATAGGGACTCCCCGTGTGGGCATGGCGCGTTGACGCGCCTGTTTGCCCGTCAATATACGACGCCGGGGCGGTCGTCGTCTATCAGGTCGAGGATCTGCCAGTAGCCGAGGCGTTCCCCGACGCGGAGCGTGATCGCCAGCGAGGGCGGGATCGTTTGCTCGCGATCGGCCTCGCGCACCGCGTGCGCCATCCAGCGCCGGACGCGGGCGAGCGCCCGAGGCGGCACGACGAACTCGCCATCACGGATGCGGATCTCGTCGCCGAGGCGCGTTGTCAGGTGTCCGTTCAGCATCACTCCTCCCATCGCCACGCGCGCAGCACGGCCTCAAAGAGCTCGTCGTCGTCTGTGTGGCCCGTGGCGCCGACGATGTCCTCGATCGCCATCGACGATACCTCCGTCGCGTATCGCTGCCCGCGCTGTGACCCGGTCCGGAAACGATACGTCTTGCCGTAATACGGATTGGCGAAGTCGTCGGGGTCGGCGATCTCGTCTGCGTCGTAGTTCAGGCCCGTGATGTCGCGGAGCCGCTGCTCGCCCTTGCCGCGCCGGGCGAGGCGGTCGTCGAGGTAGGACTGCACGCGCGTATGTAGCGTGCCGCCCCGGGTGCGCGAGATGTCCTCGATCACGTGCATGAACTCATGAGCGATGGTGGAGGGCGACTCCACAGGCGAGATGTGGATATCCGTGCCGAGTGCGTAGGCGCGTCCCTTTTTGTCCACGTTCACGTAGACCCAGACCTTATCTTGGACGCCGAGGGCGCGCTTGTCGATGAGCTTCGCGACGTCGGAGATCACCTTCGTCACGTACTTGCGGTGCGTGGCCTTGAGCTCGCGCGCCTCGTCCACGAACATCACGCCGACGTCGATCGGCTGCTCGGCATGAAACGACTTGAGGAGCGTCTGCCGCTTCGGGCGATTCCATTTCTTCAGCGAGCTTCGGGCATCGTTGACGGAGGCTTTTGCCGCGCCCGTCACGTAGCCATTCGCCGATGCGCCCTTCCAGAGATACCGATCGTTCCGCATCAGTTGCCCCGCGAGGCTCGACATGACCTTCCGGCGCCGGTCGAGCGCGGCCTTTGCGGAGAGGCGTGGCTTCGCGCTCGGGATCTTGGCGTCCTCGACGGGCAGCGGGAGCACGACGCCCTCGGGCGTGTCGGGCGGGCTCGCGGGCCTCGGCGAGCCGGGCTGGCCGG
>CAYYWA010000004.1:0-9085 GCA_964475255.1 uncultured Sorangium sp.
CGCGACGACCGGGCCCTCCACGGGCCCTTTGATCCGATCGACGCTCACGTCTTCGTCGTATCGGGCGTCGTACCCGTCGAAGTGCACGCGATAACGCGACTCACTGATACGCTCGGTGATGTACGCCGGATAAAGGTGCGGGCTCCCTTCTTCCCACTCCACCAACACGTACTCGCCAACACGGTACGGGCGCTTGCACGCGGTGAGGAGGAGGAGGGCCGCGACGATCCAGGCGCTTCGCTTGTTCGTCTCCCGCTTCATGGCGGCGGCGGGACCGAGCGCGAGCTGGGCTGCTTCGGCCGGAACCCGGCGCGCCCGAGCGCTGGATCGCTCTCGGCGAACCTGCGACCGAGCTCGAGGCGCGTCGAGGTGTACGCGTGCTCGAGGAGGCGACGCCGCGCCTCGAAGCTGGCGGCGTTGTACATGAACAAAATCCCGTCTTCGGGTCGCGGCTCGATGCGCAAGAGCGCGATGTCCCCGCGAGCGGCAATGCGCGTGCTCGCTTCGTCGATGAGCCGCTGCATCCCGATGCGGATGGCCTGATTGAGCACCCACATCATGCCCTTGTCGCGCAGGCTGCCGCGGTGCCCGTGCCCGGTTGGCACCGTCTCCGCCGAGACCGGCACCATGGAGTGGACGACCACAAGGACGTTCGCTCCTTCCTCGACGGCGACATCGAGGTGAGAAAGCTGGCCCGCCCCCGGGTTGATGTAGTGACGGTCGCCGATGCGCACGGGCGAAAAAAACGGCGGAACCGCCATGGAGGCGATGCAGGCGCGCGCAACGGGCACCGTGTCGTAGCCCGCGCCGCCGAAACATACGGGCACGCCGGAATCGAGGTCGTGCGCCACGACGCGGAGCGCCCGCGGCATGGCGCTGAACACGTTCGGAACGCCCCGGCGCACGAAGAACTCCTCGAGGAAGCGCTCGTAGCCTTCCAACGTGAAGAGACCCGCGGGCAGCGAGTCGTAGAGCCCATCGAGCTGTTGGAAGAGCGCGGAGGGGATGGCTCGCGGCTCGCGCGCCAGCGCATTCCCTGCCGCCAGCCCGATCGCGGAGAGCGCCGAAAGCAGAGTCCGCCGCCACTCGGTGAGGTCGATGCGCAGGAGGTGCTTGCGCTCGAGGCCGAAATAGGGGTCCACCGGGTCGAGGAACGCGCGATAGAGGCGCTGGACCGGGAGCCCTGCGGCGAGGGCGGCCGCGAGGCTCGCGCCTCCGGAGCCGCCGACGTACACGTCGAACGAGTTCGCGTCGAAGCCTTCGACGGCATCCTCGATCGCGGCGAGCGCTCCGATTTGATAGAGCGCGCCCATCGCGCCACCGCCGGGGAGGCAGAGCGCGATGCGCGTCACGAGCTCCCTCCTCGCTGCGAGCGCGCAATCCAGCCGAGCAGCGCGCCCACGAGCAGCGTCGCGACGCCGCCGGCGGCCCACGAGGGCGTCTCTGCCTGTGCTCGGACGGGATCCGGACTCGTCAACACCACGACCAGCGTCGTTGCATTGAAACTCGCATGGAGCAAGAAGCAAGGCACGATGGACCTGCTTTTCGCACGAACGACCGCGAGCGACAGCGCGACGAGCAGGAGCGCGGGCCAGATCCTCGGATCCAGGTGGTTTGCCGTGAAGCAGAGCGCGATGACGACACCGACGCCGACGGGGCGATGGCTTTCCGACAGGCGCGCATGGAGCGCGCCGCGAAAGAAGAGCTCTTCGACGAACGGGGCGAGCCCGACCACCAGCACGACGAGCGCGGCCCGATCGAAGGCGCCCTCCGGGCGCAACCGACGAACCCGCTCGAGGAGCTCGTTCTCCGGTGTTGGCGCAACTCGTTCCACGAGCGCCTGAACGATGCCGGCCGGACCATGCAGGAGGACCCCGAGCGCGAGCGCGGCGAGGACGATCGCAATGGACTCGGGAGCCCGCAAGCCGAGGAGCGCCGCTCGGCCCGCGCCAGCTCCCCCCAACGGGCGACGCACCAGGCGCTCACTGGCAATCGCATAGAGGACGACCTGTACGGCTCCCGCGACGGCGAGGTGCTCCGCCGCACGCGGGGCGAGCGCGCGGAGCAGATCGACGGAGATGACGAGCGCGAGGGCGAGCAACACCGTCCACGCGACGGCGTCGAGGTAGGCAAACCCGTGCTTCCGCGGGAACCGCATCGCCGCTGGCGTGCTCCTCCTCGCGGAAACTATCGGCCGCGGAGGTGCGGCGGCACGCCGCGCTTGGTGACCGTGTCGGTCGCGAACTCGGGCCGGGTCTCCAAATGATCGATCGTGTAGTGGAGACCGCGGCTCTCACGCCGGCTGATCGCCGAAGAGATGATGAGCTCGGCGACGGTGGCGATGTTGCGAAGCTCGAGCAAGTCCCGCGTCACGAGGTGCTTCCAGTAGTACTCGCGGATCTCTTGCTCGAGCAGCGCGACGCGGCGCGCCGCACGTCGGAGGCGCGCATCGCTGCGCACGATTCCGACGTAGTTCCACATCGTGCGCCGGAGCTCGTCCCAGTTGTGCGTCACCACCACCGCTTCGTCGCTCGGCACGGCGGAGCCCACTTCCCAGTCGGGCACGCTCGGTTGCGGCTGCGCGCGGAGCTCGTCGATTTGCGTCTTCAGCTTGGCCGCGGCCCGGCGCGCGAAGACCAGCCCCTCGAGCAGTGAGTTCGAAGCGAGGCGGTTGGCGCCGTGCAGGCCCGTGCACGACACCTCACCGATCACCCAGAGGCCCGGGAGCGTGCTCCGCCCGTGCAGATCGGAGGTCACGCCGCCGCACATGTAGTGCGCCGCGGGGACGACGGGGATCGGCTGCGCCGTGATGTCGATCCCGTACTGGAGACACTCGGCGTAGATGTTGGGAAACCGACTGCGAACGAACTCCGCCTCTCGGTGCGTGATATCGAGCAGGACGTGCTTCGACCCGGTGCGCTTCATTTCGAAGTCGATGGCCCGAGCCACGATGTCACGCGGCGCGAGGTCCGCGAGCGGGTGGTGCCGCTGCATGAACGGATCGCCGTCCGGCAGGCGAAGCACCGCCCCCTCCCCGCGCAACGCCTCGGTGACGAGGAAGCTCTTCGCCTTCGGCTCGAAGAGCACGGTCGGGTGGAACTGATAAAATTCCATGTTCGCGACCTCGGCGCCGGCGCGGAACGCCATCGCCACGCCGTCTCCCGTCGCGACGTCCGGGTTCGACGTATAGAGGTAGACCTTGCCGGCGCCCCCCGTGGCGAGCACGGTCGCTCGCGCCAGGATGGTCTCGACGGTCCCGCGGCGCTCGTCCAACACGTAGGCGCCCACGCAGCGATCGGGGCCGCCGAAGTTCGACAGCGTGATGAGGTCGATCCCCATGTGCCATTCGAGGACGCGAATGTTGGGCGATTCGCGCACGGCCTCCCACAGCGCGCGCTGGATTTCGCGCCCGGTCGTGTCCCCGGAATGAACGACGCGTCGCTCGCTGTGTCCGCCTTCACGACCGAGCGCCAACGTGCCCGGATCCCGCTCGGAGAAATGCGCACCGAGCTCGCCGAGCCACCGGATCGCCTGCGGGCCTTCCCGCACGCACAGATCCACGACCACGTCGTGGCAGAGACCGGCGCCCGCAACGCGCGTGTCTTCCGCGTGTTTTTCGAACGAGTCCTCGGGAGACATCACGGCGGCCACGCCGCCCTGCGCCCAGCCGGTCGCGCCGTCTTCCGCAACGCGCTTGGTGACGACGAGCACTTCTCCGTGCTGGGACGCGTGGAGCGCGAAGCTCAACCCGGCAACACCGCTGCCGAGAACCAGGTAATCCGTCTTCGTCGCCATCGCTGCGCGGGCGCTTCATACCACCGCGCGAGCCCCAGCGTCCTCGGCCATCCGGCCGAAGCAGCACGGGAGTTTCGCTCGTCCCTGCGCCGCGTTCGAGCGGCAGCCCTCGGATGGGGTAGAGTGGCCGGGGACGGAAACCCGAAAAGGAGAGTCATTTGAAGATCCTGGTAGCGCTCAAGCGCGTCGCCGATCCCGACAACGCAAACAAACTCAAAGTCACGCCACAGGGGGACGCCGTGGACACGAGCGGCCTCGAGTGGAAGATGAACCCGTTCGACGAGTACGCGCTCGAGTCGGCGCTCCGGCTCACGGAGAACGGGAAGGCGCCGAAGGCGCGCATCGGAGAGGTCGTCGTGGTCACCCTCGCCCCGAAGGACGCGGAGACCACCCTGCGCGCCGCCCTCGCGACGGGCGCCGACCGGGCGATCCGCGTCGAGGCGACCGACGATCAGCTCGATGGGGGCCTCGTCGCCGAGGTGCTCAAGAACCTCGTGGTCGCCGAGAAACCCGACCTGGTCCTCATGGGCAAGCAAACGGTCGACGGCGAGAGCAACCAGGTCGGCCAGCGCCTCGCCGAGCTCCTCGACTGGCCCATGGCCACCTTTGCGGCGACCATCCGCGAAGAGGCCGAGAACGTGCTCGTCGTCGGGCGCGAGGTCGATGGCGGCGTGCTCTCGGTCCGGCTCCAACTCCCCGCCGTCGTGACCGTGGACCTGCGCGTCGTGGGACCGAAGAGCGTGTACTCCCGGCACACGGATGCCGCATTCACCTACAACGAAGGCGTTCGCTTCGCGCCGCTGCCGGCCATCATGGCCGCCAAGAAGAAGCCGCTCGACGTCAAGGCGCTCGCGGATCTCGCCGGAGGGGCAACGCTCTCGACCCACTACACGAAGTTCGAACGGCCGCCCCAGCGCAAGGCGGGCATCAAAGTGAAGGACGTGAGCGAGCTCGTTCAGCGGCTCGCCACCGAAGCCAAGGTCCTTTGAGGGAGACGAAACATGGCAGATGCACTCGTGGTGGCGGAGCTCGCCGAGGACGGAAGCGTCAAGAAGAGCACACTGTCTGCTCTCACCTTCGTGCGCGGAGCGCTCCCGGCGCTCGGCGGCTCGTTCTCCATCCTGGTCCTCGGTAAGAGCACTCGGGCGGCGGCGGAGGAGCTATCGCGCTACGGCGCCGCGAAGGTGCTCACCTGCGACGATCCGTCGTTCGGAACGTATCTCGCCGAGCAGTTCGCCCCGACGGTTGCGGCAGCAGCGCAGGGCTATGCCCTCGTTGTCGCCACGGCGACGAGCTTCGGCAAAGACCTGATGCCGCGGGTCGCGGCCCGCCTGGGCGCCGCCTACGCGGGCGACTGTGCCGGGGTGTCCGTGCAAGACGGCAAGGTGGTCTATCGCCGACCGATGTTCGCCGGGAACGCCTTCGGCTCGTGCACGTTGTCCACACCGATTCAGGTCGCGACCGCCCGGCAGAGCGAGTTCTCGCCCGCCGAGCCAACCGGTTCGAGCTCCCCGGTGGAGTCCGTTTCCAAGGCGCCCGTCGGCCAGGCAGCGGCCCGCATCGAAGTCATCGGGCTGGATGCCGTTCGGAGCGAGCGGCCGGAGCTCACGGAAGCCCGCGTCGTGGTGTCGGGCGGCCGCGCGCTCAAGGAGAAGTTCTTCGAGGTTCTCGATCCGCTCGCGAACACGCTGGGGGCCGCGGTGGGCGCGAGCCGCGCGGCCGTCGATGCCGGCTACGCACCGGGAGACTTCCAGGTGGGACAGACGGGCAAGGTGGTTGCACCCGAGCTGTACGTCGCGGTGGGCATTTCCGGTGCCATCCAGCACATCGCCGGAATGAAGGGCTCCAAGGTGATCGTCGCGATCAACAAGGACCCGGAAGCCCCGATCTTCCAGATCGCCGACTACGGCCTGGTCGCCGATCTGTTCCAGGCCGTGCCCGCGCTCGTCACGGAGCTCCAGCAGCACCGTCGCGCCTGACCGACACCGCGACGGTATGGCGTCGCTGCCTGCCATCGACCCGGAAGCTCGCTTTCGGGTCGGTGGCAGCCCGGTGAGCCGATCCCAGCCCGGTCGGTCAGATGACAGCTTTCGCTTGACAGCTCGAGAGCTTGGGAACATCTTCCGGCGCCCTCTCGGGGCGTAGCGCAGTTTGGTAGCGCGCACGGTTCGGGTCCGTGAGGTCGGCAGTTCGAATCTGCCCGCCCCGACCGAGAGACAAGAGACACGCGAAGGGGGGGTGTGGAGCGAGGGCGCACCGTGACCGGGAGCCGCTCCGGTTGCTTCGCTCGATTGCACCGCGCGCGTCGCTTCGCAGAAGGAGCGACGCCTCGCGTCCTCGCGCCGTGGCTCGCAGCGATGCACGGCTTTGCGCCGAGCGGCATCCAGTGCGCTCGACCGCTGTCGACGGTTGGGGGGGACACGCGTGACCGCACCCAGCTTGCTATCCGCGGCGGATCGCCGTCGCTGAAGAAGATCCGGCGCCGGACTTTCACGCTCGGAGCGCGAACGCAGAGAGCACTGCCACCTGAAACAACCACGCTTCGACCGCAGGCTCCGCGCAGAATTGCGCAGGCTCGGCGTCCGGTTGGCGCCCAATACGCCATTAAATTCAGCAACTTACGACAAAAAACTAGCCACCCAAAAATCTAGTGGAGTCGTAAACACGCTTGCATTATAGTGTCACTGCAACGTCGGAAGCCGCACGAATCCGTACCGGAAGGAGCAAGCCTTGGCGATCGAAGTACCGAGCGTCCGAATCCTGATCGTGGACGATGACCGCGCCATTTGCGAGTACATGCAGACGCTGCTCGAGAAGGACGGTTTTGTCGTCAAGACATTGAGCGACCCGACCCTGGTCGAAGACGACGTCCGCCAGGGCGACTACCACGTCATGATCCTGGACCTGATGATGCCGAAGCTGGACGGCATCGAGGTCCTCAAGCGCATTCGCTCGGTCGATAGCGACATCGCCGTCATCATCTTCACGGCTCACCCGAACCTCGAGACGGCCATCGCCTCGATGAAGCTCGACGCGGTCGACTACATCAAGAAGCCGTTCAACGTGGACGAGTTCCGCGACGTCCTCTCGCGGGTGATGAAAAAGAAGGGCCTCGCGCGCACGCCCGAGGAACAGCTTCACAAGATCATCGGCGATACCATTCGCACCCTGCGGAAGGAAAAGGAGCTCACCCTCAAGCAGATGAGCCGCCGCACGGGGCTCAGCATCTCGCTCCTTTCGCAGATCGAGCGCGCCGAGTCGAGTCCTTCCATTTCGAGCCTCTACAAGATCGCGATGGCTCTCGACTCCAAGATCCACGACCTGTTCGGGAACAACTAGAGCGACAAACGGTTGGGAACGCGGCGAGGTATGCGGAAGACAGCGCCGACCCGGATGCCCGCGTGGGCAGGGGCGGTGCGTACCGCCCCTGCGAGAACGGGCTAGAACGCCGATCAATCAAACGGATCGGCGCTCTCGTAGCGTTGCCGAGCGCCGACTGCACGGCGCGGCGCTCGTTTCCGTTCGTTTCGAGGCCCGGCAGTCGAGACAGCTCCGTGTCGAACGGGGCACGTTCACGTGGGAGCGCGCCACGCTGCCTCGTTTCGACCCGGGCCCCGCAAAGTCGTTCGGCAAGCTCTCCGAGAACCGCAGAGCTCGATCGCGGACGGCGAGGCTCGCTCCGTGGAGCGCGGCTCGCGAGACGCGGCACCCGCCCCGTCGACGGTCGTCGCGCGGCGACTCGGCTCTGTGCGGCGCCCCCTCTCGAGTGCCCAGATGGAACTACTCGGGAGTGCATGCGCGACGCGCGGATCCGTTGGGCCGCTCGAAACGCATCGAACGCTGCGATGCGGCAGCAACGCCAACGATGTTGTTAATGCAGGGCCCGCACCGCAGGCGGGGGGTTGTTTGGGGGGGTGTGTATGGGGGGCAAACCGCGATACGGACCCTGCACGAGTCTCATACCATGGTCATTCCGATCGGGCGAACGGAAAGCACTGAAAATCTTCCTACGTCGATCCGGGAATGTCGCGCTGTATTTGGCCGAACGTTCGCACGAGCGCGCCTCGCTCTCCGGCAAATTCGCAGGGGAAAACGCCCGCAACCCGTCAACTGCCCGAGCCTGCCCGGAAAGCGCCTCCTCTAAAGCGCCGGGCGCTTCGCGAGCACCGCGCTCTGAAACCCCCCGCCCCCTGATCGACGTTCTGGAGCGAACTTTCTTCGGTGCCGAAGGTCGGACTTGAACCGACGACTCCGCGCTTATGAAGCGCGTGCTCTAACCGGCTGAGCTACTTCGGCGGCGGGGGCCGAATATGCTCTCCGGTGGATCCCTGTCAAGGGGATCAGGCTTCGGGGCTTGCAGAACCGGGCGGTGGCGTCCGCGACGGGGCCGGAACCCCGTGCAGGCCGCCCCCCGCCCGGCGCGTGGCACGTCGCACGAGCGCGAGCACGAGCCCGCCCAGGGAGAGCACCAGGCACAGGCCGAAGAGCTCCTTCCGAGAGACGGCCTGGGCGAGCATTCCGACGGCACCGAGCGCGAGCGCCGCCGGAAGGACCGACCACGCGGTCAGGCCATGGCGACGCCGGATCGAAAGCACCGCGAGCGACGCGATCGCCGCGAGGTACTGGAAGAGTACCGCGGCGCTCGAGAGGACGAACAGCGACTCGAGCCCCTGCACGGACGCCAGCGCCCCGACGACCCCGACCGTGAGCAGCAGCGCGGTTCGCGGGGTTCCGCGCGCGTCCACGCGGGCGAGCCACGAGGTCGCGTCCCCTCCCAGCGCAGCGACGTAGCGCGGAGTCATCACCACCATCCCGAACGCGATACCGAGAGCCGACACCGTGGTTCCCAGCTCCACGAGCTTCCGAAACCCCGGACCGGCCAGCGCGCCTGCCGCCGCGACGAGGGGGGATGCCTCGTGCTCGAGGTCCGGCACCGCGCGCACGCAGACGAGCTGCAGCATCGCGTAGAGCCCGGCCGCGCCCAGAAGCGACCCGATCGTCGCGAACGGGAGTGACACGCGCCCGCGTCGAGCGCTTCCCGCGAGCACCGGCACCACCTCGAAGCCCTGCAACGGGAACAGCGCGACCAACAAGGCACGCCCAAAGTCGGCGCTTTGCTCCGAAACGGCTCGGCTCGGCTGCGGGTCCCGCGTGACGGCGATCGCCAAGAGGAGCACGAGCGGGAGGAGCTTCGCGACGGTGAGGGCGTTCCAGGTCCAGGCGCGCGGCGCAAGGCCGCGCGCCGCGCGCAGCGCCGGCCCGCCGCGCCCGGCCCCCGCCGGCGGGGGGC
>CAYYWA010000004.1:9095-52976 GCA_964475255.1 uncultured Sorangium sp.
CAACGTGGGGGTGGCGGTTCGCGAGGGTGTGGGGGTTCCTGGCCCCGGCGCTCGGCCAACGCGGATGCGCCGCGATCAGCGCGAGCACTCCGAGACAGGCCCACGCCGTCAGGGGCACGACAGCCGGAACCTCGGTTCCGGCGCACAGGTGTTGGGCGAGCCCCGCGAACACCGCGGCCGCGCTGAGCAGCGCCGAGACCACCGCGACCCACCCCACGAGAATCCCCGCCGCTTCGCCGAAGGCGGACCGTGCCCAGACGGCCGGACCGCCATCGAGCGGCAGCGCGCCGCCGAGCAGCGCCACGGTCCACGCAACCGGGACGAGCAAGAGCGCGGTCGCGAGGTACGCGGTGGCGCCGAGCGGTCCCGGCGCGAGCCCGGCCAGAACAGCAGGCGTGAAGAAGATCCCAACGCCGACGATGCCGTTGACGCCGAGCGCAAGCAGCGAGGCGGTGCCCACCGTCGCGCGCGGAGGCGAGGCAGGCCCCGACTCGGTCACGGCAGCATCGTATGGAAGCGCTCGCGAATCAGCGCCGCCGCAGCGTCCGCCGCGGAGCTGTCTTCGTAGCCGAAACGCGTCTTGAGCTCGTCGAGCGCCCGCTCGGCCGCCGCTCTGCGCCCCGCATCGAGGCCCGCCCCCTCCTCGCGGAGCAGCACGACGACGTCCCGGCAGAGCCGAGCGACGTGCGAGCGCCGCTCCGAAAACGCGGCTTCGCGCAACCTTCGCAAGTAATCCGCGAACACACGCCCGTTGTCGATCGGCTCTCCCGGGTGATCGATCGCCCAAGCCGCGATCGTTCCGATCAGCGCGTGGCGGAAATCGGCCGGCGCCTCGGAGCTTCCGAGCAGCTGTTCGACCTCGCGCATCATGCGCTCGTCGGGATCCTCGTACTGGCCCGTCACGGTGTTCCGAATCTTCTCGCCCTTCACCCAGAAGCTCACGTGGGTGACGTAGCGCTCGAACAACTCGCGGTAGCGCATCTCGTCCACAAGCCCGCTCGCGATCCGGAACTCGTCCTCGAACGCTTCGAGCAGGCGCTCGCGGATCGTGCGCCGGAAGAGCACGTGATCGTGGTACCCGCCGGGGAGCTTGTCTTCCTGCAGAAACGCGTAGTCCTGCGGGCGCTGGCAGAGGATATCGAGCTCATCGAGCACGGCGAGCGGCGACAAGCACGCAAAGCGCGGGTTTTGCGCGGCATCGAGCAGCACGGAGCGCATCTCGCGCGGGCTCGCTCCGACGCTTCCCTCGTAGATCGGGTAAGCGTCGCTCTCGTGATAGAGGTCGGCGATGGCGGACCTCAGGAGCTTGCGGGACTCGTCCTCGAGCCTGAGCGGCGGGGTCCCGGTCGCGTAGAGGTCCATCTTCTCCACGGCGGTGAGCTCGCTCACGAGCTCTCGGAGGGCGCCCTCGTAGCGGTCCGGGCTCGGGCGCCGCATGCGCGTGAGCACCGCGAACATTGCCGCCACTTGCGTCGCGTGCGGTGCGACATGGCAGCGCACCTGGGGAGCGATCTGCGCGTCGTAGATGGCCTGCTCGTCGATCCAGGACAGCAGGTACGGGGCACGCACGAGCTCGAGCCGGCCACGGAAGCTCTCGAACTCCGGGTGCTCGTGGAACGCCGCGAGGTGCGTCTCGTTGCCGCTCGCCAGCATCACGCAGTTTACGTGCAAGGTCTGCGTGCGCAGCGCGACCTCGCCGGTCTCCGCGGTGATCTGCAGGTACTTGAACGCGTCGAGCGGCCGCTTGAGGATGTCCGAGAACTCGAGCAGCCCCCCCGCGGCATCGACGAGCTCACCGAAGACCTCGAACAGGGTCACCGCCTGCAGCGCCGACGGGAGGGCACCGAGGCTGCGATCGGCGGTCACTTGGCGCTCACCGGCGTCCACCGAGAGCTGCGGGCCGAGCGTCACGGCGCCCGTCCGATAACGGCGCGAAATGAAATACCGTTCGACCTGAACGTGCCGGAGCACCTGTTCGAGCGAGCCGCCGTAGGTCGTGAGCAAGGCCTCGTACACCTGACGGCTCTTGTGCGAGAGCTCACCGCGGAGCACCCAGCTCGGCGGCGGCTCCGTCGCCCCCGCCTCCTGGTACAAACGCTCGATCAGGTGCCGCCGCTCTTGGCGCGGGAGCAGGAACAGCGGATGGTCGCGAACCTCCATGAACAGGCGCGCGTCGATCTCCTGTTCGGGCAGGTGAGCGTAGGTGTCTTCCCGCGAGAGGGTCGGCCCCTTCTTCCCGCCGAAGCCGATGGTGCCCCTGAGTGTCTTCTCGTTCGGGAACACCCAGTGGAAGCGGTAAAGCGCCCCCTCGTCTTGCGTCGAGTAGTGCTCGAGCGCGCGCATGATACAAGCGGCCACCGTGCTCTTGGCCGAGCCGTTGGGACCGTGCAGCAAGATCACGCGATTGGGGCGGCCTTCGCGAACGAAGTTGCTGAGCGCACGGAAAATCTCGCCCTGAACCGCCTCCTGCCCGACCAACGCCTCACGCCGGGCGTCGCTCGAGTCGAGGAACGGCAAATCGAACAGGCGGAAGCGCGTGAGCTCGCCCCAGGGGCGCTCCACGGTCGCGCGACCGTAGTACTCGAAGGCGTCCCTCAGGTACCGCGCGGCATCCCGCGCATAGCGAACGGGGTCCGCAGCGAACAGCTCGAGGTACTCTTGAAACGAGAGCAGCCGCCGCCCCTGTTCGAACTCCCGCTGGACGCGCGAGGCGATGTCTCGGAGCTCGTCCACGATGTTCATGACTTGCGATCCTACACCCCTACCCTTCTTTCGTCCCCTCGCCTCGTTGCGAGGCGACCTCGATTCCGCGCGCCGACGCTTCGGGGAGCCGCGCGCACGACCGCGGCAGAGCCCGCTACTTGACGTCCACGACCAGCGAGAGGTCGCGCTTCTCGATCAAACACTTCTCTTCAGTGCACACGGAGAAGGAGAACTGGCCGGTGAGGGCCTGCTTCCCGGATTGCTCGGGCACGAACGGAATGGTGAGCGTGGCCCGCTTCTTCTCGAGCTTCACCCGGTCCTTGCCGATCGTCGTCCCCTCGAGCTTGAGACCCCGAGCTTCCTTCACCTTGAACTTGTAGGGGTACTGGTCGTTGACCTTGAAGGGGTCTTTCGCGACGAGGACGATCTCGGCGTTGCCCGGCTTTCCGACCTCGTACGTGCCCGGCGCCGTGAGCGTGAGCTCGAAGTTCGCCTCGGCCACGCGATTCGCGAGCGCCGCCGTGGCCATCGCGGGCCGAATCGCCGAAGCCTCGCCGTCTTGGCCACGGGGCGCGACGGGCACTGCGCCGGCAGGAGCGGCTGCGCGCGCCTCCTCCGCAACGGGAGGCTGTTCCTTGCTGCACGCGAGCGCGAGACCGAAACCAACGACGAGAAGCGGGGCGTACATCTCGGGAGAACAGATAGCACGCCGCGGCCTCCCCGCCCCTCTGCCCGACCCTCGGCCGGCCGGGCCCGGGCTCAGCGGAACATCCAGAGGGCGGCGACCGTGGCGACCACCACTGCGCACACGCCGACCCCGAGGGCGACCAGGGTGCGCGCACGGCCGGCGGTCGAAGTCGGGGTGAGGCTGGGCAGGCCGGACGCGGCCCCTGCGGGAGGGCGTACCGTCGGGATGTTGCTTTGCCGTGTTGCGCTGTCTCGCGCGGAGGCTGGCGGCGGTCCGCTGTCGAGCGCGCCGTGCTCGCCAAAGAACGCATCACTGATCCGCCGCGCCCGCTGCCGCTCGGCACCGAGGAGGCTCGGAAGCGCGGCGTCGATGAGCTCGGCGAGCTCGGGCTCGCGCATCTTCGCCCACTCGCGGTGGTTCCCCGAGAGCCCGTAGGCGTGCCCCACCTCGTCCGCGAAGGCGCCCGCAGAAGGCGTTCGGCGTGCGGGCGCCTTGCGGAACGCGCGTCCGAGGGCCTCGTCGAGGGTGATCGGCACGGGATACTTCTGCTTTGCGCCCGCCACGCTCGCCGGCTTGGGTTCCTGCGTGAGGATACAGAGCAAGGTGCTCGGGCCGTTGTTCCCGCGGAACGGCACCTGCCCCGTCACGCACTCGTACGTAATCGCTGCGAGCGCCCAAACGTCTGCGCGGCGGTCGAGGGTGTCGAGCCCCTCGGCCTGCTCGGGCGACATGTAGAAGGGCGAGCCGATGGTCGTGCCGAGCATCGTCAGCTTCTGCGCGTTGTCGCCCGTGTCCTTGACGGATCCGAAATCCAGGATCTTGAGGATGTCTCCGTCGTGCGTTTGGCACAGGAAGAGGTTGTCGGGCTTGAGATCGCGATGCACGAGGCGCCGCGTGTGCGCTTCGTCGAGCCCGAGCGCGATCTGGCTGAGCATTCGGACCACCCGCGCGGGCGAGATCACGCGTTCCCGCTTGAGCGTCGCGCGCAGAGGCTCGCCCGACAGGAACTCCATCACGAGCGCGTACGTCGCGTCCGCGGTGGCGGCGAAATCGTAGACCTCCACGATGTGCTCGTGAGGCAGCTCACTGCTCACCTGGAACTCGCGCTTGAACCGCTCGACGGCAACGGGATCGCGCGCGACGTCGGGGTGGAGCACTTTGAGCGCAACACTCCTGCGCTCGTGGAGATCGAGCGCCTCGTAGACGCGTCCCATGCCGCCGTCGGCGACGACTCGCCGGATCTCGTACCGCTCGCAGACGAGCTGTCCGATGCGCGGATCGTCCTCGTCAGGCGCGACGGGCACCTGAGTCGCGCTGCCGAGACGCGTGCCCTCGACGAAGCAGAACCCGGCGTCGTCGGGATAGAGTCGACCGCACGCCGGGCACGCCTTCATGACTCGCGGTCGGCTCCCGCACGACGCCGCACCGCCGTGACGCGACGGACCGTGAGGAAAGCGCCGAGGGGGGACGAGCGGAGTGCCCGCGCGCGGAGAGGCAGCCCGAGCCACCCCTGCGACCATGCGACGCGGGCAGTCGTGTTCACGCCGACTCCGACGATTGGTCGGGTTCGGCGCGCATCTCGGGGCGGAAGTAGAGGATCCGATGACAGCTCGGGCACTGCCCGAACTCGTCACCGCGCAAGAGCTTCTGGAAGAGCATCGGCTGCAGCTGCATGTGACAGGCGCTGCAGGTGCCGTTCGTCGTGTACGCGATGGCCGTCCCCTTCCGTTTCCGCACGAGCTCGTAGCGCCGGTAGAGCTGGGCATCGACGCGCTTGACGAGCGCGGCTCGCTGGGAGGTCTTCTCCGAAAGCGCGCCCTCGGCTTCGGCGAGGCGGCCCATCACGCTGCTCTCGTTGGCGCCGAGCTCGCTCGCGAGCGCATCGCGCTCCGCCTGTACGGTGCGCGCCTCCTCTCGGGCCTGATTGATGAGCCCGTCCAAACGCTCGAGGTCTTGCTCACGATCGCGGTAGAGCTTCTTCAGCTCCTCGAGCTCCCGCTGAGCGGCGTTGGCCTCGCGTTCGTTGCGGCAACGCGACAACTTCTCGCGGGAGCGCTCGACCTGTACGGACATCTGCCGGAGCTCCCCGAGTAGGTCTGCCCGGGTTCGCTCCATCTCCTCCGTGCTTTTTCTTCCGCGGTCGAGTCGTTCGTCCAAACCCGCCAGGTGCGATTGTTTGCCCTGAAGCGCTTCGCGCTCTTGGGTCAGCGCGTCATTGAGTTCCTTAAGTTCTGCGTCGACACTGGCGAGGGCTTCGAGCGCCTCGATTTGCGCGGTGATAGTCACTGTCGGGTTCGGCTCCTTGGGGCCAAGCGAGACCGGCAGCGTGGCTCGAGGATGGGACGAGCCGCTGACGGCCGAGAACGGAGAAAGATCAACTTAAGCGGCATACAGAGGGACGGCCAGTGGGCCCACCTGGGTTCGAACCAGGAACAACCCGGTTATGAGCCGGGGGCTCTGACCGATTGAGCTATGGGCCCGGGAGCAAGAATCAGCTGGACCCCGGGGGGGGAGGTGCAGGCGACAAGCCGGGCACGGCGCGCAAAGCTAGTCGAACCACGGCGCCACGGCAACTGCCGCCCCGCAGGAAACCTCGGGCATTCCCGGAGATTTGTCACGAAACGACGCCCGGCCCCCGCGCCGCCCCCTCGAACGCCTGGCCGGTACGATGAAACTGAAAGCAGGACCGCCGCTCGGCCCAGATGGTGGTACACCTGCGCGTTCGCGACCCATGGAGAGTCTGGTCGTCCGCGGTGCCACGCAGCACAACCTCAAGGACGTAAGCTGCGAGCTTCCTCGAAACCGCCTCGTCGTCATCACCGGCCCGAGCGGATCGGGAAAGTCCTCGCTGGCTTTCGATACGATCTACGCCGAAGGACAGCGACGGTACGTCGAATCCCTCTCGGCGTACGCTCGGCAGTTCCTCGATCAACTCCCGAAGCCCCGCGTAGAGAGCATCGAAGGGCTGAGCCCCGCGATCGCCATCGAGCAAAAAGGCCTGGGAAAGAGCCCGCGCTCGACGGTCGGCACGGTCACGGAGATAGCGGACTACCTGCGCCTACTGTACGCGCGGGTGGGAGTCCCCCACTGCCCGAAGTCCGGACGTGTGCTCACGGCCTACACCGTCCAGGAGATCGTCGACGCCATCATCGGTCGGGGTGAAGGAACGCGCCTCTCGCTGCTTTCGCCCATCGTCCGGAAACACCGGGGGGATCTCGCGGAGGAGCTCGAGCGGCTGCGCCGCGAGGGGTTCGTGCGGGCGCGCGTCGACGGCACCGTGGTCGATCTGGGCGACGAGCTCACTCTCGACCCGGAGAGCGAGCACGACCTGGACGTCGTCGTGGACCGGATCGTCGTCCGCGAAGCAGCCAAGGGACGCATCACCGATTCGGTGGAGCTCGCGCTCAAGCTCGGAGACGGCACCGTCTTGCTTGACGCGATGGACGGCAGCGAGCCTGCCGTCATGAGCGAGCGGCTCGTCAGCTGGGAGTACGGCATCACGCTGCCTCCTCTCGAGCCGCGCCTGTTCTCGTTCAACAGTCCGTACGGTGCGTGTCCCGCCTGCGACGGGCTCGGGGTGCGCTCGGCCATCGACGTGAACCGAGTCGTCCCCGACGACTCGCGCTCACTGCGGGAGGGTGCGATCGCCGCGTTCGGTCGGCGCGGCTCGGTCGCGACCGCCACCGAGGTAGCACGGGCGGTAGAAGCGCTCGGCGTCGATCCCGACGTCCCCTTCCGCGACCTCCCGGAGGAGATGCGCCGCGCGCTCCTCTTCGGCACGGCAGAAGCGCCGCTCAAGCGCCGAGGGCGGCAGCGCGAGTACGGAGGCGTCGTCCCGAAGCTCCGCAAGATGCTGGAAACCGGTGAGCTCCCCGACGGAGAAGACGAGCCGGACGACGGCGCGATCGGCCCGGAGGATCTCGGGCGCTTCGCGGTCACGCAGACCTGCGAGGCCTGCGACGGGGTGCGACTGCGCCCGGAGGCGCTCGCCGTGAAAGTCGGCGGCAAGAACATCGGCGAGCTCTGCAGGATGCCGCTGCACCGCGTGCGGGCCTTCCTCGACGAGTACGCCGCGAAGAGCGACCTCGTCGGCCGCGACGCGGCGATCGCGCTGCCGCTCGTTCGCGCGATTCTCGAGCGCCTCGGCTTCCTCATTCAGGTCGGGCTCGACTACCTGACGCTGGATCGCGCCGCCTACACCCTGTCGGGTGGCGAGGGGCAGCGCATTCGACTCGCGACGCAGATCGGCGCGTCACTCGTGGGCGTCCTGTACGTGCTCGACGAGCCGAGCATCGGCCTGCACGCGCGGGACAACGAGCGCTTGCTCTCGGCGCTGAGGAGGCTCGTCGACAAAGGGAATAGCGTGATCGTCGTCGAGCACGATCGCGACGCGATCCTCTCGGCCGACCACGTGCTCGACATGGGTCCGGGCGCAGGCGCCCACGGTGGGCGAATCGTGGCGCAAGGCACGCCCGACGAGATCATGCGCGATCCGAGCAGCATCACGGGTCCGTATCTCTCGGGGGCGAAGCGCTTGCCCATGCCCTCGGTACGCACGCCGCCCGGCGCCGAGAAGCTCCGCGTCATCGGGGCGCGCGCGCACAACTTGCGCGACGTCACGCTCGAGATCCCCGTCGGGCTCATCACGGCCATCTCCGGTGTGAGCGGCTCGGGCAAGAGCAGCCTGGTCGTGGACACGCTGCTCTCGGCCGTCCGGGCCGAGCTCTACGGCGCGACGGGTTGGGTGGGGCCCTGCGATCGGATCGAGGGGCTCGAGCACATCGATAAGGTCATCAGTATCGACCAGGCGCCGATCGGGCGCACGCCGCGCTCGAACCCCGCGACGTATACCGGGATCTTCACGCACCTCCGCGAGCTCTATGCCGGGCTGCCGGACGCGCGTGCCCGGGGCTACAAGCCCGGGCGCTTCTCGTTCAACGTGAAGGGTGGCCGGTGCGAGGCGTGCCAGGGCGACGGCGTGCTCCGCATCGAAATGCACTTCCTCCCCGACGTGTACGCGACGTGCGACGCGTGCTCCGGGCGGCGCTACAACCGCGAGACGCTCGAGGTGCGCTATCGCGGACTCTCGATCGCCGACGCGCTCGATCTCACCGTCGACGAAGCCGACGAGCTCTTCGAGAGCATTCCGCGCATCCGACAACGCCTCTCCGCGTTGCGTCAGGTCGGGCTCGGCTACATCCAGCTCGGCCAGCCCGCGACGACGCTCTCTGGCGGCGAGGCCCAGCGCGTGAAGCTCGCCACCGAGCTCGCCCGAAAGGCCACGGGCCGAACCCTGTACGTCCTCGACGAGCCGACGACGGGACTGCACTTCTCGGACATCGAGCTCCTCACGCACGCGCTGTTCGGCTTGCGCGACGCGGGCAACTCGATCGTGCTCATCGAGCACAACATCGACCTCGTCGCCTGCTCGGATTGGGTGATCGACATGGGCCCCGAAGGCGGCGAGCGCGGGGGCTCGATCGTGGCCCAAGGCACCCCCGAAGAAGTCGCCGAAAACCCGGCGAGCCACACCGGGCGCTACCTCAAGGCTGCTCTGGGCACCGCGCGTCGCGCCGAGGGCCGCGCCGCCGCCCGCCAGAGCTCGCCGCCAGCGAGCACGCGCCGCCGCCGATAACTCCGAGGCGGCGCGATCGCGAGCACGGACGACGCGAGGCATCGGCCTTCCGTTACCCGGAAGTACCCGGAAGGCCGAGATCGCCGATCAGGTGAAGTCTTTTTCGACGCGCTCTTGGTCTTCCTTGCAGCGGATGCAGAGCGTCGTCTCCGGGCGTGCTTCGAGCCGCTTCACGGAGATCTTCTCGCCACACTCGTCGCAGACCCCGAACGTGCCGTTCTCGATCTTCTCGAGCGCTTTCTGGATCTTGTCGAGGAACACCTTCTCGCGCCCGCGCAACCGGAACGTGAACGACTGGAGGTACTCGCTGGAGGCGAGATCCATCTCGTCCGGAAGATCGTTGGCATCGAGAGCCATGTCTTCGTCGAGTGTCTGTTGAGCGCGCTTGATGATCTCGTCGCGCTTCGCCTCGAGCATCTCCTTGAACTTCTTGAGCTGGACTTTGGTCATTGTCGGGGCTCGGGTGCGCCGGGGGGTCACCCCAAAAAACGATCGGTCCACCAAGATAGGAACGGCCCCTCACCCCGTCAATGGCCGCAGCGCACCGCAGCAGCCCGGCCCCCAGGTCAAATCCCGGCACGGTAGGCGCGAATCGCGTTCACGATCGCGTCAGCGAGCCGTTGGCGGAACTCCTCCGTACCGAAACGCGCCTCCCCCCGCTCGGTCGAGATGAACGACGTTTCGAAAAGCACGGCCGGCATCCGCGCTCCGGCGAGGACGTAGAACCCGGCCCGCTTCACCCCGCCATTCGGGATGTCCGGGTAGCCGCTCCGGAGGGAGCTCATCGCGGCGCGTTGCAGCAGACCGGCGAAGTGCAGCGACGCTTCTTGGTTCGGAAGCGCCGAGGCGCGCCGGAGCACGTCGAGCAGCTCGGCTGCCGCGGCGCGCGATGCCGCGTTCTCACGCTCCGCGATGCGCTCTGCCACCTCCTCGCGCGCCGCGTCGAAAACGAAGGTCATCACGCCCTTGCCTCCCCGCTCCTCGCTCGCGTTGCAGTGAATGGAGATGAAGAGGTCCGCGTTGAAGCCGTTGGCGCGTGCGATGCGCTCGTGCAGTGGAAGGGAGGTATCACCGTCTCGGGTGAGCAGAGTCGTGACGCCGAGCTCGCGAGCGAGAATCGGGGCGGTGCGATGTGCGATGTCGAGCGTGACGTCTTTTTCGCGCAGCCCGCTCGGACCAATTGCGCCCGGATCGTGCCCTCCGTGCCCAGGATCCAGCACCACGCGCTCCACTCTGCGCCGACCGGAAGCGACGGGGTCGTCCGCGCGCGCCGCGGAGACATCGATGACGAGCCGAAACGGCTCGAGCAGATAGAACACGCGTGGATTGGCCGGTCGCGCGAGATCGAGCACCACGCGCACACCGTCTTCGCCCGCCCTGTTCAGTCGAACACGCCGCACGAGACCGGAGAGCCGATGCTCGATCGGACCCTCGAGTGTCGAGTCGAGCAGGTCGACGAACACGCGCGGTGACGGCCCGCCAGGCTCGAACGTGCCCAAGCGAAACGGGACCTCGCGCGATGCGTGGACGACCACTCGCGCCGAATCCTCCGCTCCGTATCGCTCCACCTCCAACACGCGCGCGAGGCCCGATTCCGAATCCGCGCGCGAGGGCCGAACGATCGCGGCCTCGGAACCGAGCGACTCGACCACGCCCGCCTCGCTCTCCATGCCGCCGCCCGGCGTCCCCGGTCGTGACGAACCCTCGGGCGCGCGGCTTCCCGCAGGAACGCCTCGCCGGCCGTCCGGATGAGGGGCCGCCGTCGATACGGGGAATTCCGGACCGACCGTGGTCTCCGGGAGCGCATTTCGTGAGGAATCACGACATGCGCTGACGACCATAAAGAGGATTAACGATGAAAGGGACGGTCTGCGCACCCGAGCAACTCATGGAAACGGGCGGATGCGGGCAAACTCGAGCCCAACGGTGGAGGAGGGTGAATTGCGCTTCCGCTGTTCCCGGTGCTAGCCTGGTTCTCAACCGGATGGCAAAAAGCCCGAACGAAGCGGCGTCGGGCGGCGGCTCGCTCGACCCCGAAGAGGCAGAGCGGCTCGCGGCGCTATTCCGACCGAGCTGGGAAGCCCCTCCCCCGGAACCGGCGGGGCCAACCGCTCCGGTCAACGGCTCGGCTCGCCCCGGCTCCGAGAGGCCGAGCAAGGCGGCGAGCAGCGCTCCGGGCGCCACGTCGTCCAGTGTGGCGAATGGAGCCGCAGCGACTCCGAAGAAGACGCTCATGGGCGTCCCCGCACCGGCGGCGCTCGCCCCCGAACCGGCCGCCTTGCAATCGGGAACGCGCTCGCCTTCGCCCCCCGTCGAGCGCAGCGACCGCACCACCCAGCCGCCGGTTCATCAGCGCCCGTCGCGCCAAGCGCTCTCCGAGGCCCCGCCTGCCGCCTCCAAGTCTCGCCCGCGCACGTCGACTCCCTCGCCGCCTCGGGCGGCCGTGAGCGCACGACCCGAGCCGGGGTCCTCACCGAGCGCCGCGAAGCCGACTGGCGTCGCGAAGGCGTACGTTCCGAAGGAGGCGCCGGACACTCCCGCCGTCGTCGTCGATCAGGAGATGCTTCGCGCCGGTGAAGCCGCCGCGGCCGAGGAAGAGGCGGCCCGACGCGCGCGCCTCAAGGCCCGACGGCACGCCGCGACCGTCCCGGGCTCGCGCGCGCTGGAAGAAGCGATTCGTGCGGCGCTCCCCAACCGACGCAGGCGTCGCGCTCGCTTCGCTGCAGCGGCGCTGGTCGCCGCGGGTCTGGCGGGCGCGGCCGTTGCCGGGCTTGGGGCGCTCGAGTCGAAGCCGAGCCCGAACGACGCCACGCCCGAGGACGTCGCGACCCCGGTTGAGACGATGCCTCCGGCGGCCGCGCTCCACGTCCCGCCCCCGCCACCGGCGACCGCGTCGGAACCCGAGCCCGAGCCCGTCTCCGTCGAGGCGCTGCCGACAGAAGCCGAAGTGGCGAGCTCGGAGGCGGGCAGCAACAAACCTTCCGGCCGCACCGCCCCCTCGCGAACAACGGCCGATACCAGCGAGGCGCGCGCCAAGGACAAGGACGCCGACGCCCCGCGTCGCTCGACAGCAGAAAAGCGCCAAGAAAAGGAAGCCGGGACGACCACGAAGCGCGAGAGCCGAAGCGCCGCGTCCACGCGGTCGACGGCGGAGGAGCCGAGCAAGCGGAAGAAGAGCGTGATCGTCCGAGACACCCCGTTCTGATCGCATTTTCGATCTGGCCGGACCGAGTGTAGAAGGATCGCGATGCTCAGATCCCCGCCGCCGGGAGGGCAGAGGACGACCCACCCGGAAACGCCCCCGATCCGCGGACGTTCGCACCGGGTTCGTGCCAGCGCGCACCGGCTCGCGGCCGGCGTGTTGTGCGCCGCCCTGTCTTTCGGCTTCACGACCGCCGTTCCCGTGCCCTGCCGCGCCGATGACGAAGCCACCCTCGCGATGGCTCGAGAGCGTTTCCGGGAAGGGGTGCAGTACTTCGACCAGGAATTGTACGACAAGGCGCGAGCCGCCTTCCTCCAGGCATACGCGCTCCGCCCCCATCCGGTCGTACTCCTGAACCTCGCCCAGAGCGAGCTCCGTTCGGGATACGAAGCCGATGCGGCCAAGCACTTCGCGGAGTTCTTGCGCGACCGCGGGAAGGTCACGGACGGAGAGCGGCGGATCGCCGAGGCGGGACTCGCGTCGGCCAAAACCGTAGTCGCCGAAATCACGTTGAGCGTCGACGAGGACGGAGCCGAGATCATCGTGAACGGCCAACGCGAGGGCCTCTCTCCCCTCCCCGGCCCGCTGTATCTCGTGCCCGGAACGCATGCCATCGCCGCCCGCAAGGGCGACCGCGAAGACTCCGTCGAGCTGACCGTGCGAGCCGGCCAGTCCGGAACCACCACGTTGCGCATCGCGAGCCTCCCGAGCCCTCGACGGGAGGCAACGCGCTCGAGCGCCGCCGCGGGGGCAACGACGGAGATCGCTCCCGATCCGAGCAGCGAGGAGCCCTCGTACGACGACGGCGTGTCGCGACGCCTCGGGTTCTTCGAATGGGCCGCGAGCTCGCCTGCGGCCTGGATCGGCGGTGGCCTCACGCTCGCCGGCATCGCCGGCGGCATCGGCTTCGGGCTCGCGGCGAAGAGCAACTACGACTCCGCGGACTCCGTAATCCGGCAGATCCGCGCTGCCGCCGCCACGGACGGGATTCCGACGACGACAGGACTTTGCATCGACCCGCGCGCTGCGCTCGATAGCGCCACGATGCTCAAGTTCGACCCCGATATTCGCGCCGCCAGCTACGAACGAGCCTGCACCAAGTACAGCGACAACACCGACACGGGCAACGGCTACCGCACGATAGCCATCGTGAGCGGCGCCGTCGCTGGCGCGGCAGCGATCGGCACCGTGGTGCTCTACTTCTTGGACGGGCGCACGACCACCGAAGGCGCGAGCGGGCCCAAGAAAGCGACGGCTCGCGTCGTGCCGTGGCTCGGTCCGGGCCAGCGCGGCGTCTCTATCATTGGCGAGTTCTGAGCTCGCCGAGCGCTCACCCTCGGCGGTCGGCGCGCGAGAGCCACGATCGAAACGTGCTGCGCGGCACCCCCGCAGCGCGTGCGGCGCGGCTCACGTTGTTGCCGTGCTCCTCGAGCAGACGACGCGCATCGCGCACGACGAGCGGCGCGTTCCGCCGCGGCTCTTGTGACGGAATCTCCAGGTGGACGGCGCGGATCTCGGCGTCGGGGCTGGCCATGGCCGCGCGATAGAGCACGCTACCGAGCTCGCGCACGTTGCCCGGCCACGAATGAGCGAGCAACCGCGAGAGCGCCGCGCTCGTGAGGCGCTTCTCGCCGACGTCACTCTGAATGCGCTTGAGCAGCACGCGCGACAGCTCGGCGATGTCGCTCTTGCGCTGCCGAAGCGGAGGGATCCGAACGACGACGGTAGAGAGCCGGTGGTAGAGGTCGGCGCGGAAACGGCCCTCTTGCACCCGCACCGGCAGCTCGGCCCAGCTCGCCGAGACGATGCGCACGTCGGCATGCACGGGCGCCGTACTGCCGAGCGGGCGCACCATCCCGTCCTCGACGACGCGCAGGAGCTTGACCTGGATCGAAGCCGGGAGGTCCGCGATCTCGTCGAGGAACAAGGTTCCGCCGTGTGCCTGCTCGAAGGCGCCCCTCCGCCCTTGCACCGCTCCGGTGAAGGCGCCGCGACGGTGCCCGAACAGCTCGCCGTCCGCCAGGGATTCGGGCAGTGCGGCGATGTTCAATGCCACGTACGCGCCGCTGCGGCGCGAGAGCTGATGCAACGCGCGCGCGATGACGTCCTTCCCGGTCCCGGACTCGCCCTGGAGCAGCACGGGTGCGCGCGTTTTCGCGTGGCGCCGCACCTCGGCGCAGACGCGCAGCATTCCGAGCGACGACCCCACCACGCCCGGAATCGGGTCGGGCTCGGGGATCACGTCCGCGCCGCCCGCGCGCACCACGACGCTCGACCGGCCCACCACGAGCTCTCCGTTCTCTCCAACGACCTCCGCACGCTTCACGCGCACCGCGCCCACGTACGTGCCGTTCCGCGACTGCAAGTCCTCGATCACGACTCGATCCGCCAACACCTCGAGCGCGCAATGGCGCTGGCTGACAGTCGGATCGTCGACCCGCACGTCTGCGTTCGGCCCGCTACCCAGGACAATCCGGTCTCCCACGCGGAGCACGAGCGAAGATCCCCCCTCGGGAGCCCCCACTTCGAGCACCCAGGGCCCGGAAACCTTCGTCCGATTCAAGATCGCCGTATGGCTGGCCGATTCGTCCGATACCGTGTGATCGCCGTCCATGCCAGGCTTGGTCGGCAGCTGCGCGCGCCAGTTTCCGGCCTCGGCGCGGCTCGAGATCGAATCCGCGTTGCCCGACGGACCACATGGAGTAGAAGGCCCCCGTGCGCCACCTCGTCGCGATTGCCGCGCTCGCCGTGCCGCTCCCCGCGTTCGCTCAACCGGAGGGCGCGGACACGCCGGCGCAAGCGGAGCCGGCCACCGAGTCCTCCGCTGGCATCCCCGCCGCAAGCGACATGATAGGCGGGCGGCTCCGTCTCGCGGCGAGCGGGTTGGTCGCGGTCCCGTTCGGCGAGCTCGATGCCGAGCTGGATCTGAGCGACGTCGCCGAGGTGGGCTTCGGGGGTCAACTCCAGATCGGCTACGGCATCGGGCGCCATGTCGAGCTCGGCCTTTTCGGGGAGTACACGGCGTTCTCCGACGGCGATCGCTGTGCTCGCTGCGGCGCCTCGAGCTTCGCCGGCGGCCCATTCCTCCGCTATCACCTCGTCCAGGGCACCCGCTTCGACCCATGGGCATCCGTGGCCGTCGCGCTGCGACACCTGTCCACGGACGAGCTCGGTGACACCTCGGGACTCGACTGGCTCCGCCTCGAGCTCGGCGCCGACTGGTACGCGCTCAGTCAGATCGGCTTCGGCCCGTATGCCGGCCTCACGTTGGGCACGTTCACGGATCCGCCCACCGGTCGTGGTGCGAGCGTCTACGGCATCTTCACGGCCGGTCTCCGCCTGCTCTTCGATCCCGTGGGTCGCTGAGCGCGTGCTGAGCGATGGCCTAGAGCGACAAGCGGCTAGGAACGCGCCGATATATGCCGAAAAAGTGTCGCGCAGAGTGCCCGCGTGGGGAGGGGCCCCCCGAATTCACTTTAGTTCACTTCGGCGGGGAGGGGCGGCGCGAGCCGCCCCCCCAAACCAAGGCTAGAACGCCGATCAGTCAAACTGATCGGCGTGCTTGGAGCGGCTCCGCCGAAATCACTCCGGCGGAGCCGAATCTCACGACGGCACTCAGCCCGTCTCGATGACGATGCCGAGCTGGCGACGGACCTCGAAGTAGTCTTCGCTCGTGAAGTAGAGCAAGAGCTCCTTCATCTTGTCCGCGGCGGAGAGATCGCCGGGCAGCTGCGGCTCTGCCCCGAGGATCTTCTTCGCGATGTCGAGATCGCCGGACACGACGAGGCCGGCACGGCAGGCCGTGACCTCGACCGCTTGGTTCCAACGCTTGATGTTCGCCTTGGCACCCTCGTCGATGAAGCGCTTCACCACCATGCGCAGTCCTTCGACCTGCATGGGTTGCATGTACTTGGCGAGCTCCCGCGCGGTCGCTGCGATCTGCGCCGCCATGTCCTGCGGCATCGGCGTGCTCGGCGACGCGATCGCGACACCGGCGAAGAGCATCACCGTGAGCTCCGCCTGGGTCGGGAAGAGCGTCCGGATGTAGTGCTCGCCGCGATAGTACGCGAGGTGCTTGCCGCACATGAACGCGAGCTCTTGCGGGCTGAAGCCCGTGAGCACGGTCTGTCCGGCAACCGAGGCGGGCGGGATCGCGGGCACGGCCACGATGGCACCCGGCACGTCGTTTCGAACGTAGAGCTCGGGCGGCTGGATCCCGAGGACCTGTGCCGCCCAGCCAAACGTCTTGGCGAACGTCACGGTGGAGGTCGCGGGGTCCTGGCGGAAGCGCTTGTCCAGCACCGGGACCTTGCCTTGAGCCTGGAGCTGGGCCGCCTTCGCCTGGAGCGCCGCGGGCGCGATCATCTCGAAGATCTTCGAGACGTACAGGTTCTCGTCGGGGTGGAAGAGGTGCTTCACCCACGACTCGTTGGAGAGCCGCCCTCGGACCCCGAGCATGCCCTGTGGGCGGTAGTCCTCGAAGAACCGGTTCTCCTCCGGATCGGCCTTCCTGAGGAAGGCCATCGCCGCCGCGATACACCAGGCCTCGTCGTACGCCTGCTTCTGCAGGTACAGCCGATAGAGCGACCGGTAGGCCTCGATGTTGAGCGGGTCGCTCGCGAGGAGCACGCGTTGCTCCCCGATCGCGTCGTCCCAACGCTCGCTGACCTCGTAGAGCTCGGCGAGGATCTGGTGCACGAGCGTCTGCTCGGACCGCGTTGCTGCCGCCATCTTGAACGCCTCGATGGCGGAGTCCGTCTGCTGCAGACGATCCCGGTAGACGAGCCCGAGCTGGTGCCAGAGCGTGTGCTCGAGCTCCGTGTTCCCCTTGCCCGCGATGCGATGCAGCATCTTGCGGTAAGAGCGTTCGAGCGCCTTCCAGTTCTTCTGCTGCGTGAGCACCTTGTTGATGCGCTCGAACGCCTCGAGGTACCCGGGGTGCAGATCGAGCGCCTCGTTGAAGAGCTCGACCGCACGGTCCAGATCCTGAATCTTGTCACGGTAGATCTGGGCCTGGGTGAAGACGTACCGCGCGCGGATCTCCGGCCTCTCCTCGAAGCTGGCGATCGCGTCGAGCGTCTCGACCATCTTCTGCCAGCTCGAAGCGGCCTGGTAGAGCTGCAGCAGCTTGTGCAAGAGCACGTGGTCGCGGGGCTTGAGCTCGAGCGCCTCCTCGAGAGCCTCGATGGCCTTCTGTGGATTGCTCTCGCGCTCCGACCAGATCTCCCCGATCTCGTTCAGGATCGTGTAGCGCTCGTCGCCATCGACGACCGAGTCGAGGATCTGCCGCTTGTAGGCGGCGACCTGCTTCCAGTCCTTGTTCTTCGCGTAGATGTCGACCAACGCCTCGAGCGTCGGGCGATGCTCGGGGTTCAGCCCGAGCGCCTTCTCGAAGTTGTTGATCGCCTGGCGTGACTGCCCTTGTTCGCGCTTGATGCAGCCCAGGCGGTAATACACGTCGGTGCGAGCATCGAGGTCCTGCTCGGAGAGCGCGGTGAGGACCTTCTGATAGTTCGTGAGCGCGGTCGCCCATTCCCGGAGCTCGTAGGCCATGTCGGCGATGCCCCGGATGCTCTCCTGGTCCGTGAGGTCGAGCTGGTTCGCGGTTTGGTAGGCCTTGAGCGCGCGCTCGTGGTTGCCGAGCGCGGCGTGCACCCTTCCGAGCAGCTTGTTCAGGTTGTGCTGCTCGCCGCGATCCCGTCCCTTGCTCTTTTTGACGAGCATCTCTGCGAGCGGCTCCGCTTCGCGGAAACGCTCGGTCTGCACGTACTCCTCGAGCAAGGGAAGCGCCGCCTCCTCGCAGTCCTCGTCGCACTGGATCGCGAGCTCGTAGGCCTGGATGCCGAGATCGTGCTCGCCGAGCATCTCGCGACGGAGTCGGCCGAGCTCCACGAGCAGCTTCGCTCGCGCCCGGGGAGACTGAGTGTTGAGCTGTTCCTGCTCGAGGTACCGGGCCGCTCGATCCCAATCGGCCTCCTCGATGGCGATCGCTCGCAGCGCCGCCAGCGTGGGAAGGTGCGCCGGGTCGAGATCGAGCGCCATCTCGAGGCGCTCTTGCGCCTGCAGGCGATCACCGAGCTTCTCCTCGAGGGCGCGCCCGATGCGGTAGAACATCTCGACGCGCTGCTTCCCGTCGGTCGTGAGCTCGGCGACACGCGTCATCGCGTCGATGGCCTGTGCGGCGTCTCCCTGCTTCTCGTAGAGACGGCTCAGGGCTTCGAGCGCCGGCACGTTGGTGTCGTCGATGTCGACGATCGCCCGGTACGCGTCGATGGCGCGGTCGAGATCGCCCACCTCGTCCGAGTAGATCGTCGCGATCTGCCCATAGAGCTCGACCTTCGTCGGCGAGGTCGCGGCCTCGTTGATGTGCCGCTCGTACGTGTTGATGAGGTCGAGCCACTGCTTGAGCCGGCGGTAGCAGCGCGCGAGCGCGACGTAGGCGCGCTCTTCGGCGGGGAAGATCTCGAGAGCCTGCTCGAGCCGCTGCGCCGCGACGTCGAACTTCAGGAACTGCTCCTCCTGGATCTGCGCGACCTTGACCAGGATCTCGACGCGCTCGCGCTCCGTCTCGACCACGTCGAGCTCGCGCTCCAGCACCGAGACGAGCTCGGGCCAGTCCTCCGTCCGCTCGGAGATGCGCTCGAGCCCGCGCAGGGCGGGCAAGCTCCCGCCGTCGAGGTCGAGGACGTCACGGTACATCGTGCCCGCCTTCGACAGATCGCCGAGCTCCGTCTCGTAGAGCTTCGCGACCTTGAGCTTGTAGCTCGCGACCTGATCCGACTGCCCGAGCGCCTTCACCTTGCTCGTGAGGACCTCGACGAGCTCGGAGTGCTCACGGCGCTCCTCGTAGATGCGCTCGAGAGCCGTGAGCACTGGCAGGTACAGCGGATCGATTTCGAGGGCCCGCCGGTAGTAGGCGATTCCCTGCTCCGCCTGCGCCATGTGCCGCTCGAGCAGCTCACCGAGCTCGAGCAACACGGCCTTGCGGTCCTCGTTCGCGACGGCAACTTCGTATGCCCGCGTCAGGGTCTCGCCGACCTTCTGCCACTGCCCGGCCATGCGATGAATGGCCGCGATCTGACGCAAGACCTGAACGTTGTTCGGGTCGAGCGCCATGATCTGCTGATAGAAGGGCTGCGCGTACTCGGGGTGCCCGAGATCCTCGCCGTACCACTTGCCGAGTCGAAGGCAGATCTGGATCTTCCGCTTCGGGTCCGTCTGCTCGGGAAGCCACGAGTTCGCGGTCTCGATGAGCTCCCTCCAGCGATTCGTCGCCTGAGCCATTCGCTCGAGGTACCGAGCGGTTTCGTCGTCCGAGAAGTCCTCGGCGAAGGCGTTCACGAGGGCATCGAACGCTTGATTCTGATCCGCGAGCTGCTCGTCGAAGACGCGCGCGATTCGCCGCAAGAGATCGCTGCGCTCCGCGACGTCTTCGCGCGTGTCGAGCCGATTGAGATACAGCTCGATCAGATTCTCCCAACGACCGGCGGCGGTGTGCAGGCGTTCGAGCGCCTCGAACGACTCGACGTGCGCCGGGTCGATCGCGAGGATCTCTTGGAACGCCGTGGTCGCCTGGTCGTAGTCGTTGATCTCCTTCTTCCAGATCTCGGTGACCTGGAGGAGCTCGGCGATCTTTTCCGCGGGCTCCGCGAGCGCAGCCGCGCGCTGCATCTTCACGCCCACGACGTCGACCCAGCGCTCGTCCTCGCGGTAGATCCGCTCGAGCTCGGCCATCGCCTCGAAGTCACCGGCATCGACCTCGAGCAGCCGGCGCCAGGCGTCGGCCGCCTCGAAGGGCTGGTTCAGCACGGACCCATAGGTCTTGCCGAGCTCACGGTGGATGGCCGCGAGCTCCTCGGCGTCGAGGAGCGCCGCCGCGCGATCGATGGTCGCGTGGAGCGCTGCCACGAGCTCGTTCGGGTCCTGACGGGTCCTCCAGACGTGCGCGATGGCGCGGAGCGCCGCGACGTTCGAAAAGTCGATGTCGAGCACACGCTGCCAGGTTTCGAGCGCTTCGTCGTCGCGGTTGAGCCGATCGGCGAACAGGCGCGCCCGCCGCGTGAGGATGTTGACTCGTTCCTCGTCGCTCTCCGCGATGTCGAAGTGGCGCTCGAGCACGTCGGTGAGCTCCGCCCACTTCCCCTTTTGCTCGTAGAGGCCCGCGAGCGCGGCGAGTGCCTCGCGGTCTTCGCCGCGGAGGTCGAGCACGCGCTTCCAGCCCTCGATCGCGCCTTCGATGTTGCCGAGCCGGTCGGCGGCCAAGTGCGCCATCTTCGCGCGGATCTCGGCCTCCTGGACGTCCCCGACGGCGTTCTCGAGCTCGCGCTGGTAGACGCGCTCGAGCTCGCCGAAGTTCTCGGTCTGCTCGTAGATGCGTCCGAGAGCGAGGATGGCGTCGTCGTTGTTCGGCTCAAGCTTGTCGAAGATCTCCCGGTAAGCGCGGACCGCGTTCTCGACCTGGCCCAGCCGCTCCTCGTACACGGCACCGAGGCGCGTGTAGAGGTCGACCTTCTCGCGATCGTCCTCCGCAGCCTCCGCTCGCTGCTCCAGCACCGCGGCCAGCTCCGGCCACTGCTCGAGGGAGCTGTAGATGCGATCGAGGTTGGCGAGCGCGTCACGCTCGTTCGGCACGAGCGTGAGGACGTACCGATAGGTTTCCTCCGCCTTGCCGACGTCGGCGAGCTCCTCCTCGAAGACGCGCGCGAGCCGCTTGCCGACCACGGCGAGCGTCGCCGACTCGATCTGCTCGGTGCTGAGCACGTCCGCATACGCATTCGCGAGGTGCTCCCACCCGCCGTCGAGGGTGGCCGCCAGCCGCTCGAGCTCTTCGCCCGTCCGCTCGTCGAGCGGGCTCTCCTTGAGCGCGCGAACGTAGACGGTGAACGCCAGGGCGGGATCGATCAGGCGCTCCTCGGCGTCCTCCGCGATGCGGTGGTACATGCCGATGCGCTGATCGGGATCCGTCGCGTGCGCGAGCTGTGCCTCCCGCACCCGAATCAGCTTCTCCCACTCCGAAGTCGCCTGGTACAGCGGCTCCAGGATCTCGGCGACGGCGAGCTGCCCGGCGCCCGACTCGAACAATCCCTCGAGCGCAGCGAGCGTATCGGCGTGCTCCGGTGCGGCGCTGATCACCTCGCGGTAGGCTTGAATCGCGCGATCGAGGTCACCGAGCTTCTGCTGATAGACCTGACCGAGTCGATACTTGAACTCGAGGATCTCGTCCGGCGACTGACCGATTTCCGCCTCGCGGGCGAGAATTTCCGCGAGATCCGCCCAGCGCTCGGTCTGCATGAAGAGCCGATCGAGGGCGCGCACCGCGCTCTGGTTCTCCGGATCGTGCTCGAGCACGCGGCGATAGCGGCCGACCGCCTCGTTCACGTTGTCGAGCTGGACCTCGTACACCTGCGCGACGCGCAACGCGAGATCCACGAACCGGTCGTGCTCGGTGGTCCCCTCGAGCTTGTCGAGCTCGCGATCGTACAGCTCCGCGACCGCGGGCCAGCGCTCGATCAACATCGCGAGGCGCTCGAGGGCGCCCAGCGTATCCTCGTTCTGACTGTCGATCTCGACCGCTCGGGCGTACGTCTCGAACGAGCGTGCGTGATCGCCGAGGCTCTCCTCGTACAACCGGGCGATGCGGTGCAAGAGGTCGACGCGCGTGAACGGGTCCTGCGCGAAGCGCGCCTGAACCTCGAGAACGCTGATGAGCTTCTGCCACTCGCCCATCGCGTCGTAGACCGGCTCGAGGACCGCGGCTGCGGCCAGCGGATTGGCCTCCCCGCCCTTGATGCCCTCGAGCGCTGCCAGCGTGGGCTGATGACTCGGCTCGAGATGGAGGATGTCGCGGTAGAGCTCCACCGCACGATCGAGGTCGCCGAGGTGCTTCTCGTAGAGCTCGGCGATCCGATACTGGTAGCTGACCGCCTCGGAGGGATCGGTGGTGAGCTCGGCCTCGTGCTGCAGCACGCTGAGGAGCTCCTGGTAGTTCCCCGCCGTCTGGTAGAGCACATCGAGGCGCCCGAGCGCGGTGAGGTCGTCCGGGTCGAGCTCGAGCACGCGCTGATAGCTGTCGATCGCGCGCTCCACGTCCCGGAGCTCGCGCTCGTAGACCGCGCCCACCTGGTACAGGATGAGCTTCTTCTCCTCGGGGTCGAGGACGAGATCGGCTTTCCGTGAGTAAACGGTGAGCAGATCCGCCCAGCGCGACAGGCCGAGATAAAGTCGGATCAGCGCATCGACGCTGCGCAGGTCTTCGCCGTCGACGTCGAGGACCTTGAGGTAGACGGCGATCGCCTCTTCCTGGCGAGCGAGGACTTCCTCCTCGAGCATCGCGGCGCGGAACAGCGCGTCCTTTTTTCCGTCGATGTCGTCGAGGATCTCCGCCTTGTGCTGGAGCACGCGCGACATCTCGGCGTACTGCCCCGAGGCCTGGTACAGCATCTGTAGGCACTCGGTGGCGTTGATGTTGCGTGGATCGATCTTGAGGACCTTGCCGTACAAGTCGATCGCGCGCTCCGGACTGCCCACGTCCGTCTCGTACACGCGGGCCGCGGACGCATAGAGCAGCGTCGCGAGCTCGGGGTCGTTCTCCGCGGCAGCGAGCTCTTCGAACGTGCGGGCGAGGTCGTGGAAGCGGCCCGTGGAACGCGCGAGGCGATCGAGTGCCTGCGACGTCGCCTCGTTCGCGGGATCGACCGCCAGAGCGCGCGCCATCGTGTCGAACGCTGCGCCGACGTTGCCCGCCGCATCCTCGTACAGGCTCGCGATCTGGTGCAGAAGCTCGACCCGACGCTGCTGATCGTCGGCGCGAGCGACCTGCACCTCGTAGACGTTGATCAGGCGCTGCCAATCTCCCCGATTGCGATAGAGCGGCTCGAGGATCTCGGCGATGGCGAGCGCGTGGCGGGGCTCGCCGCCCAGGCGCTCGAGCGCCTCCAGCGCCGTCGCGTTCTCCGGATCGCGATCGAGGACCTGACGATACCCCTCGATCGCCGCCTCGACCTGACCCATCTCGCGCTCGCGCAGCGCGGCCAGGCGCAGCATCAGCACGATCTGGCCTTCGTCCGTGTCCGCGAGGCCGAGCTGGATCTCGAGGTTCTCGGCGAGCTCGCCCCACATGCCGAGGCGCGTGAACAATCCGTCGAGCGCGCTCAGGGCGAGCTGGCTCGTCGGATCGAGCGCGAGGACCTCGCGATAGGCGTGAACCGCCTCGTCCGGCTTGGCGAGCTTCTCCTCGTAGATCTGCGCCATCTGCGCATAGAGCGCCTCGCGTTCACGCCCGTCGAGCGTGAGGTCGACACGCCGTCGGTACACCGAGACGAGCTCTTCCCAGTGCCCGGTCCGGCGGAAGAGCGCATCCATGGCCTGGAGCGCCTCGTCGTCGTTCGCGTTGACGGCGAGCACGCGCTCGTAGCTCTTCCGGGCTTCGAGGACCAGCCCTCGGTGCTCCTGGATGGTCGCGAGTCGCAGCCAGTATTGACGAGCGAGCTCCGGATCGTCGAGCTCGCCCGCCACGTCGGCATAGATCTCTATCAGGCGATCCCAAGCCCCCGCCCGTTCGGCGAGCGCCTCGAGTTCCGCCCGCGCCTCGAGCAGGCCCGGGTCTTCCTTGACGGCACGGGCTTGCGCCTCGAGCGCGCGATCGGGCGCCCCGAGCTGCAAGGCGGCCGTCGCCGCGATCTTGCGGAGGAGCTCGACGCGACGATCCCGATCGTTCGCCGTCTTGGCGAGGATCTCGAGCACCCCGATGAGCTTCGCGAAATCGGCGCGAGCCTCGTAGATGCTCTCGAGGATTGCCGCCGCCTCACCCCGGAGATCCCCGTTCTCGAGCAGGGCCTCGAGCGCCACGCGGGACCCCTCGTGATCGGGATCGAGGAACAGAATCTCACGATAGTTCTCGAGCGCGGCCGCCGCGTCACCGAGGCGCTCGTGCTCCGCCTCGGCCAGGCGGAACTTGAGGTCGACCAGTACCGGCACCTCCGCCTCGAGCTCGATGCGACGCCGGATGACGTCCGCGTAGCGATCCCACTGCTCGGTGGCGCGGTACAGCCGATCCAGGGCAGAGAGCGCCTGGGTGTCCTCGGGGAAATCCTCCAGCACCGCGGCGTACGTTTCGATCGCGCGAGCCGGATCCGAAAGCGCCTGCTCGTAGAGCGCTGCGATCTCGAAGAGAATCGGCCGCCGATCGTCCGGAAAGCTCGCGAGCTCCCGCTTGCGCTCGTACACGTCGAGCAGCTCTCGCCAGCGCTCGGCCTGCCGGTAGAGGCCCTCGAGCGCCGCGAGCGCGTTCTCGTTCTCCGGCTCGCTGTCGTAAACGGCGCGGTACTCGACGAGCGCCTCTTCGACGCGGCCCAGCTCCTCGACCAGCACGCGGCCGAGTCGCAGTCGGAGAAAGCTGGCTGCCGACACGTCGCGCTCGTCTTCACAGCGCTGGATCGCGCGACGGTACGCCTGCACCACGTCTTCCCAGCGTCCCGTGGCAGCCGCCGAGCGCTCGAGGTCACCCTGGCTCTGCTCGATCGCCGGAGCGAGCTCGAACGCCTCGAGATAGCGCTCGAATGCCTTCGCTTTGTCGTTCAGGCGCGTCTCGTAGAGCGTCGCGGTCTCCCGGAGGATGCCGAGGCGTTCTTCCGCATCCTGGACGTGCCCGAGCCGGACTTCGAGCGCCCCGCACAACCCGCGGGGGTTGTTCGCGTTGGCGTAAATCGGGATGAGGCGCTCGGCGGCAGCCAGGTTGGCCGGGTCGAGGTTCAGTATTTTTTCGTACGAGCGGGCGGCGCGATCCAGCTTGCCCTTCTGCGTCACCCAGAGCTCGGCGATCTTCATCAGCATGCCGATGCGCTGCTGATCGTCCGTCGCGCGCGCTTCGTTGCTCTCGAGCACGCGGATGAACTCGTCCCACTTGCCGCTCTCGGCGTAGAACACTTCGAGGTCGTCCCACCGCCCGAGCGTCACGTAGCGCTTCTTGAGCTGTTCCTGGGCGCGCCGATCGTCGGGCTGGAGCGTGAGCAGCGTGCGGTACGCCTCCACCGCTCGCTCATCGTCCTTGAGGCGATCGCCGGTAACCTGACCGAGCTTGCTCAAAAGCTCGACCTTGGTGCCGATATCGTCGGTGAGCTCCGCGAGCCGCTCGAGCACCTCCGCGAGCCGGGTATAGTCGCGCGCGCGGTCGTAGAGCTGCGAGAGCGCACCGAGCGCGTCCACGTCGTCCGGCTCGTTCTCGAGCACGACGTTCCAGAGCTGAATGCACACGTCGGGCTTCTTCACGCGCTCGGTCGCGAGCCCAGCGATTTGCTTGAACCGCTCGGCTCGCTCTGGCCCGGGTGGCAGCGTCTCCGCGTCGCGCACGCTGAGGTGAATCAGCTTCTCCCAGTCCCTGCGCTTTTCGTACATTTCGCGCAGGTACTGAATCGCAGTGCGATTGAGCGGATTGACGTCGAGAACCTTCTCGTACGCTTTCACCGCCTCCGCCTGGTTCGCGAACTTCGTCGCGTAGAGCTCGGCGGCCTTGCCGTAGAGCTCCTCACGCTCCGCGGGATCCCCCACGGCGTCGGCCAACGCGATCAGCGTCTTTACGTACTCGTGGTAACGCCTGGCCGCTTCCTGCTGCTTGAGCTTGCCCCGGAGCTCGGCGACCAACGCCTCGTCGACGGCTGGTGCCGGAGGCTCGGGCTCGGGTTCCGGCTCAGGCTCGGGCGTGGGCTCGGGCTCGTGTGTCCCCGCGGCTTGCGTCGCGGACTCCGGCTCGCTCTGCGTACGCACCGCCGAAATCGCTTCGGGCGCGCTCGTGCCGGAACCAGGCACCGCGTCCTCGACCGTGACGGTCGCCTCTGCGCCGACGGCCGTCGCCAGCACCGCCTGCGGTGCCGCTTGAACGAGGCGTTCGCCGATCTGCGACTCGAACGCGACGAGCGCCGGGTTCTCCGAGTCGATCAACGCAAGCCGCTCGAAGAAGCGTCGGGCGCTGACCAGGTCGCCCCGCTGCTTCCACGCGATCATGCCCGCCTGGGCGAGCAGGTGCGTCGAGGAAGGGCCGAGCGAAGAACGATCCGAGAGCTCGTCAGCGAGACGGATGAGCCGATCCCACTCGCCCCCGCGCGCGCCGAGCACGTCGCGCAAATAGGTGAACGCCTCTTGGCGCGCCGGATCGGTGCGCAAGCTCTCTTCCATGAACTGGACGCCGAGCTCGGCGTTCTGGTGCCGGAGCGCCCAGCGCGCCCCGAAGTCGCTGGCAAACGCCGCGCGCTCCGCGGGCGTCTCCGCGCCCTTCAGCGCTTCGCGCTGCGTCTCGAGGATGACGTCCGTACGCTCCTTCTCGACGAGCAGTCCCTCGTAGAGCGCCGCGACGTGCCGGTTCGTCGGATCCGCAGCATACGCGCGCGCGAGAATCCCTTCGACCTCCTCCGGAGCGAACCGCCGGGCGATGCGCGCTGCACGGAGGAAGAGAGCGCTCTTCGCGCTTCGGCTGGAAGCCTCGTGTGCTTGCCGGAGCAACGCCGCGATACGCTCTTCCCACTCCCCCGCACCGAGCTCGGCGTCGAAGAGGCGCTCCGTCAAATCGGAATCACCGTTCGAGAGCTCGATGGCTCTCGTGTAGTTCTGGGCGGCCCGCTCGTGATCCCCCATGTCGAAGAGCACGTCGCCGAGCTCGGAGAACAGCGCCACGCGCGCCGACGCGTCCTCCGCGTTCTTGAGCTGAAGCTCGAGGAGCTTCTGCACCATGTTGAGCTTGCCGAGCTCCCAGTAGATGGCTCGGGCCTCGCCCAGGGCGGCGGAGTACGTGGGGTTGAGCTTGTAAGCGTCCTGGAAGTGCTTCAGGGCGCGCACGCCCTGCAAGAAACGCGTGTGGAGGAGCCGTCCGAGGCGCAGGTGGTACTCGGCTTTCTTGTCGGCCTCCTCGGTCGCGATGATGCCCTGCTCGAGCGCCTCGACGACCCCATTCCAGTCGTGCAAGCCCTCAAGCTGCTTAAGTCGCTGCTCTAGGTCCATGCTCCCTCGGACAAACTGACGCCTCGGCGCTCTTCGGGGATGTAGCTCGGTTCCAACCACATCCCCCGCCTGCCTCGGCTCTCGAACTCGTGGTGACGACGAAGTGCCCCGTCGCGCGCGGCGAATGCGGGGAGGATCACTCTGAGGAACCGCATGCCTCCGAGAAGGCCACGGTGCTCTTCACGCAAGACTCGATATCTGAAGACGTTCCCTCGAATCGTCGTCATTCGCGTCCTGGTCACTGTCCCAATTTCTGGATCAGCGACGCGCTGGTCTCGCACTGCTCCTTGAACTTCGCGGAAGCAGCGCCCCGGCATACCCGCTTCGTGAACTGCTCGAGCAGCCGGACCGCCTTCTCCTTCTGCGGCGGATCCATGACGGCGTAAGTGCTGCCCAAGTTGAATGCGAACTCCGGATGCTCGTCGCCCGCGAACTGCTCGGCGCGCTCCATGGCCGCGAGCTGCGCCGCCTTGTCGCGCTTGAGCTGCGCCACGTTCCCGAGGAGCACGTACATGGCGTAGATCTTCGGGTTGTTCCTCTCACTCGGCGGCACGAGCTTCGTGCCTTCCTTCAGCACCTGCTCCGCCTCGTCGACTTCGCGCAACGTGATGTAGAGCTCCGCGAGCGGCGGGTAGAAGAACGACACCGTCGGGTCGTGATCGATCGCCTTGTGGTAGTGCTCGAGCGCCGCTTGCTCGTCGTCCGTCCACAAGAACGCTTCGGCGAGGAGGAAGTAACACTCGGCGATGTTCGGATCCTTCTCGATGCACTTCTTGAGCGGCTCCTTAGCCTGCTCGTAAGCATCCGGGTTTCCGGCTTCCGCCTGGTTGACGAGCGCGAGACCACGCTTGTACCAGTACGTCGCGAAATCGGGGGCAACCTGGACGGCGCGAGAGAGAGTCGCCGCCATCTTGTCCCAGTCTTCCTTCTTCTCGTACGCAGCCGCGAGCTTCCACAGAATCCGGTGGTTCGTCGGCGCAAGCTGAACCGCCTGCTCGTACTTCTGGATCGCGCCCTCCACGTTTACCTTCACCGACTGATCGCCCTCGTTCGCGAGGTTGATCGCTTCGATGTGGCTGCGGCTACATCCGGCGGCCGCGAAACCCAGGGCGAGGACGGCAACGTTGGTCAGCTTCCAGAGATTCATCGCAAGCTCTACCTCTCTCTACTCCCCCGCGGGGGCTCTTCGGCGCTCTCGATGTCGATGCGGGGCGGTCGTTTCTTGCTTGGCTCGGAGCAGAAGATTCCAAGCTCGCCCACCTCGTCGCAACAAATAGAGTGGTGGCGCAAGAGGCACCGAGCATAGGCGCACGCGGGCCATGAAGTAAAGGTGGAACTCGCCGGAAAGGCCCAGCAAAAGCCCTCTACATCCGGGTGTTTCTTCCGTGCGCATGACGCGCTCGGCTATCGCGTCGAGCCGCACGACGCCGATGCCGCATGGCCCCGAATCCCGTTTGCGGCGCGCCCGCTCCCCACACCCGCGCTCCGTGAGCGCGCGTGTCGTCTCCAAACGAAGACGGGCCGCGCCAGTGTGTCCCGGCGCGGCCCGCACCTTCCGCTTCTCGACGCTGACGCGCCCGCTTCCGTCGCGGTCGCGCTCCGCCTTGGCTCCCGTCCGTTCGCTTCGGGCCGACCATGACCCGAGGCAAAGCCTCGGGTGCACGGCACGTCCGGGCGCTCTCGCGTCCCGCCTCAGCCCGGCGACAACATGATCGGATAGACCACCGTGACGATACCGCCTTCCGGCTGCGGGAAGCTCAGCCCGTAGAAGGCGGAAAGCACGCAGCTGACGACAGCGCTATCCGGCAAATCGGAGCCACCGTTCGACACGTTCGAAACCGAGCCGTCGCGCCCGATGACGAAGCGCGCCGAAACGCGTCCTTGCAGGTTCGGATTGCGTCCGAGGCCCTTCTCGTAACACATCCGGAAGCGGCCGAAGTTCTGGCGGACGATGCGCTGGATGACCTCGGGCGGCAGACGGCCGCTGACGGTGGTCGCACCCATGCGCACTTTCGGGGCACGCGTCGCGTGCGAGCCGCCCAGGCGCCCGTGGCCCGCGCCGAAACCCTGACCCGTCCCGGTGCCGGCACCGTGGCCGAGGGTCCCGATATTGCCGAGACCGATACCTTCGCCCCGGCCGCCGCCACCTTCACCGATACCCGAGAGACCGAGACCGCCGGCGCCGAATGCGTCGCCGATTTCGTCGCCCCACATGTTGCCGCGAGCGCTGATCTCGTCGGTACCGAGAGACGTGTCGCGCCCCCACGGAGCCGTCGGCGCGTTCGGATCGCCCGCCGCGCCCGTGTTGAGGAGGCCGATCATTCCGAACTCCATCGCCTCGCGCAGCGCAGCCTGGCGAGCAATGTGCGGATCCGGATTGTCCTTCGGCCCCTGCACCGCGTACCGCTTGTTCGTAGCCTTGGTGGTCGGATTCCCCATGGAACCCTCCTCACCTTTGGCGCGCGTCCCGGTGCCGCCTTCCTTGTTGTCCGCGTTCTCCTGAACGACCTCGGCTTCCTTTTCCTCCTGCTCACGCTCCGCGGCAGCATCGAGGTACTGCTGCATGAGGTAGAGCCGATCCTTGTCGAGATCCTCGTCGTCCGTGAGACCGAGCGGAGGAACGAAGAAGGCCATCGCGGCGACGAACCCGGCGTGCACCAGGAACGACAACCCGAAGTACGAGGCAACGGCCCAATCGAACGAGGCGCCGACACCCTTTTTGATCGGCTTGCCCGCGTTGACGGCCGCAACCTGGAACACGAACCCACCGAGCTCGACGCGCGCGCGTGCACCGCCCGGCAGAGCCAGCTGGTGCCCGCCAGTAACCTCCGCAGTCGGCTGCGCGCGTGGCCGCACCTCTTCGAGGCTCATTCGCGGCTGGCCTGGGATCTCGACGTAGCCCGTCGCGCTCGGCGGGATCACCAGCGAGACGGACATGCGGTCTCCCACGACCACCGGAAGGCGGGTCGTCCCGATCCGCTCGCTCGGGATGAAGAAGTCGCAGCCGGCGTTCTTGCTCTGCTCCTCACCCACGTAGAAGTTCCGCGGCGGCGTGAGGTGCGACACGTGAAGGACGTTGGTGCCCCAAAGCACCATGACCTCCACCGCTTGCACGTGCGGGAGCTCCACCTCGTCCGGGCTCACGTCCGGACCGCTCTTGATCATCGTGTAGGTGTATGAGCCGGGCGGCGCGTCGTCCGGTACGTGTGACGGCTCCGCACCCATCGCCGGGTGCGTGTGGCCCATGCCCCCAGCGGTGAAGGGATTCGACGCGGGCGCCTCGAACGGATTCGACGCAGCCGCGAACGGTGCAGAGGGCGCGACCGCAAACGGATTCGGCGCCATGCCCACTCCGCCGACCATCGTCGCCACGCGCGGCGGCATCGGAGGGCCAGCGGACGGCGCAGGCTGAGGCGCAGCCGCCGGCATGGACGGCGGCACCGGAGCGGCCTGGGCTTCCGCGTAGGCGGGCTCCGCGCTCTCGAGCACGATCGCCGTCTCACCCACCTGGATCAAGTCGCCGACGTGCAGCTTGCACTTGTTCACGCGGGCGCCGTTCACCATCGTTCCCGGTTCGTTCCCCAGGTCGATGAGGGTGACGTCCTCGGGACCCGCCACCTCGATCACTGCGTGCATCCGCGACGCGAGCTCGTCATCCACCCGGAGGTGGCTCTTCGGGTCTTTACCGACCTTGACGATATCCTGCGTCACCGTCTCGCGCCGCAGCAGTGCGTCGCCTCGATAGAGTGCAAATGAGAGAACAGCCTTTGCCATGCGTGCCTTTTCCTAAACTGCGGCGCCGAGACCGAGAGCCCGTGGAGCTCAGATGTTCTCCACGGACTTGAGCATTTCCGTGACGAAGGACGTACGCGGACGAATGAGCGTCGTGCGCGCCGCGCGGGGACGCACGCGAATCGTCGCGTCGTTCGGTCCGAAGCCTCCCGCGTTCAGCGGATCGTCTTCGAACTCGTAGCCATACCCTTCACCATCGCCACCTCCTCCCGCGGCATCCTGCGCGAACGCAGTCGTCGCGAAGAGCAGAGTGACGCCCACCGTGATTGCCGACAACGCCAACTTCGAGCGAACCATTTGCAGTCTCCTCAAAAATTCACGGTGTCAATTGCAGTAACAGTGTACTCAAGTCGGTCATCGGCCGTCAATGCCGACGTCGTGGACCAAGAGACACCAGTCTGCGCCCGACGTTCCCGCCAACACGCCCGTCACTTCTTTTTTCCGGCAGGTGCCGCCGGAGCTGCACCCGCCTTGGCACCGGCGGGCGCTGCTGCCCCGGCTGCTGGAGCCCCAGCGGGGGGTGCAGCCCCCGCAGCCGGAGGAGTTTGTTGCTGCTGCTGCTGTTGCTGCTGCTGCTGCTGCCGCATCATCTCCTCCTCGGCCTTCCGCGCCGCTTCGCCCTCCTTGATGAAGGTCACCATGTCCTCGATGTCCTGGACACGTTCCTTCGAGCGCTTCACGGCTGCGGCGAACACGGGGTCATCTCCCGCTTTGCCAACGAAGTCGCGATACTGGGCCGCGGCCTTCTCGAGCACCGGGATCGCCTTGTCCCCCGCGCGCTTCGCGCGGAACTCGTGCGTGAGAATGGCCTCGTTGTAGTAGGTCTCGGGCCGCGACGGGTCGATCTTCTTCGCCTCGTCCAGGTACTTCTGGGTCTCGGCGACGTACTTGTCGAAGTTGCTGTCGTTGATCTGGCCGCGCAGCGCGAGCGCCAACCCGAGATACGCTTCGTATTCCTTCGGCCGGAGCTTGAGGGCCTCGCGGTATGCCTTCTCCGCTTCGCCAAACCCGCGGAACGACAGGTTTACGGCCGCGTAGTTCATGTGCGCTTCGAAGAACTTCGGATCGAGCTGTCGCGCCCGAGCGAAGCTCTTCACGGCGCCGTTGAAGTTCTTGAGCTCCACGAGGATCAGCCCGGTGGTGTTGTGGATGGGCGCGTAGTTCGGGTTCTTGCGCTGTGCTTGTGAGGCGACGAGCGCCGCGAGATCGAGCTGCTGCTCATTGACCTCGGCCCGCTGAGCACCCGAAACCTCCATCCCGCGTCGACCGCGCCGGCTGCGCTTCACCTGGCCGGCCTTCTTCTTCGCTTGCTCGAGGTAGTACACCGCGAGCTGGTTGAACGCGGGCATGTAGGTGTCGTCCACGGCCAGCGCACGCTGCAAGTTCTTCTGCGCCCGCTCGAGGTCGTCCTTGCCGTCGCCGTCGGGGCGATCCGAGTCGCGCTCCATCTGGAGCGCTGCCAGGCTCACGAGCGCTTCGGCGTTCTGGAACTTCGCGTCGCGAATGATCTGATCGAGCTTCGCGATCGTCGAGTCTAGGTCGCCGGTGCGCTGGTAGTCGTACAGCACCAGCTGTGCGCGAGCGCGGTGAAAGCCCGAGTCGGCGGCCGCCGCGGCGTCGAACTTCTTCCTCGCCTCCTCGTCCTTGCCGCACCGCTGGTAGGCCAGGCCCGCGTTGTAGAGCGCCTCGGGGAAGGGTCGCCCGGTCGCGGAGCGCTGTGCGTCGGCGGCTTCCTCGAACATTTGGGCCGACGCGGTGCACGTCTGGTCGTTCCAGCTTTGCTTCCTGTCGTTCTCCAGGAAGCCTTGCAAGGCGCGGTCGAAGTTCGCCGCTGCTTCCTTGCTCACCTGACGACCGGCGCGATCGCGCTTTCCGCTCGCGTCCTCGGGACTCAGGGTGCCCGAGGCCGAAGCGCCGCCGCCGCATCCCGCCGCGAAGAGCAGGAGCCCGCCCAGCAAAAGGCTCGTATTGCGAATCATCATCAGATCTCCTTGAGCTGCTCGGACCGCGTCACTTGTCCTTCTTGTCCCCGCTCGCCTTCTTCGGCGCGGGCTCCGCCTCGGTGACGATGTTCGCCGCAATGGGCTCGCCCCCGATGCGCAGCGGGTTCCCCTGCTCGCGCAGCACGCTGTTCACGCGGTTCGGAGCACCGCGGAACTCGTCGATCAGGTGGTACTCGTTCTTGTAGGTCTCGGCGAGCCACTCCTCGCAGGCGCGGCTGTACTCGTCGAAGTACTGGTACTTCACCGAGTACCCGAGGCAGACCTCGTACGCGCTCTTCGCCACGAGCTTCTGGGGCTCGGAGGCGTCGTCGAGAGCGCCGTAGTAGGCCGTTCGGAGCTCGAAATCCTTCTTGATCTTGTCCGGAATCGGCGCCGCACGGAACTCCTTGACGAAGGTGCCCCACATCTCGCCGACGCGCGAACCGGCCGCGATGACCCACCTCGGCGGCGGCACGGGCTGAAGATCGATGATCTTCTTGTACTCCGCCGTTGCCTGGTCGATGAGCGGACGCTTCTTGCCGATCCAGTCCTTGACCTTGGTCTGGATGTGCTTGAGCACCGCTTCCTTCGTGCCGGGCCCCTTGTACTCGGGGAAGGCCACCTTATCGACCTTGGCCTTCTTCTCCTCGGCGAAGAAGAACAGCGCCTCGCCGACGGCCTCGAGCGCACGGCCGAGTCGACGCTGCTTGGACGCGCCGTCCTCGCCCGCGATGCCTTCGATCTGGGCGACGCCTGCCTTCGGATCGGACCAGAGCCGCGTAACGACTCCGTACTCCTTGGAGGCGGGCCCGCCCTTGTTCGTCTTCGCGTAGGCGCGCCCGAGCAGGGAGTGGGCCTGGAGCCGAACATCGAGGGTCGCTTCCTTGTCGATGAGCTTCATGCTCCCGCCGAGGCGCTTCACCACACCGGCCCAGTCCTTTTTCTCGCCGTAGTGCGCGGCGATCGCGAACGCGATCTGCGCGGTCTGCACGGGCTTGCGGCGGCCGAAGTACTTGTTGAAGTTCTCGGCGTCCTCGATGGCAAGCTCCTCGTGGCCAAGGCCGAGCCGGAGCACGACCGCGTCGCTCAGAGCCTGATCGGCGAACTCACCCTTGTAGTTCGTGGCCTTGGCGTACTTCTCGTACCACTCGGCGGCGCGGTCGTAGACCGCGATGGCCTGGTAGTTGCCGCCGATCTCGTAGGTCGACTTCATCGCCAGCTCGGACTCGTGCATCCCGTACCGGGGATTGAGCAGGATGAGACGAGCCTGGATCGACTTCGCCAGCAGGCGCGCCGCCTGATAGGCGCGAGCCATGTTGTAGACGATCTCGTCCGCCTTCTCGCACTGCTTGGGCTTCTCACCCTTCGAGAGCGGCTCCTCGCAGTACTCGCGCCACAGGCTCAGGTACTGCTCGGCACCCGTCTTGTAGTTGTCGAGCGCCTCCTTGAGGTTGCCCTTCTCCTGCTGCTGGTCGGCGAGCTCGACGACCTTCTGCGCCTTCAAGCGCTTGATGTCGAACTGAATCCGAGTCAGGAGCTCGCACTGCTCCTTGTTGTCCTCGAACTTCTGACCCTTGCAGTAGAGGTCGAGGAACACCGGGACGTCCTCGGCCATCTCGTCGAAGCACTTGGGGCGCGGCGGCTCGGCGCGCGAGCCGAGCACGTTGACGGCCTCGAGGTAGAGCTGAGCCGCGAAGATGCCAGCGTCCTTGTCGGCGTGGTTGATGGCCACGTCGCGGAACGCGAGCGCCGCTTCGCCCCAGTGCTGGGCCTCGAAGTACGTACGCGCCCGCGCGTACTTGACCTCGACGTACTGCTCCTCGGCCTCCTTGTCGCCCTTCGGGGGCTTGATGTAGCAGACGTAGCGGTTGAAGGCCGTCAGCATGCCCTTCTGCATCTCGGTGAGGGGCTTTGGCTTGAACTTCTCCCACTCACCCTTCTTGGCCTGACGGTCCTTCTCGTCGCCAGTCGGGCCGAGACCTTTGCCCTTGCGGTCGGCCTCGCCCTTGTACATCTGGTCGTACATCTTCTGGTAGCAGAGCACCGAGGCGTAGGCGGCCTCGGCCGCTTCCGCTGCCTTCGGGTTCTCCGCGACGACCGCGTCGAATGCCGGCCCGCACTCCTCCCAGCGCTGCTGGAAGTAGAGGAGATCCGCCATCGCGTAGCGGATCTTGTACATCGTCGGCCAGTCTTCCTTGACGATGCGCGGGAACTGGAACTTGGCGAAATCCTCCGCCGTGAAGTTCTCCGTCACCTTCTTGTAGAGGTACGCGGCGAGATCCATCGTCTTCTTGTCGCCGGTACCGCGCACGCCACCCGAGCCGACCGCCTCGAGGTGCCAGCTCATAGCCGTCTCGGCGAGCAGCTCCGCGGTCTTGTTGGAGCACTCGAGCTTGTCCTTCTCGGGGTGCCCCGCCTTCACGAAGTCGTTGCGCACGCGGAGCTGCTGATCGAGCTCCTTGCGGATCGCCTCCTTGTCGCCGGAGTAGATCGCCTGCGTCGCCGCGGAGACCTGCCCCTGATAGAAGCAGCTGCGGCTCCCGGCGTCCCGCGACATCAGGTCACGGTAGAGCGTGATCGCCTCGCGATAGTGACCGGTGTCGAGATACGCGAGCCCGAGCTCGTTCAGCATCTCGATCGTCTTCGTCTGATCGCCCCCTTGGTCGCCGGCGAGCGGACGGAAGAAGTTGTACGCCTTGTCGGGGTTTCCGCTCACCGCATACACGGGGATGAGGTCGCGGCGGGCGGCCTTCGCGAGGTGCGTCGCGTTCGGGAGATCCTTGTAGGTCTCGCCGTACTCGATCACCTTCTTGAACTCGTTCAGGGCCTGCGCGTACTCGCCCTTGTTCCAGTGCACGTAGCCGAGCTTGTAGCGTGCATAGCCGTAGATCTTGTTGTTCGGCGGCGGGTACTTGATGACTTCCTGGTACGCCGCGGCGGCGAGGTCCCACTTGGACGGATCGCCCTGCGCCTCCTGAAAGAACAACTCACCGAACGCGAGATAGGCGTTCGGGATGTACGGGGACTTCGGCGCCTTCTGGATGAGCTCGAAATAGACGGGGCGCGCGTTGTCGTAGTCGCCCGCCTGCTCGTACTCGTACGCCAGGTAGTAGAGGACCTCGTCGATCTTCGAGTACGTGGGGTACTCGTTCTTCATCTTCGTGTAGTACGAGATCGCCTTCTGGCGGGCCGCCTTGACGATCTTCTCCGCGGCCGAGGCTTCCGCGCGGAACTTGGCTGCAGCGCTCCGGTTCTTCTTCGAGTCCTGCGCCTTGATGTCCGCCGCGATCTTGTCGCGCTGTGCGGCCGACTCGAGCTCGACGTACGCCTCTGCGAGACGACGCGTGAGCTGCGGCCGGTCCGGCGACTTCTTCTTGGTTCGCGCGTAGAGGCGCTCGAGGCCCTGGATCTCGGTGATCAGGAGCTGCCTGGCGCGCGCCTGAAGCCGCGTCTTGCGCGTGTCGCGGTCGGCGTACTTCTTGAGCTCGTCCGGGTTCACCGGAGCGATGCTGTCCTGACGCTTCTTCGCCTCGCGGGGCGGCGGCGCGCTCTTGAACGCAACGCCCTTGTTCCGGTTGATCTCGAAACCGGGGCCGCCGGGACAGGTCGTCAGGGCCTTGGGAGGCTCGGGGCCGATGCACTCGACGCTCACGTCGGAGTGCTTGGCTTCCACGGCTCCGAACGCGGAGCCGACGGTGAGAGCCAAACTCGCCAGGGTGGCGAGCATGCAAATCGCTCGATTGGGCTTCATTACCGAAATTACCTCCCACAAGCAGATTCGACGACCTGCCGATAGAATCCGAGCTCGTCTCGCCAGTATTCGCCGTCGAACGGCCACAGGATGTGCTCCGAATCGGGCTTCACCACGCCGAAGATCTTGGACTCGGCCTTGGTGACACGATCCGTGGTGAGTTTCTGATCGATGATGTTGCGTTGCGCGGCGGTGATATCGATCAGGATCTTCTCGCCGTTCCGCATGTGCTCGTTCAGCTCCTCGACGTTGCGGCTGTAGCGAGAAAGCGCGAGCTCACCCGCCTGCCTCACCGCGAGGTCGCGGGCGAGCTTGAGCGAGTCGCCCACCTGCTGACCCACGCCCGAGCTCTGGAAGCTGGGCGGTGACTTGCGGAACCGCGCGTCCTCCTCTTCGAGGAGCTTCACGTAGTCGATGTTGCGCAGGAGCTGACGATCACTGAGCGCGGCTTCGACGATCGGCCGGATGCGCGGGTCGAGGTTCGCGCTCCCGTCGCGCACCTGGAGCAGGAACTTGAAGAAGCTCTCCTCCTGGTTCTCACCCGAGTACTTGCGGAGAACCTTCTCGAGCTCTTCCTTGATGGGCGTGTTGCGCTGGTTGAAGCGCGCCACCGTGATGACTGCCGCGTCGTAGTTGCAATTGAAGAAGTAGACGACGGCCTTGAGGATGTCGGCTTCCGGGTAGAACGCCTTCGGGAAGTACGGCGACTGGATGGTGTGGATGTTGCCGAGCGCCTCCGGGTAGCGTCCCGCCATGTAGAACGCCCACGACTCCTCGAACAGCGCGTCGAGCCAGTACTCGCTCGCGACGTCGACGGCGTTCCAATACTTGACGGCGGCGGACAGCTTCTTCTCGTCCACCGTCGGAGCGTTCGTCTCCGGGTCGAGGCGGATGGATGCGGAGTAGAACGTGCGCGCGATCGAGAGGTTCGCCAGATCGCGCAGACGGTCTTCGTCGTCGACCCCCTCCACGCCCTCGTCGATCGCCTCGAGGATGCGCTGGAACGCCTTCACGGCAGGAACCGACTTGCGGAGCTGGACGTAGCTGATGCCCGTGAAGAACTGAGACTTCACGTAGTACTCGCTCCGGCGGTCGACCATCTGGAAGAGGCGAATCGCCTCCTGGTACTGGCGATTGCGGTACTTGTACCGGCCCAACATGTAGTTGAGCTGCCAGTACAGGTCGCGCTGCTGCTCGTTGTCGAACCGCGCCACCTGCTCGTCGGTGTACTTGCCGACGCGCTCGATGATGTCGGCCGGCTCGGGGAGCTGCGTGGCGAGCTTGGCGAGCCAGAGCAGCGTCTCCTTGAACTTGAGGTGGTTCGGGTTGTCCGCGACGACGCTGAAGATCGCGTAGCTGGCCTGGTAGAACTTCAGGCGATAGAGCGCGATCGCGAGGTAGTACTCGGCAAGCTGCTTGTTCCCAGGGTCGTCACCGGTTTCCCCGGTGACCACGGCGTGCAGCGCCTGCGCCGCCTCGTTCCACCGCTCCTTGTCGAAGAGCTGCTTCGCCGCCGCCGCAGCTTCGGTCATCTGGCCCGCGGTGACGGGAGCCGCCTCGGCCTTGGCCTCGGTCCCCTCGTCTAGATCGATATCCACCGGCTTGCCGCCTTCGGCCGCGGGGACCTCCTCATCGAGATCGATGACCTCTTGAGCATGCCCCGTGCTCGACAGGGCGGTGGGCAACGCGAGGGAAGCCAGGATGCAGACGGCGACTAGGCGCTTTCGAAACATGAATCCTCTCTTGTCGTGTGCTCGTGTCGTCGCGCCCGCTGGGGCGGAGCCGCGTTTGCCTCGCAGCGGTGCCGGCCGAGTCTGACACCGCGAAAAAACCGAATAAGTTTCGCTACATACAACCGACGGCCGCGGGGCATGTTAGATAGCGGTCGCGAGCGTTGTCAAGGTCGTCCGGCGGGTGGCGCCGTGTTTTTGCGGACTCTTGCGCGAACAGAAATTTCGATCGACGGGCGAGCGGCTAATGGATGAGCGGGCGCCAAACTATCTGCATTCGGAGAAAACCGGGATGGAAAGGAGTCGATGCTCCCGAGATTCTGGGTGACGGAGTGGGTGTTTCGAGCAATCGGATGGCGTGCGAACGAAAAAATCCTGCGAGCACGGTCGCGCAGTCGAGCGCGCCATCGAGCACGGCCGCGCACGAGCAACGGACGACCGCGTTGCAACGAGCAGAACGGGAACGAAGCGGGTCGGTGAATGTGAGAGCACTCGGAACGGGGCGTTGCGTGGCAAGACCACGCGGGGTGGGTAGACACGCGACGGGCGCTGGCCCTTGGCAGGGCGTGGCCCCGCGTCAACACGGGCGCGCACGCGCGAGCGGTCGCGCCACGCTTTCGCGTTGACTGCGCTTCTTTCCGTAAGTTACGGTGCCGTCGTTCCGGAGCCCCGAGCGGGTTCTGGGCTTTCCGTACGGACCGCCGATGATTCGTGCTTTTGCGCTCAGGTCTCTGGCTAAAGTATCCGTGGTCGCGTTGCTCGCCTTGGGGTGCGAGAGCGGCGGCGTCGGTGATCCCTGCATCCCCGAGGACGAGTACCAGGCCAATTTCAGCGGGTTCGCCGTCAACGAGATCAATACCGAGAGCAAGTCGTTCCAGTGCGAGACCCGCATTTGCCTCGCCAACCACTTCCAGGGGCGCGTGAGCTGCCCCTACGGGCAGACGGAGCAGGAAGCGGAGAGCGGCCAGGCCAAGTGCATGATTCCCGGTAGCGACGAGCCGATCACGGTCGCGGTCGCGCCGCAGTACGTGTCGCGCCGCGCGGATCTCACGGTCTACTGCTCGTGCCGCTGCGACGGACCGCAAGCGAACGCCCGGTATTGCGAGTGCCCGTCCGGGTACAAGTGCGCCAAGCTGGTGGACGACATCGGCGTGCAGAAGGAGGGCCAGCTTGCAGGGTCGTACTGCATCAAAGAAGGCACCGACTTCAGTCCGGGGTTCCCCCGAAGCACGTGCAATCGAGAGCGGGGCGACTGCGGGCACGAGCGCGGCCCGTTCGCGACCGACGAAGGAAACTGAGTCTCCGAGGTCCGCTTCCCGGGCCCGCGACGAGTCGGAGCAACTGACCCCAGCGCTGGAGGGGGTCTCCAGAACGAGCCGGCTACAGGTCGGAAGAGCGGCGGAGCGCGCGGTCGTGCGCTACCTCGTCGCGAACGGCTTTTCGGTCGTCGCGACGAACCTACGGGTCGGCCACTACGAGATCGACATCGTCGCGCGCAAGGGGGCCACCATAGCGGTCGTGGAGGTGCGGACACGCGGTGCAGCAGCGTTCACCCGCCCCTTCGGGAGCCTCGATGGAGCCAAGCGTCGGCGCCTTCGCCTCGCTGGCGAGCGGCTGTGGCAGCGCCGGTATCGCAATGACCCGAGCGTGGCCCGCCTGCGGTTCGACGCGGCGAGCGTCACCTTCGTCGAGGGTACGCCGCGCGTGGAGTACGTCGCCGCGGCGTTCTGACGCGGACGGCTTCCCTCTACGTCTCGAGCCCCGCGCGCATCTCCTCGCGCAGTTGTCGGAGCGGCTCGAGGTCCTTAGAGCTCGCTGTCGCCTCGAGTGATGCGAGCGCGTGCTCGAGCTGCCCGAGCTCCCGCTCCTTCCGCCCGCGTAGGCTCGCCACCATCGTCTCGAACGCCTCGAAAAAGTCGACGAGCTCGTCTCCTTTTCGGAGCCGGCTCAGGCGCGGCAACCTCCCCGATGCGACCTCGCGGATCTGTCGCTTCATCTTGTAGATGGGACCCGCGACGCGATGCGTGACCACGATCCCGGCGAGCCCGATCAAGACGACCAGGAGCGTCAGCGCGATCAACAAGGTGCGCAGCATGCTGCGGTGGCGCTCCTCGATCTCGGCCGACTGGCGTTTGAGATCCGCCGCTTGCTGCTCGAGCGTTCGCTGCTGACTCAGCAAGCGTTGGTCTTGGCGCTCGGAGTCCGCCTTGAAGGCCTCGAGGAGCGCGGGGTTCTCGCTGTACACGGGGTCTTTGACGATGCTCATCTGGACGACGAGGTTCACCTTCTGGCTCTCCGCCACCACCTCGCGTCCGCGCGCCACGACCAATTCTCCTTGCGCCACCGCGCGCCGGCTCTGGGCGATCACCGCCTCGCTCGTTCGCCAGAGCATGAAGCCGAGGCACAAGCTGAAGAGAAGCGCGATGCCGACGAGATAGCCGCTGTATTTGAGCTGAAAGTGGCGGTCGAGCAGATAGTTGCGCAGGCGCCGCTGTCGGGGTCGCTGCGACACGCTTAGCGCTTTTTCCATGAGTCAGAATCTCCTGGGTTCGCGTCGCGCGAAGAAGCAGCGTACGCGCGTGCGGGCTCGTGGGGCAAGTCGCGTCCGCGGGCGTCGTCGCGTGTTTCGTCCGTCGTCCGGAGCAAGCATCGTCATCACAGGTTCGCTGCCAGCTTGGCGAACTTCTCGAGCGCACGCTCCGCCGCCATGGCGACGAGCTCGTTCTCGCTCTCGGGGTCGCGTCCCTCCACGTCCGGTTGAGTCAGGCGCACGCTGTAGCTCCCAATGAGCGATCGCTCCGGGTAGCTGAACATCGCGACCTCGAGCTTCACGGTGAGCCCGCTCGCCGAGTACTCGAACGCGGGCAGGCGGGGCATGAGATAGAAGCCTCGAAGCGAGGCGTGCTTCCGCATCCGCTGTTTGCCTTGTGCCGGCGTCTCGTTCAGGGGCGCGAAGGCAAACGTACCGAGGTCTGCGCCCGCCGACATCATCGCCCTGCGCACGCGCCGATCGAGCTCGCCTTCGGGCCTGCCCGTTCTGTCGGTGAGCTTGGCGATGGCGATGTAGTAACGAGTGCTCTCGGTGAACACCGGCTCCGCCGCGGCGAGGATCAGGTCGAGCGAGTTCGTGATGGCGGCCCTCACCGTCGCGCTCCGCTCACTCCGGAGCTTCCGCTCGAGGCAGTCGCTCCCCCCTTTCGCGAGCCGCCCCAGCGCGGCCGCCGCCGCGGTGCGCACGGAAGCGTTCTGATCCGAGAGCGCCCCGCAGAGCGGTGACACGGCCTTCGCGCTCTTCGACGTGCCGAGCGCGAGGGCGGCCTGCGTGCGAACGCGAAAATCACGATCCCTCAGGTTTTGGATCATGCGCTCGACGCTGGCGTCCTGAGCGCTGGCTTCGAGGCTCACGGACAGCACGGCGAGCGCCATCATGCCGAAGTGTCGGCGCGCGAGACATCGGTCGCGGAGAGCCGAAACCCGAACCGGTTGCTCGGGTTCGCTTGGATCAGGGTCGCGCATGCTCCCCCAACGCGGCTCCGTGTGTGGGTGATTGGGGCTCGGACCCCGACCGAGTAGTCCCGAGAGCGTGATTCATGCGTCGCAGACCTCGCGGCTCTCCCCGTAGGACGGCCACTGACGCACCGCACTTCAGCGCTATGCTCGAGCCGCTTCGAGCGACCGCCATGCACCGCTTTGCTCCCCTCCTCGCACTAGCGCTCCTCGCGGCGAGCGAGGCGTCCGCCGTACCGGAAGCTCGCGTGCGCGTGCGCGGCTCGGCTCGCCTGCAAGCGACCGTGACTCACGCCGAGCTGGGTACCGAGCTCAGGGGGACGCTCGGAGACGACACGGGGAGACCCGTCCCGTCCGTCCCGATCCGAGTGCGCTGGACTTCACCCACCGGGGAGGTGCTCCCGCTGCCCCCGCACGAGGCCTGCGCGCGAGCACCGTCCGCGCGCGAGCCGCGACCGTTCGACGGGAGCACCGACGTGTTGCTCGTCGATACCGATGGCGCGGGCCGCTTCTGCGTGCGGTGGCCGGACGACCTCGGAGGCGGACGGCTCACGCTGACCTACGCGGACGATCGGGAGCTGCTCGAACCTGCCCAAGCCGTCATCGACGTCGATCGGGCGCCCTCGATCGAGCTTGCCTTCGTGCCTCCACCAACGACGCTCTCCGCGGATCGCGAGCGCGCCCTGCTCCAGGTCGAAGCGCGCGCCCGTCGCTCCTCCATTCCGAGGCGGCGGCTGCCGTTGGTCGTGAGCTTCAAGCCCGAGGGCGCGCCCGAGACGTTGCTCGCACGCACCAGCATCACTCCGGGCGAGCTGCTTCGCGTTCCGTTCGCGCCCCGCGACCTCGGGCAACCGGGCGCAGGCGAGCTGCGCGCCGCGATCGAGAGCGAATCACCCCCGGTTCGGGCGAGCGCACGGACTCTGGTCACGGCAACCGCGATGCTCGAAGCACCCTCCGGGGTGACAGCCGACTCAGAGGGAAATGCAGCGCTCGAAGTGCAGGTCGTTTCGGCGCTCGGCGCCGTGCACTCCGGCTCGATCGAGGCGCTCGCGCTCGGTCGAACCGTCGGCATCGCTCCGGTGCAGGCGGGGCGGGCCACCCTTCGTCTCGCGCTCGGGCCCGGAGAGCGCTCCGTCGCCGTCACCCTCCGCTACTTGCCATCAGCGCCCTGGTGGCTGCCCGGTCCCGACCATGCCCTCGCAGCGCGCGTCGAGGGAGTGAGCCCGCTTCGGCATCTGCCTTGGGCAGCCGCCCTCCTCGCGCTCGGAGCGTGGATTCTCGCAGGATGGCGGCGACCGCCACGCGCCGAGCGGTCTCGGGAAACCCGTCCACCGCCACGGCCGACGCGCCGCCCGTCCCTTCAGTGGACGCCCGAGGCATCCCGTTCCGCCGGGTGGTCGGGCACCGTGATCGATGCCCATGACGGCGGAGCGATCGCGGGGGCACAGGTGCGTATCGCGGGTGGCGGCAAGGAGTGGTCCGCAACGACCGACGGTCGCGGGGAGTTCACGATCGACGCAGCTCCCACGGACGCCTCGCTCACCGTTGCGGTCCACGCGCCCTGGCACAGCGAGCTCGAACGCCCCCTGCCCCCGCCCGGCCGCCTCGTGATCGCGCTCGTCACTCGACGGCGCGCCTTGCTCGCTCGCTTCGTCGATTGGGCAGAGCGCTGGCGAGCTCCGGGCGACGGAACACGCCGGGAACCGACACCCGGTGAAATCGCCCGCGCCGCCAGCAACGGGAACCACGACGGCGTCGCGACGTGGGCGACGGCCGTGGAAGCAGCGGCCTTCGGCCCGGAGCCGGTCGACAGAGAGCGCGAGGCCGCCGTGCGCTCCCTGGAGCCCCCCTAGAACGCCGATCAGTTTGACTGATCGGCGTTCTAGCCTTGTTTTGTAGGGGC
>CAYYWA010000005.1:0-2316 GCA_964475255.1 uncultured Sorangium sp.
CCTCCATCGCGCGGCGCCCGCGAGGACGATCGCGCGCCCCGACCGTGCCGCGGGCCTCGATGCGCGCGGCGCCCTGCGTCAGCGCGACGTCGAACGCCAGCTCCGGCAGCGTGCCGCGCCCCCGAGCCAGGAAGGCGACCGGAGTGTCGGGCGCGAGCGCCGGCGCGAGACGGCGCAGCGTGCTCGGCGCGAGCGCGGGCGAGCGCACCACCGCCTCGAGCTCGTCCCCGTCGAGCCGGGCCGTGACGAGCAGGGGCGAGCCCGCAACGCGCGCGTCGATCGTCGCGCGCGCACGACGGCCCGCGGTGCCCGACTCGGGGAGCGTGACCGCACCCGAGAGCGTCCCGCGCACCGTGTCGACGACGGGGACCCTCCGCGCGTCGAGGGTGACGCGCTCGAGACGCGCGTCCGTGCGTCCGTTCGCGATGGTGGCCGCCGCTCCGAGATCGCGGAGGTCGAGCTGGACGCTCCCGTAGCCGGCGAGCGCGCCGCGCACCCGCACGCTCCCGAGCTCGATGACCTCGAGCACGACCGTCGGCGCGCCTTCCTTCTCGTCCTTGGGCCCCGGGTTCCGTGGCTCGAACGTTCGTGCGAGCGACGGCGTGCCGGTCCCGTCGTCGATGAGGCGGATCCCCGCCTGCTCGACCGCGACTCGGTCGATGCGGACGACGAGCGGCTCGTCCGTTCCCACGAGGACGTCCCAGAGCAGCCCGGGCAAAAAGAGCCGAACGTCGGCGTTGGCCGCTTCGGCGACGAGGCGTCCCTCGGGGTCGAACACCTGGACGTCGGCGCCCTGCACACCGAGCGCGTCGATCCGCGACACGGCGCGCAGCACGACGCGTCCGCGAAACGTCGTGGCGAGCGCGCGCGTCGCCTCTTCGGCGATCCACGCGCGCACGGGAGGCAGATTCACGCTGACGAGCGCGAGCCCGAGGAGCCCCATCAGCGCGAGGGTGACTCCCAGCACGCCGCGAGCCATCGTGCCGAGGGCGGAGCGTCGATGCCTCTGCGACCCGTGCCTTCTCCCCGCCATCAGAACGGTTCTCCGATTCCGAGCGACACTGCAATCGGCAAGCCGAAAATCTCGCTCGGGGTGTGCTCGGTCGCCTCGTCCGACGTCTGGAGGCCCGGAATTCGGTAGCCGACGTCGAGCCGGATCGGTCCGATCGGCGTCTCGTAACGCAACCCGAGGCCCGCGCTGAGGTGCGGCCGATCGAGGCGCACATCGAGCTCGTAGGGAGAGACGTCCGCGGCGTCGAGGAAGACCGCGCCGCCCAGGGGTCCCCCGATCGGAAAGCGGACCTCGGCATTGGCTTCCCAAAGCGAGAGGCCGCCGAGGGGGAGAACGCAGGCCGCCGTCGAGAAGCGGGGATCGGACGGGTCGCAGATCTCCACCACGTCTTCGGTGGTCTGCCCGGGGTTGTAGAACGGGACGACCCCGTGGGGACCGATTTCGCGCAGTCCGTATCCGCGGTTCGACGCCGGCCCTCCGGCGAAGAAGCCGCGCAGGAACATGAGCTGGACGTCGCGCACCCAGTCGGCCGCGGAGACCCCCGGCCCTGGGGTCCCGGTGAGGGCATTGCTCGCGACGGTCTCCCCATAGTTGAACGCGAACAAGAATCCGACGCTCGCTCGAAACGCGAGCGTCACGGCTTCGCCGAGAGGAACGTAGGCGCGCGCCTCGGGCTGCACCTTCACGTCCCGCGCGTCGCCCCCGACTCCGGCGACCTGCAGCACGGTGCTCAGATAGGCACCTTTCGTCGGGCGGAGCGCGCTGTCGCGAAGGTCCATGCGGACGAACAGCTCCGGGTAAGAAACGAGCACGCTCCCGAGGTTCGGGTCGAGCGTGCCGAGATAGGTGAACGGATCGTTGAGCTGGATATTGTGCGAGAGCGTGGCGAACGAGCCGAGTGGGAAGGAGCGCTCGACGCCCGCCGAGAGCCGGAGCTCGCGGTAGCCGACGATCGGAACGTCGGGATCGCGCTCCGTCGAGAGCAGCACCGGGTAAATCGAGATCTGCCCCCGCAACACACCGTGCGTCCGCGATTCGATGAATCCGGGCTGACGAAACCCGAGCCGGAGCCGCGCCATCGGCAACAGCCGCTCGGGCGTCTCGAAATAGGGTACCCGCGTCGGATGAATCACGGCGCCGGGCTCTGCCTCCACCAAGAACGAGCGCAGCCCGCCGAGGAAGTTCCGATCCTCCCAGCCCACGAGCAGGCGGACCTGGGTGCGCTGGCTGTCGATCTCGAGCCCGCCGCCCGCGTAGATCGTCCGAAAACGGCTCCGGCCCAGCCTCACCCGCATGGGGAGCAC
>CAYYWA010000005.1:2326-38471 GCA_964475255.1 uncultured Sorangium sp.
CCCGGCGCTCCTCGACGGCGGCCGGGCCCGGCTCTATGTAAACGCAGCGGAACACGCCGAGGTCGAGCGCCGCGCGCTCCGCCGCCTTGATGTCCGAGAGCGAGTAGACGCTGCCCGGCTCGAGCTCGAGCGTGTCGCGCAGGCGATCTTCGGGGAGGTCGCCGAGTCCGGTGATGCGGATTTCGCCCAAACGCACCTCTGGCCCGCGGTCGACCCAGTAGCCGACGCTGGCAGCGTTGCGTGTGAGGTCCACGTCGGCGGCTCGTCGGATCTCGGCGTAGGCGAAGCCGGCGTCGCGGAGCGCTCGTTGGAGCACGGCGCCCGCATCGATGAACTTCTCTTCCTCGAAGCGTTCCCCGGTCCGCATCACGTCGCGAATGCTCTCGAGCGCGATCTCCTGGAGCTCGGGCGACAGGTTCTCGATGCCGTGGACGTCGACGCGCCCCACCCGCACCGGCTCCCCCTCCTCGACCACTACTTCGACGGTCACGTGCTCGTCACCCGTGTAGTAGACGCGACCGGCGCGCACGCGCGCTCGATAGAAGCCGCGCGCCCGATAGTAACGCTCGATCCGCTGCAGATCGCGCTCGAGCACGTACCGATCGAAGATCTCGTAGTCGTAAATCACGCCCGGAAACAATCCGAGGAAACGAGGCGTCTCGCGCGTCGCGATGCGCTCCTCGATCTCGGAGTCCGATATCGCTTCGTTGCCGGAGATGACGACTCTGTCGAGCGCCCAGCGTTGCGGAGGGATGTTCGTGCACCCGGCCAGGAGGAGAAGGCAAAGAGTCACAGCGAAGACCGATTGGCGTGAAGCGGGGGACATCGCGCTTCGTCGGTCTGCGTCACGCACGCTCGCCCGCCATGCAACGACCGGACCGCATGCTGGAACGAACCCTGCTTGCGGCGACGGGCAGATGGGCGTCGCCGAAAGGATTGCCTTCACGCTCGGGCTCGGAATCGGCTCCGCCTGCTCGCCACGGGTGGTGACCGCGCCCGAAGGGCGACACGCCCCCGGTGCATTCACGGAGGTGCCCTATCCGCCGCCAGCAGCTCTGGTCGAGGTCGTCCCGCGCGCGCGGCCGCGAGGTGCCGTGTGGGTCGACGGGTACTGGACCTGGAGAGGGAGCCACTACGTCTGGCAGCGCGGCGGATGGGTGCTGCCGCCGCCCGAGAGCACGTTCGCGCCGTGGCGAACGAAGTACACGAAACAGGGCCAGCTCCTCTTCGCACCGGGGCGCTGGTACGGCCCGGATGCCCAGGAGATCGATCCACCCGACGTGGTGGTCCCCGCCCGCACGCCACCGAACCAACGCACCGTCGAGACCGAAAGCGCACGCTAGTCACGTCCACGCCTCGCGAGGCGATTTGCTCCCCGCGGGTCAGAACGCCGCGAGGGCGCCCGTCCCGAGAGCGGTCGGCGATCCGCCACGCTGCTCCAGCACTCGGGGAACCGTGTCACACTGCGCGCCTGCAGCGCACCCGGTCTGGTGCCGTTTCGGGCGCGGTTCCAGGCAAACCTGCGGAGACTTCCATGGCACGGGGAGTGCACGTGAGGCCCATCGTGCAGTCGCCCGGAACCGAGCCGGATCCCGTGCACGCGTCCGCGCGTGTGGTCGAGGGCGCCGTCGCTCTCGTCAAGGCCGAGCTGCGCCTCGTCACCAGCGAGGTCCGGACCCGTGCGCTCGATGTCGCGGTTTCGATGGCGCTCGCCGTCTCCGCGCTCGCCGTGGGTCAGGTGGCCCTGCTGGTTCTCGCGTTGTCCCCGGCGCTCGCCACGATCCAACCCTGGCCGGTCGTGCTCGGGATGGTGGGCCTCCCGGCAATCCTGGCGCTCGCCATCGCCGTGGCCGCGGTCCGCCGAATGCGCGCGTCGACGGCGCGCGGAGCGCCGCGCGAACGAACGGCCCGCGACCGGTCGATCGAGGCTCGTGCGGCGCGGAGCGCCGCGCCCGAACGGCGTGCATCGCGCAGGGCCGCTTCGGAACGCGGTCGGCTCGCCGAAGCGCCGGAGTACCCCTAGGCCCGACCGGCAAGACCGTTTCGGAGTTTCTCATGGAACCCGCAGCTCAGGTTACCCAGCGCATTCGCGAAGGCGCCGTGATCGCCGGCAAGTATCGGCTCGAGTCGATGCTCGCCCGCGGCGGCATGGGCCTCGTCTACCGCGCGCGTCATTTGGTCCTCGATAGAACGGTCGTGATCAAGATCGTCAAGCCCGAGCTCGTGCAGCGCCGGGACGCCGTCGCGCGGTTCTTGAACGAGGCGCGGTCCGTGGCAGCGCTCGAGAGCGAGCACGTGGCACGCGTGCTCGACGGGGGCTGGCTGAAGGACGGCCCTCCCTACATGGTGCTCGAATACCTCGACGGCGCGGATCTCAGGACCGTGCTGAACGAGCGCGGTCCGTTCCCGATCGAGCGCGCCGTCGATCTGGTGCTCCAGGTCTGCGAAGCACTCGCCGAGGCGCACCGCGCCGGAATCGTTCACCGCGACGTCAAGCCGGAGAACCTGTTCCTCACGCGCCGCGCCGACGGCACCGACTGCATCAAGCTGCTGGATTTCGGCATCTCCAAGCGCAGCGATCCGGACAAGCCAGCGGGTCGCTCCTTCACGGTGGACGGCCAGAGTCTCGGCTCCCCGCACTACATGGCGCCCGAGCAGATGGCGTCCCCCGGCCGCGTCGATGCGCGCGCCGACATCTGGTCCGTCGGCGTCGTCTTGTTCGAGATGCTGTGCGGCCAGCCGCCGTTCGACGGCGAGACGGTCCCCACGATTTGTGCTCAGGTTCTGTGCCGGGACGCTCCTCCGATCGAGACGATCCATCCGGGCGTTCCGACCGAGCTGTCGCGCGTCATCGCGCGCTGCCTGGCCAAGGCTCCGGAGAATCGCCAGGCGACCGTCGAGGAGCTCGCCGAGGAGCTGGCCGCGTTCGGAACGAGCCTCGGCGTCAGCTCGTTGTCCCGCATTCGGAGCGTCCACGCGGCTCCCGTCGCGGCGCTCCCGGATCCCCTGGATCACGACACGATCCCGGACGCTCCGCCGTCGAGCGACGTTTTGCCGCCGCCCCACGGGTCGCCCACGCTGACCACGGACAGGCCGCTTCGCAAGCGCCCGCTCGTCCGCGTGCTCGCCGCGTCGGCGGCGGCGTCCCTCGCCGCACTCGCCGCGAGCTCCGGAGTCGGCGACTCGGCGGCCGTGATGAAGCGGCTCGAAGGCACCGCCGCCAAAGTGCGCGCGTTCGCGGCGACGCAGCTCTCGTACGCGGAACGAAAGCTCGGCTCGACCGCGCCGGAACAGCGCGACGCGTCGCCCGAGTGCACGCCCGCGGATCGCGCGCGCGCTGGCGCGGAATGTGGCCCGGAGAACGAGCCCACAATCGCACTTCCCGCTATAGTTCCTCCGCGCGTCGTCGCCGCGGAGTGAGAGGGGGCCCGACGCGCGATCGACCATGTCGCGCGTTCGCGTAATGACCTACAACGTTCACAGCTGCCGTGGGAGCGACGGACGTCTCGATCCCGCGCGCGTGGCGGCCGTCGTGGAGGCCTCCGAGCCCGACATCGTGGCGCTCCAGGAGCTCGATGTCGGGCAAGAGCGCTCGAGCGGTGTCGATCAGGCCGAGTTCATCGGCAAACACCTGGGCATGGACGTCCACTTCGTCTCCGCACGCCCGTGCGGCGGCGGCCACTACGGCAACGCGATCCTGACGCGGTTTTCGGCCGAGCACCGGCGCTTCGGCTGCCTCCCGCAGTTCGGCGGGGCCGAGCCGCGCGCCGTGCAGTGGGTCGCCGTGGACACGCCGCTCGGTCCCTTGGACGTATTCAACACGCACCTCGGTCTGAACCGCAAAGAGCGCTGGCTCCAGGTGGACTCGCTGCTCGGCCGCGACTGGCTCGCGCATCCGCGAAGGCGCGGGCACGCCTTGCTCTGCGGAGACCTGAACACGGTGCCCGGGTCCCCCGTCTACGAGCGCCTGCTGAAGCGGCTCGGCGATGCCCATCGCCTCGCGACCGAGTCGCGCCCGAGAGCGACCTTCCCCGCTGTGCTCCCGCTCTTGCGAATCGACTACGTGATGCTCAGCGAGGCGCTCGAGGCCGAGCGCGTCGAGGTCCCCGGCTCGCTTTTGGCACGCCTGGCCTCCGACCACCGTCCGGTGATCGTGGATCTCGGGCCCGGCTCGGAGACGGCGCATGAGTGAACCCATCCTCGTCCCTCGAATGACGTCGAGCGAGCCAGCCTCGGTGCGGAGCGCGGGCGTGCTCGTCGATGCCCGAGACTACTACCGCGCGCTCTGCAAGACGCTGCTCGCGGCAAAGCGCTACGTCCTCATCGCCGGCTGGCAGTTCGACAGCAAGGTGCGTCTCCTCCGCGGCCTCGACGCCGCGCGCGCGGCGCACCCCGTCGAGCTCCTTCCGTTTCTCGAGCACCTCTGCGAGCGGCGCCCGCACCTTTCCATCTATCTGCTCGCCTGGGACTACAGCGCGGTCTTCGCGCTCGAGCGGGAGTGGATGCAGCGCCTCATCTTCGAGTGGTCGACGCCCCGAGGGATCCACTTCCACTTCGATGCCGAGCACGCGGCGGGAGCGAGCCACCACGAAAAGATGGTGGTCGCGGACGGCGAGCTCGCCTTCGTCGGCGGTCTGGATCTGGCCCGCTCGCGCTGGGACGATCGAACCCACGATCCCGCGAACGCCCTGCGTGTCGAGCGCGGCGTTCCCCAGAAGCCGTATCACGAGACGATGGCGTTCTGCACCGGCGAGGCGGCGCGCGCGCTGACCGAGCACTTTTCGGAACGCTGGCTGCTCGCGACGGGAGAACCCCTCGCTCTCCCCGCGGCGCCGTCCGAGCGGCGCTCGGGTCCGAAGTTCCCGGGCGCGCTCCCGATACGGTGCCGGGAGCTCGCGTACAGCCGCACGCGCGCCGAGACCCCGCGAGCGCCGCAAGTCTCGCAGATCAAGAAGCTGTACGAGCGCGCGATCGCCGTCTCGGAGCGGCTGATCTACGTCGAGACGCAGTACTTCACCGCGCGCTCGCTGCACGACGCGTTGGTCGAGCGCATGCGCGACCGAGCGCGCCCGCCGCCCGAGATCGTCCTCTTGCTGCCGCGCGGCGCCGACACGCCGAAGGAAAACCTCGTGATCGGCCCGGCCCAAGACGAGGTGGTGAGCTCGCTGCTCGAGGAGGCGCAGCGAACCGGCACGCGCTTTCGCGCCTACTACACCGGGGCACCGGGTCCGGACGGCGAGCTCGTCCCGACGTTCATCCACTCGAAGCTCGTCGTGGTCGACGATCGCTTCCTGAGCATCGGCTCGGCGAACTTCACGAACCGGAGCCTCGCGCTCGATACCGAGCTCAACTTGTGCTGGGAATGCGACGACTCCGCGCTACCGCTCGGGCGGAGCATCGGCGCGCTGCGCGCGAGCCTCCTCGCGGAGCACGCGGGCGCCGCCGACCCGCGTCCCTTCCGGCCGCTCGCTGGCCTCGTCGACCGCCTCGACGCGCTCGTCTCGAGCGGCGAGAGCAAGCTCCACCACAGGACCGTGCCCCGAAACGGCAGCCTGCCCGAGCGCCTCTTCCACCTCGAGCGCGTCTTCGACCCCGATCGCCCTCTCGACGACCTCGACTTCGAGACCCTGTTCGAACGCTCGGCGTGATCCCTCGTCGAGCCGCCGGGGGCCCGCACCGAGTCAGCTCGTGAGGCGAGAGAGGGCCCGCTCCAACGCCCGAACGCGGGAGTCCGTGAGGTTTTGACGGAGCTTCGCGAGCTCCGCGAAGGGGTCGGTCCGGAGCTTCGCGAGGCGCTCCGGCAGGTTCTCGACGGTGAATCCGTCCGGACGAATCGAGTCGAGCTCCTCCCAGAACACGGGCGTCGCGACGGGCGCCCCGGCGCGCGCGCGGGTCGAGTACGGCGCGATGAACGTCGCGCCGCGCGTGTTCCGAAGGTAATCGACGAAGATCTTTCCCTCGCGCTTCGCCTTCGTCATCGTCGCCACGTATCGCGACGGCGCGGCGCTCGCGAGCCCGTCCGCCAGCGTCTTGCAGAACTGCTTGGCGTCGTCCCACCCGAGCCGGGGCCGGAGCGGAACACAGACGTGCAGTCCCTTGCCGCCGGTGACCTTGACGAACGACTCGAGCTCGAGCTCGCGGAAGATGTCCCGCACGAGCCGCGCGGCCTGCGCGACTTCCGCCCAAGGGACCTCCGGATCCGGGTCGAGATCGAACACCAACAGATCGGGATGCTCCAAATCCTGCACGTGCGCTCCCCAGGTGTGGATCTCGAGCACGCCCATCTGGGCCAAGGCCACGAGTCCCTCGGCGCTCTCGATGTACGTGTAGTTGGCCGTCTTGTTCTCCTCCCGAATCGGGACGACGCGGATGGCCTCGGGCTGCCCTCGTTGGGCGTGCTTCTGATAAAAGCAGCTCTCGTGGTGGCCCTGGGGGCAGCGCACGAGCGTCAGCGGTCGCCCCACCACGTGCGGGAGCATGCGCTCGGCGACGCGCACGAGGTGCTCGGCGAGGTCGCGCTTGGTGAGCCCTTGCTCGGGATAGAGCACCTTGTTTGGATGGGTGAGCTGGATGGACGTCGGGAGCGGGGCTCGTGAGGGCGCGTCCGTGCTCTCCGTCTCGCGCGTCACGGCACGCGCGGGCTTGTCGTCGCGCAGCCCTTGGAAGCTCGGGTGGCGGAGCCGCCCGTCGCGCGTGAACTCCGTGAACTCCACTTCCGCGACGAGCTTCGGTTCGACCCAATGCACGCCGCGGCGCTCCGTGCGCGGCGGGTCCACGAAGGGAGCGCTCTTCCGTTCGAGGGGCGCGAGCCGCTCGTGGAGCTCGCGGAGGGACTCGCGCGAAAATCCCGTGCCGACCTTCCCGCTGAAGCGGAGCTCGCCGTCGCTGTAAACGCCGACGAGGAGCGCGCCCAGGTCGGAGCGAGCCCCCTCGGGCTCCGTGTATCCCCCGATCACGAACTCCTGCCGGGCGGAGCACTTGACCTTGATCCAGTCGCGCCCCCGCCCGGAGCGGTACGGCGCGTCGGCGCGCTTCGACACGATGCCCTCGAGCCCTTCGGCGCACGCGCGCCGGAAGAACTCGGGACCCTGCCCGCGCACGTGCTCACAGAGCCGGATCGATTTCGGAAGGGGGCGTCGAGACAGAACCGACGCGAGCGCGCGCTTTCGCCGCTCGAGCGGGAGCCCGCGGAGATCGTGCCCTTCGAACGCGAGCAGATCGAACAAGTAGAGGATCATGCGCTCGGTCGCGCCTTCGTTCAGCACGTTCTGCAGGCGCTGGAAGTCGCTCACGCCGTCCTCGCGGAGCACGACGACCTCGCCGTCGAACACCGCGCCGTCGAGTCCCAGGCTCGCGAGCGCCTCGACGAGGTGCGGCGCGCGCGCCGTGAAGTCGTTGCCGTTTCGGGTCGTGAGCGTCACCGCGTCGCCGTCCACGCGGCAGAGCAGTCGATAGCCATCGAGCTTGATCTCGTGCAGCCACTCCTCCCCATCGGGCACCGTCTTCGACAGCGTCGCGAGCTCGACCTCCAGCGTGGCCGGCAGCGCCCGCTTCGGCGCCTCGGCGAGGATGGCGTCGAGCTCCGCGCGCGTGGCCGCGTTCTTTCCCACGCTTCGATCGGTGTTTCCGGTCCCTCGGCGTCGCGAGGTCGTCCGCGGCGCCGCGCGCGGCCGCGCCGCTCGCGCTCGTTGCTTCGCGCGCGCTGGCGCGCGCTCACGGATTTCCTCGAGGCTGCGCTCGGTCTTCACACTGTCGGGGACCCGTGAGAGCAGCCGGTCCTTTTCCGTCGAAGCCTCCTCGTCCCGGCCCTTGAAGAGCAGCCAGCGCCGCCCGCCCTCGCCGCCGGTGCGCACCAGGTGGAAGCGTCCGCGAAGCCGCTCCCCGCGGAGTCGGAAGGTCAACCGTCCCTTCCGGTACTGCTCCCGCGGATCCCCCTCGGGCTCCCAATGCCCGCGATCCCAGATCGCGACGGGGCCCGCTCCGTACTCGCCTTCTGGAATGGTGCCCTCGAAGCTCCCGTACTCCACGGGATGATCTTCCGTTTGCATGGCGAGACGCCGCACTCGGGGATCCAGGCTCGGCCCCTTGGGAACCGCCCAACTCAAGAGCACCCCGTCGAGCTCGAGCCGAAAGTCGTAGTGCAGGGAGCGCGCGGCGTGCTTCTGGACGACGAACGAGAAGCCATCCTTCTTCGTCCTCCCGCCGCGCGGCTCCGTCGTGCGCGCGAAGTTCCGTTTCTTCCGATAGGTCTCGAGCTTCACGATGCCTCCGCGCCGTCAGGTCGGCAGGCGCCGCCGCGGCAGCGCGTGAATGGCCGGTCCGTCGAGCACCGTGCCCTCGATCGAGTACCGGGAGCCGTGACACGGACAGTCCCAGGTCCCTTCGCTCGCATTCCACGCCACCTGACAGCCGAGGTGCGTGCAGATCGCCGACAGCACGTGCAGCGCGCCGGCGTGATCGCGGTACACGGCGAGGCGCTCCCCGGCGATGCGCGCGACTTTGCCTTCTCCCCGCTCGATCTCGTCCACCGAGTGCACGTCGGGCGGGCGCGCCACGTCGCTGAGCAAGTGCAGCGGGTAATCGATGTTCTCACCCAAAAAGGAGGAGAGCGCCGCCAGCGGCTTGAAGCGCTTCGCCGAGTAGAGCTCGGCGTACGGGTTGTGCTTTCCGAGGCACGCGTCGGCGAGGATCATCGCCGAGAGGACGCCGAAGGTCATGCCGTTGCCGCTGAAGCCCGTGGCGACGAACACGTGGCGCGAGCGCGCGTTCTCTCCGATGAACGGCAGCCCATCCACCGGCTCCACCACCTGCGCCGACCAGCGCCGCGTCGCGTGTGCGAGCCCGAGCCGGTGGGCGTAGGCCTCGAGGCGCTCGAAGGCAGCGTCGGTGTCCGGCTGCTGGCCGGTCTTGTGATCCTCGCCACCCACCACCAAATGCTTCTCGCCCGCGATGGTGGCAGCACGGATGTAGTGATAGGGCTCCGCGGTGTCCCAGTAGAGCCCGCGCGGCGCCTGCGCCACCGGTCCGCTGACCACATAGGAGCGATACTGGGCGACCTTGGTCTGGAACAGGAGTCGGTGCAGCGGCGCATGCGTCGCCAGCACCACGCGGCGCGCGCGCACCGAGACACCATTCTCGAGGTGCACGCGGCACGGCTCGCCTTCGTCCACGGTGAGCACGCGGCTCGACTCGAAGATGTGACAGCCCTTGCCCGGAATGCGCTCGGCGAGCCCGCTCAGATACTCCAGTGGGTGGAACTGCGCTTGCCCCTCGAAACACACCCCCGCGCGGACCACGATGGGCAGCGGCACGTGCGCGAGCTCCGCCCGCAGCCCGGCTCGGGAGGCAGCTTCGGCCTCCTCCTTGAGCACGTCGTAGTCCGCATCGTGCTCGGTGAAGAGGTAGCCCGGAACGCGCTCGAACTCGCAGGTGAGGCGAAATCGCTCCACCAGGGCCGCAACCTGGGCGATCGCGCGCTGACTGGAGTCGGCCGCGAGGCGCGCCGCGTGCTCCCCGAAGCGCTCCTCGAGCACGCGATACGGGGTGTCGAGCACCGCCGTGAGATGCGCGGTCGTCCCCTGAGTCGTTCCTGAGCCGAGGCGCCGTGCCTCGAGCAGCGCGACGCGCTGGCCCGCGAGCTTGAGGAGCATCGCCAGCGTCACACCCGTGATCCCGCCTCCGACCACGGCGACGTCCACCTCGAGACCATCGACTTCGAGAGCCGGAAACGTCGGACGCGAGGCGGTGCTCGCCCAGAGGGAGTGGGTACTGCTCATGGCGCGCGGGGCTGCAACGGATGTGCCGCGCGTGAAAGCCCACGCTCGCCGAGCGTGCGCCCCGTCGCGCACTGCGAGCGAAAGGAACGAGTCGACGATGTGGCAAACTGCACCGCGCTCGAGCGCGCGCGATACCGGCATTTCTCAGCTCTTCTGCCGCGAACGAGTGCATATTCCCGCCCCATGCAGAGCCTCTTGCCGTTCTCTGAACGCTTCCGGCACGTCGTCGTTCCGGGCGCTTTGCGCTTCGGTCGCGCGCGCGTGGGCGCTCCGAGCGTCGAGCCGATGGTGGCGGGCTCCGCGTCGCGGTCGGTCGAACCCGCGAGCGCCTGTCGCTCGAACGCCAGAACGAGGAGCTCGAGACCATGAACGAAGAGCTCCGCCAGCGCGAAGAGGAGACGGTCCGCCAGAGCGAAGAGCTGCAGTCACAACCCGAGGAGCTCGAGCGCCAGGGTGAGGAGCTGCGCTTCACCAACGAGGAGATCGCCAACCGCGAACGGATGCTCGAGCAGCTCCTCGAGCTCTCGCGGGCGCTGACCGGCGAGCTCGAGCCCGAGGCCGTCCATGCGCGCATCTGCGAAACGCTCGGGCTCATCATCGAAGATGCCTCCTCGGCGATGCTCGAGCGCCAGCGCGACGCGATCGTGGTCCGCTGCTGTCACCGCTTCGGCCCGGACGGACCGGAGCGGAGTCACTTGCCCTATCAGCACTCGTTCGCCTCGCTCGTCCTCGCCGCCGGTCAGACCGCATACCTCGAGGACACGGAGCTCCGCCCGGATCTCGCCATCCCGCGACCCAGAACGGGTCCGCGCTTTCGGGCGGTGCTCTCGACCCCTCTCCGTGCCCACGGCAAGAGCATCGGCACGCTCGAGACGTACACGACCACTCCGTACAAGTGGACCGACATGCACGTCGCGCTGCTCGAGTCCCTCGCGGCCCAGGCCAGCGTGAGCCTGCAGAACGCCGACTTGTTCGAGGCGATTCGTCACGAGCGGCGCCGGTTCGAGTCCGCCGTGCGGACGGCGCCCTTCGGGCTCTGTGTGTGCGACGACCCGAGCGGGACGGAGCTCCGTTTCAACCCCGCCGCTGCCACGATGTTCGGGATGCCCTCGGGCGTACCGGTGGCGCTCGCCTCACCTGCCGGCGCGCGCTTCTTACGCAGTGTCCACCGCGTGGACGATCCGCTCGACGGACCCGTGGCTCCACACGTCCAGGCGCTCGGGGGCGCAGAGCTTCGCAACGAGGAGCTCGAGGCGCGCCTGCCCGACGGACGAACCGTGACTCTGCTCGTCAGCGCGTCGCCGATCTACGACGGCAAGGGCGCGATCAGCGGCGCCGTCTGCGCCTTCATCGACATCACGCCGCAAAAGGCGCTCCAGCGCGAGCTCGAGCTCCGCCGTCGCGAGGCGGAGGACGCCGCTCAACGGAAGACGCGCTTTCTCGCGGCGGTTTCGCACGACATCCGCACCCCGGCGAACGCCATCAATCTCATGGCCGAGCTCATCAAGCGCTCGGCCTCCGTCCCCGCTCTCTTCGACGACATTCCGAACCTCGCCGATCGTCTGAAGGCCAACGCGCTGTCGCTCGTCGAGCTCGTGAGCGACGTGCTCGACCTCGCCCGCTACGATGCCGGTCGCGCCGACATCCAGGAGACGGAGTTCTCGCTCGCGGAGATGATCGCCTCCGAGGTGCGCCAGATCGAGCCGCTCGCCGAGGACAAGGGGCTCTGCCTCACGACGGAGCCCGTCGATCCTGGGATTTGGCTGCGCACGGACGCCGTGAAGCTCGGCCGCATCCTCGGGAACCTGCTCGGCAACGCCATCAAGTTCACGGAGCACGGGAAGGTCCGCGTCGCGGCCGGCCTCACACGCGACCGCGAAGCGTGGCTCCGCGTGAGCGACACGGGAGTCGGCATCCCTCCTCAGGATCTCGAGCGCATCTTCGACGAGTTCGCGCAGCTCCGGAACCCGGCACGCGACTCCCGGCGCGGCATGGGCCTCGGCCTCGCCATCTGCCATCGCCTCGTCCAGCTGCTCGGCGCGTCGATCCGGGTCGAGAGCACCCTCGGGAACGGGAGCACCTTCACCGTGATCTTTCCTCCGGAGAGCGTGGTGCCGCACCTCGAAATCGCGCGCACGCACTCGCCACGCGAGAGCGCGCTCGGCGACGCGAGCCTCGCCGGGCTCCGCATCCTGCTCGTCGAGGACCACGAGGCCACCCGCGAGGGGACGGCGCGCCTCCTCGCCGCCGCAGGAGCCCTGGTCACCGAGGCCGGTGACGGGACGGAGGCGCTCTCCTCCCTCGAGCGGAACGCCACCGACGTCCTGCTGCTCGACATGATGCTCCCCGACGTCGATGGCCGCGAGATTCTGGCGTGGCTGCGCGACCACCGCCCAAGCGCCCTGCGGGCCGTCCTCGTGCTCACCGGCGACCTCACGCAAGAGCGCCGCCTCGAGGTGCAGCGGCTCGGCGCCGACGGCCTCTTGCCCAAACCCGTCGCCATCCCCCACCTGTTCGAGGCCCTCGCCATCGTTCGCCGGCCGCTCGCCAATTGAGCGCCCGGACGCAAAATTCGACCAGCCGGCCAGCACCCGAGCCCAACGTGCCTCCGCACGCGCAACACGACTTGAAAGTCGAACGATTGCTGGTACTGTCGCGCCCCTCCGCCAGCTTAGCTCAGTGGTAGAGCAACGGTTTCGTAAACCGTAGGTCTCGGGTTCAAATCCCGAAGCTGGCTCCAAGCACTCGCTTCCTGCGGGTACACCGGGGGCAAGGAGTCCCACGAAGCAACGCGAGGGAGGAGCCCTCGAGGGCGCGCTCGCGACGCCGCGAGGTCACCAGCGGTGATACGCTGGGTGGCCCTCCTTCACGGCAACGAAGATGCCGCGGCACTTCGCGGTCGGGACGTCGCCGCTCCAGAGCTCGGCGTCCACCACAACGCGGCGCGTTCCCATTTCGGCGGGGCGCGCGACCAGGCGCACCTCGGCGAGCGGTGTCGGCGCGCTCAGCGTGACGCAGAACTCGGCCGTCACGGTGCAGGGAGGAACGTCGCTGCCATCGCGATGCATCAGCGTATAGGCGGCCGTCCAGTTGCTGTGGCAATCGAGGAGCGCCCCGATGATGCCGCCGTTGAGCATTCCCTCGAATGCCTGGTGATACTCCTCGGGAGCGAAGCGCGCGACCACCTCGTCTCCGCGAACGAAGCTCTTGATGCGCAGGCCGCGCTCGTTCGCGGGGCCACACCCGAAGCAGCGGTTGTTCGGGGCGAACTGGTCTTGAAGGCTGCGCGACGGATCCATGCCTCCAGGGTGCCGCGTTCTGCCGCTCGATGCGAGCGGACGGCGGGCCCCCTCGCGAAGCCGCCCTTCCTCCGCGGCAGCCCACCTGCGGAATTCCTGGATACGAAGCACCCGAGCGACAAACGGTTGGGAACGCGCCGAGATCGGCGGCAAACAGCGTCGATCAGAGTGCCCGCTTGGGAACGGGCCCCGCCGAATTCACTTCAATTCACTTCGACGGGGAGGGCATCGCGAGAACGGCGAGAACGCCGATCCCTCAACCGGATCGGCGTCCTCGGAACGCGCGTCGCGGGCCTCGGAGAGGGCTCGTCGTGGAAGCCCTCCGCGGCGTAGAGCGCGTCGTACGCGGCCTCGAGCACGGTGCCTTCCCCCAAGGATTCGACGGCCCGCCGCGTCGCCGCGTCCTCCCCGAGCGTCAGCGTCCGCCGATCCCTCGGCCCCGACAGGCTCGCCTCACAGTGAAGCTCGATTCCTTCGGGAGTGTGGACCGTGAACTGGAGGAACGATGTCATCTGATGGCAGCCGGGCTCGGTGTTCATCCGCCGCGTCTGGCTCGCATGGAGAGCATGCACGCGCGCGCCGCGATTTCCAGGATTTCGGGACCGAAATCTCGTGTCTCATTCTGGAGCCCTCCGGCCCCGCAGAGGCCCACCATCATCCCGGAGGATTAACGTCCCGAGTCGGATCAGCTCGAAACGGAACAACGACGCGCGCGCTCGGCACGCCGGCCGCGCGAAGCACGCGTGTCGCCGCAGCGCTCGCACTCCCCCGGCCGGCCAGGAACACGATCGAGCCCCCAAATCCGCCGCCGGTGAGACGAGCCCCGAGGATGTCGCGGTCGCTCAGCGCCGTCGCCACGAGGTGGTCGACCTCGGGAACGGAGACCGCGAAGTCGTCGCGCTGGGAAGCATGGGATTCGACACAGAGATCGCGCAGGGCGTGGAGAGCCCCGGATTTCAGGGCGCTCGCGGTCGCCCGCACGCGCTCGTTCTCCGTGACGACGTGACGAGCCCTCTGCGCGAGCGGCTCCGGGAGCTCGAGCACCCTCGGGAGATCGTTCGGGGAGAGCTCGCAGAGCACGCCGACACCGAGGAGCTCGGCCGCGCGCTCGCACTCACGGCGTCGCGCGTTGTAGTCCCCGCTCGCGTGCGCGTGACGAACGCCGGAGTCGATGACGCCGATCTCGAGCGCACCGGGGATGGACACGCGCTCGAACGCGAGCGTTCGCGTATCGAGGAGCAAGGCCGTATGCTCCTCTCCGAACGTCACCGCCATCTGATCCAGGATCCCGACGTTCGCGCCGACGAAACGGTTCTCGACGCGCTGGCCCAAGCGGGCGAGCTCCAGATCGCCGAGAGGAAGGTCGTGGAGCGCGCGGAGACCGCGCAACACGGCAATCTCGAGCGCAGCGCTCGAGGAAAGCCCACTGCCGACCGGCACGGACGACTCCACCCAGAGCTCGAAGCCGGAGAGCGCGTGACCAGCCGCGGCGAGCTCGGCCGTGGTTCCCTGAACGTAGTCGAGCCAGGTGCCGCGCCGCGACTCCGAGCCGAGCGAGTAGTGCTCGACGGCTCCCCCCAAGTTGCGGCTCGTCGCCAGGACGCGGGCGTCGGCGCGCCGCCCCAGCCACACGCGTGTGCGGCGGGGGATGGCCACGGGCAACACGAGGCCACCATTGTAGTCGGTGTGCTCCCCCATGAGGTTGACACGGCCGGGAGCCTCGGCGCTCGCGGTGGGAGGGCGGCCAAACGCGGCAATGAAGTCGGATTCACTCACGCTCACCTCGTCCTTCCGCGCTTTCCGGTGAGAATCGACGAGTTGCGTAGCAGAATCCGGCAAGCTGGCACGACGGGCGACCCACCGATATAGTCCGCGCCCATCCGCACATGTCGCACGCGCCACAGTTCACCGAGCGACCCCCGTCGGAGGCCTCCTCGTTCGAGCGCCTCGCCCCCGATGCGCGTCCCCTGGTCGTCCTGATCGTCCCCGCCTACAACGAAGAGGAGAGCATCGCTCGCACCGTCGAAGCGCTGAACGGGCTGAAGCGGAAGCTCACCACGGTGCGCATCCAGGTGTTCGTCGTGAACGACGGCTCCAAGGACGAGACGGCCCAGCGCGCGCGCGCAGCGGGCGCGGATCGCGTGGTCACCCACAAGGTGAACCGGGGCCTCGGCGCGGCAGTGCGCAGCGGGCTGCACGCGGCCCGCGCTGCCGGCGCGGACATCGCCGTGAAGTTCGACGCGGATTGCCAGCACGACCCGGACGACATCGCGCGCATGATCGAGCCTCTGCTCAAGGACGAGTGCGACCTCGTCTATGGCGATCGCTTCTCCGGCATTCAGTATCGAATGCCCTTCGTGCGCCGCATCGGCAACATCGTGTTCACCCGGTTGATGGCCTGGCTCACGGGCTGGCCGCTCAGAGATAGCCAGCCCGGCATCTTCGCCGTACAGCGCACGTATCTCGAGCGCTTCTACTTGCCCGGTGACTACAACTACACTCAGCAGATCCTGCTCGATGCGTACCACCTCGGCATGCGCTTCCAGCACGTACCGGTGATCTTTCGAAAGCGCACGACGGGCAAGTCGTTCGTGTCACTCAAGTACCCGTTCAAGGTGCTACCGCAGCTCGTGATGGTGTTGGTGGGGATACGGCCGATGCGCGTGTTCGGCCCGATCGGCCTGTTCTTCCTCTCGGTCGCGACGCTCGTCTTCGCGTGGGAGGTGACCGAGTGGCTGCGCGGGCTCTCGTCCAAGCCGGTGGTGCACGTGAACGCGCTGCTCGGCTGCATGACGCTCGGCCTGCACACGCTCTTCTTCGGCCTCGTCGCGGAGCTCGTGGTCCGCTTCAATCGCAAGAGCTGAGCGCGGCGGCCCGGAGACCGTGAACGAAAAGCGGAGAGCGTGGCTCAAGGGACTCGGGCTGTTCGCCCTGGGCGTGGTGCTCGTCGTCCTCGTGATCCGCGCGATCGGGACCAGCTTCGACGAGCTCGTCGACAGAGCGCGGTTCAGCCCGGGGTACGCCGCGCTCGCGCTCGCGGTGACGGCCTTGGGAAACGCCGCCGTGGCGTACCGCTGGAAGCTCCTCTCCGAGCACCGCGGCGACATCACCCTGCCGTTCACGAACTATTTCCGCGTGATCATGGTCACGCGGCTGCTCGGACAGTTCTCCTCCAATCTGCTGATGGAGGTGGTCGGCCGCAGCACGGGCCTGCGCTGGCAGGGCGACTCGCGCAGCCTCGGCCGGCGGCTCTCGACGTTGCTGCTCGAACGCGGCCTCGACGTGCTGCTCCTCTGCTTGATGCTGGGCTGGGCGCTCTCCGTCTACGGCGCATCACCGGCGATCGCCCTCCTGGCGTTCCTCGGCATCTGCGCGGCGAGCGTGCCGCTCTCCGGTCCTTTTCTCCGCCTGTCGCAGCACCTGCTCGGCGTCGGGGGCTCGTTCTACCTGCGTCTGCGGGGTCAACGGGCAGACGTTTCGCTGCACGACCCGAGGCTTTCCCCCGCGCTCGTCCAGAAGATCGCGCTCCTGGGCGTGCTCCGGTACGTGCTCGTGGCGGCTCAGTACTGGGCCATGGGCGCCACCGTCGGGGTGGTGCTCCCCCCGTTCTTCATCGGAGCGGCCACGCCCGTCGCGCAGCTCTCGACGGTCATCGCGCTCACGCCGGGCTCGCTCGGCATCCAGGAAGCGGGCTGGGCGGGGGCCCTCTCCTTTCTCGGTCTCGACGAGGCGAGCACGGCGCTGTTCGTGGTCGGACAACGCCTCGTGTTGATCGCCTCCTTTGCCCTGGTGGCAGCGTTGGCGGAGGCGCTGTACCGCTTCCAGCGCGGACGGCGTTGCCCGGCCGAGAGCCCAACCGGGGCCGCGGTCACCGAAGGCTCCGCTCCGTCGGCATCGGAACGCTGAACGCTCGGCCTCCTGGTCGACGGGAGCCGATTCTCGGCCGTTTTCCGCGCCCTTCACGCCGCTCGTGCTCGCGAGAGCGCGACGCGGGCTCGCGCACGCCCCAACCGCCTTCTTCCGGACCCGTCTCCACCTCGAACGTCCCTCCGGCGTCGACCGGAAATCTAGGGTAAAGGGCGAACCCGATGGCCCCCGTCGTTCGAGGATTTCGTTTTTCAGCCGTGTCCGCGGGTATCCGCAAGGGTGGGCGCCCCGACGTCGCGCTCGCGGCCGCCGACCGCCCGGTGACGGTGGCCGGCGTGTTCACGCGGAACCTCGTGCGCGCAGCGCCGGTTCTGCTGGCGACCGATCGCGTGCAGCGGGGAGTCGCCCGCGCCGTGCTCGTGAACGCGGGATGCGCCAACGCGTGCACGGGCCAGGCGGGCCTCGTGGCGGCGCGCGCCTCGACGGGCGCGGTCGCGGCGTTGCTCGGTGCGGAGCCCGAGACCGTGCTCCCCGCCTCCACGGGTGTCATCGGCACGGTGCTCCCGCACGAGCGCATCGCGGACAAAGCAAGAGAGCTCGTCGAGCGGCTCCGCCCCGACGGCGCGAACGATTTCGCCGAAGCGATCCTGACGACGGATCGCTGGACGAAGGTGTCGACGGCCGAAGTGACGGCACCAGGCGGCACGGCCACGGTGCTCGGGATCGGCAAGGGTGCCGGGATGATCCACCCGGATGTCGGGCCTCCGCACGCCACGATGCTGGTGTTCTTGTTCACCGACGCGGCAGTGCCGCGCGAAGAGCTCGAGCGAGCGCTGGCCCGCGCGTGCGACACGACGTTCAACGCCTGCACCGTCGACGGCGACACGAGCACCAACGACACCGTGCTCGCGTTCGCGTCGGGAGACTCGGGCGTTTCGGCGACGGCGGTCGAGCTCGCTCCCGCCTTCTTCTCCGTGTGCGACACGATCGCACGCTCCATGATCGCCGACGGAGAAGGCGCGAGCCACGTCGCGGAGATCTGGGTGAGCGGGCTCTCGGGCGAGGAGGCAGCGCGACAGGTGGCGCGCACCGTCGCGACCTCGCTGCTCGTGAAGACGGCCCTGTTCGGCCGCGACGCGAACTGGGGACGCCTGCTCGCCGCGGCGGGGCGCGCGGGCGTGCCGTTCGACCCCGAGCGCGCCGCGATCCGCGTCGGCGACGTCGAGCTCGTGCGCGACGGGGTCTCGCTCGGGCCCGAAGCGGAGCAGCGTGCCGCCGAGGTCCTCGCGCAGCCGTCGTATCGAATCGAGCTCGTGCTCGGCCCGGGAACGGGCCGCGCGCGCTATCTCACGAGCGACCTCGGCCACGGCTACGTGGATGTAAACGCGGGTTATCGTTCGTGAAGGCATCCGCCCGCGCGCGGGACACGCGGGCGAGGCGCGTCGTGGGCTCCCTGGTGTTCGGGGCGCTCCTCGTCGCTTGCACCGGCCCCCTGTCGTTTCTGGGGTCGGGCCCGAAGCGCGGCACGATCGGTGCCATCCTGGCCCAGACGCCCGATCGACGCCTGTACGTCCGCGGGGCTCCCGAGAACCTGGGTGCGGCGCGAGCCGGAGTGCGACCAGGCGATGAAATTCTGCTGATAGATGGCCAGGACGTGCGGCAAATGAGCGCCGATTCGGTGCATCGCGCGCTCGCTGGCTCCGTCGGCACCCCCGTGAAACTGACCCTGGTCCGCGGCGATTCGATCGTGCGGGTCACCGTGCTGCGCACGGAGCTCGTCCGCTCCGGCGCGCGTCCCTGACGCAAGCGCGCGCTAGCTTCCGGGGGCGGTCCGCGCCCGCCCCTTCCCGCCGAAGTGAATTCGGCGCGGCCCCTCCCCGCGCGGGCGCTCTGCTCGGCGCTGTCTTCCGCCTGCTTCGGCGCGTTCCCAATCGTTTGTCGCTCTCGGCGTCGATTTCGGGCCTCCTCGTCGAGCAGGGCCGAAATCTAGGCTAACACTTCGGGAGCTCCGGGAGCGAGCCGCCTGCTCCGTTTTCCCAGGGGTCGTGCTAGTGTCCGCCGCCGACCGGGCACGGTCCCAAAAGAGCGAAGCCCCTCCGCCCCCAGGACACGAGAAGCGCGATGAGCCGTTATCTGTTTACTTCCGAATCCGTAACCGAAGGCCACCCCGACAAGGTCTGCGACGCCATCTCCGACGCCGTCGTCGATGCGGCGATCGCCGGGGACAAGTGGAGCCGCGTGGCTTGCGAGACGCTCTGCAAGACCGGGTTCGTCGTCATCGCCGGCGAGATCACGACCCAGGCGTCGATCGACTTCGGCCGCCTCGCGCGGTCCGTGATCCGCGACATCGGCTACGTCGATTCGTCGATGGGCTTCGACGCCGAGACGTGCGGCGTGCTCACCGCGGTCGAGCCCCAGTCCCCCGACATCTCCCAGGGCGTGACCGAGGGACAGGGCCTCTTCAAGGAGCAGGGAGCCGGCGATCAAGGCCTGATGTTCGGCTTTGCCTGCGACGAGACGCCCGAGCTCATGCCGGCTCCCATCACCTACGCGCACGCGCTCACGCAGCGTCTGGCGCAGGTCCGCAAGTCGAAGAAGGCGGACTTCTTGCGACCGGACGGCAAGAGCCAGGTGACCCTCGAGTACGAGGACGGCAAGCCGAAGCGCATCGAGACGGTGGTCGTCTCCACCCAGCATTCGCCGGACATCAAGTACAAGGACCTCAAGGAGGCCGTGATGGAGCTCGTCATCAAGAAGGCGCTCCCGGCCAACCTCCTCGACAAGAAGACGAAGTACTTCGTGAACCCCACGGGCCGCTTCGTGATCGGCGGTCCGTTCGGTGACGCCGGCCTGACCGGTCGCAAGATCATCGTCGATACCTACGGCGGCATGGGCCGTCACGGTGGCGGCGCGTTCAGCGGCAAGGACCCGTCGAAGGTCGACCGCTCCGCCTGCTACTACGCACGGTACGTCGCGAAGAACATCGTCGCCTCGGGTGTGGCACAGCGCTGCGAGGTGCAGGTCGCCTATGCCATCGGCGTCGCCGAGCCGATGGGCGTCTACGTGAACACCTACGGGACGGGCAAGGTCGAGGACGAGCGGCTCGCTGCCTACGTGAAGGAGCACTTCGACATGCGCCCGCGAGCGCTGATCGAGGAGCTCGACCTCTTGCGTCCCATCTACCGGCCGACGGCGGCCTACGGTCACTTCGGGCGCTCCGATTTCACGTGGGAGCGCACGGACCGCGCGGAGCAGATCGCCCACGACCTGCTCGGGACGCCCCTGCGCACGAAGTCGACGACGAACGGCGCCCGCAAGTCCACGACGAACGGCGCCCGCAAGTCCGGCGGCAAGGCCGCGGCCGGCAAGCCCACGCCCGGCAAGCCCACGCCGAAGTCGAAGCGCTCGGCGGCTCTCGCCTGAGCGTAGCTCCGAACCCACACCGGGCCCGACCGCGCGCCCCGCTGCGCTCGCCACGGGCCCGGTTGGCTTTTGTGAGGGGTCGAGAGCCAACCCGAGTCGGCTTCGGCCGCTTCACTCCGAGGACGAGGGCGCGGCCCGAGGCGGAACGGCGCTCGGCTTCAGCAACAAACGCGGTTTCGCCCGGCGGACTTGGCAGCGTAGAGGCGCTCGTCCGCGCGCTCGTAGAGGCTTTCGACCGCCTCGTCGCTGCCTTTGGGGCGCTCGGCGACGCCGAGACTCACCGTGACCGGGAGCATCACGCCGTCGAAATTGAAGGGATGCGCCGCGATGTTGGCGCGCAGGTGCTCGGCGTGCGCGACCGCGACGTCGAGCTCCTTGCCGTCCCACAGCACGGCGAACTCCTCGCCGCCCACGCGACCGAACACCTGATCGGGGAGCGAGGCGTGGCGGACGATCTTCGCGAGGTCCGTCAGCACGCGATCGCCCGCGAGGTGCCCGTGTTGGTCGTTGATGCGTTTGAAGTGGTCCAGGTCGAAGACGATGAGCGAGATCGGCTTGGGCGCCTTCCGCGTGTTGCTCACGACCTGGCGCAGCGCCTCCTCGAACTGCTGCTTGTTCACCGCGCCAGTGAGCGGGTCGAGACGCATCAGACGCTGGAGCTCTTCGTGGTACACGCCCTCGATGTTGCCGCCCGCCACGTACTTGAGGTGGAGCTTCCCGATACCCACACGGTCGCCATCCTTGAGCACGCGGTCGGTGATGCGCTTGCCGTTGATGAAGGTGCCGTTCGTCGAGCCGAGGTCGACGAGGCGGTGCTCCGTGCCGTTCCATTCGATGCGGGCGTGCCGTCGGCTCACCGAGTCAGCATCGAGGATCAGCTGGCAGGCCGGGCTGCGGCCAATTTCGATGGGCGACTCCCCGAGAACACTGCGTGTCCCCAGCCGAGGTCCGGAGAGCACGATCAAGAGCGCGTGCTGCTGCGCGACGCCGCTGATGACGGCGCGCATGTCACGCGAGATCGTGACCTCCATCGTCGATTCGAGAAAATCGTCGTCGGACAAGTACCGAAGCTCGGTTTACCTTGGCGTGGCTCAGGCTTGAACGCCAAACGTTTTTGGTGAGCACACATCGGCACCATCAAATGGCCGAAACCCCGCGGGCCGATTGGCTCGCGGGGTTTCATCGTTCGGTGTAGGCAGAGGCCCCACACCGGACACCAATGCCGGTGTCCGGATCAGATGTCGTAGTAGAGGAAGAACTCGTACGGACTCGGGCGGAGGCGCATCGCCTGCACCTCGTTCTCCCGCTTGTAGTCGAGCCACATCTCGATGAGGTCGCGCGTGAAGACGTCGCCCTTCAGCAAGAACTCGTGATCGCGCTCCAGCGCGTCGAGCGACTGCTCGAGCGAAGCCGGCATCCGCGGCACGTCTTTGAGCTCCTCGGGAGAAAGTGAATAGATGTCCTTATCGAGTGGATCCCCCGGGTGGATCTTCTTCTGAATGCCGTCCAGGCCGGCCATCATCATGGCGGTGAACGCGAGGTACGGGTTGGCGGAAGGATCGGGAAAGCGAAGCTCGAGGCGCCGCGCCTTGGGCGACGGGGAATAGGTAGAAATTCGGATTGCCGCCGACCGATTGCGGTTCGAGTACGCGAGGTTCACGGGCGCCTCGAAGCCGGGCACGAGCCGCCGGTAGCTGTTCGTGGTGGGGTTCGTGAATGCCGCGATCGCGGGCGCGTGCTTGAGGATCCCGCCGACGTAGTAAAGAGCGAGGTCGCTCAGGCCCGCATAGCCGTCACCTGCGAACAACGGCTTGCCGTCCTTCCACAACGACTGGTGGCAGTGCATGCCGTTGCCGTTGTCGCCGAACATGGGCTTCGGCATGAACGTCGCCGTCTTGCCGTAGCGGTGAGCGACGTTCTTCACGATGTGTTTGAACCACATGAGCTTGTCGGCCATGCGCACCATGCTGTCGAAGCGCATGTCGATCTCGCCCTGGCCCGCCGTGGCGACCTCGTGGTGGCTCACCTCGACCTCGATGCCCACGCGCTGCATCTCGAGACAGATCTCGGTGCGGAGATCCTGCTGCGTGTCCTGAGGCGGAACGGGGAAGTAGCCTTCCTTGTGCCGGACCTTGTGCCCCAGATTGGGGCCCTCGTCGCGGCCCGTGTTCCACTCGGCTTCGATCGAGTCGATGGCGTAGAACGACTCGTTCTTCGCGACGTGGAAGCGCACGTCGTCGAAAATGAAGAACTCGGCCTCGGGCCCGAAGTACGCAGTGTCCGCGATGCCGGTGGACTTGAGGTACGCCTCCGCTTTGCGCGCGATGAAGCGGGGATCCCTCGAGTAGTTCTGTCGGGTGATGGTGTCCTGCACGGTGCACACGAGCGACAGCGTCGGGTGCTTGGTGAACGGATCCATCACCGCCGTCGCCGCATCCGGGATGAGCAACATGTCGCTCTGGTTGATCGGCTGAAAGCCACGGATCGACGAGCCGTCGAAGCCGAAGCCCTCGTCGAACGACTCCGGAGTGAGTCGATGAAACGGCACGGACGTGTGCTGCCACTTGCCGACGAGGTCGATGAACTTGAGATCGACCATCACGGCGCCGTGCTGCTTGCCAAGTTCGATTGCCTGCTTGGAGTCCATTCTGCTTGCCTCCTCGTTTGCCGGATGAGAGTCGCGCGCGCCCCGCGGAACCGGGCAAACGCCCGAGCTACGTCACCAACAGCCCCGCCTGGGGGAGGCAGAGCATAAGGGAACTCCACGCGCACGGTAAGCCGAACCCGGACTCCCCCCCAACCGTGGTGGTTTCACGCACGGCGTGCGCAAAAGCCCGGACGAACCGGGCTTTTCCGTCAGATCGCTTCTTCGGCGCGCTCGCCGGTGCGGATGCGAACCGCTTCGTCCACGGGCATGACGAAAATCTTGCCGTCGCCGATGCGGCCGGTCTTCGCGCTCTTCTCGATCGCGTCGATGACCTGATGGACCATCTGGTCCGGGACGACGATCTCGAGCTTCACCTTCGGCACGAAATCCACCACGTACGCCGAGCCTCGATAGACCTCTTTCTTGCCGCCGGTCCGTCCAAAGCCCTTCACCTCCGTCACGGTCATGCCCTGGATGCCGACCTCCGAAAGGGCATCCTTCACTTCGTCCAGCTTGAACGGCTTGATGATCGCCTCGACCTTCTTCATCTCGCTCTCCATTCCTTCGGGGTTCGCCCTGGTGCGCGAGGCCACCCCTACTCTTTTCCTGTGTGCTCCGGGGACCGCTAGCGCGCCCATCGTAGGGCGCTCAGCTCGAGTATCGGGCACCGGGTTTCAGGAATGTTTCAACGCGGAGTCCCTGCGTTTCTCACCACCGGCCACATAGCCGGCCTAATTTTTCCCTGGTCATCCGTACCGGGCGCCGGTGTAGGCACACCGCGCCCCGCGTCAAAGCTCCCAATCGAGTGCCACCCGCCGGCAAGCCCCAATATAGTGGCCACGCGCCGCGCGCATGGCGACCTCCACCAGCTCCCGCGTCCCGATTGGGACGATCCTGCAGGGTAAGTTCCGCCTGAGCCGCGAAATCGGCCGGGGAGGCATGGCCGCGGTGTACGAAGCCGAGAACATCGACATCGGCAAGCGCGTCGCCGTGAAGATCCTGGCTGCCGAGCTCATCACGTCGCGGGTGGTGCGCGAGCGCTTCTTGCGCGAGGCACGAGCCGCCGCCGCGGTACGCAGCCCGTACATCTGCGACGTCTACGACTCAGGCATGTACGAGGACCGCCCGTTTCTCGTGATGGAGCTCCTCGAGGGCGAGAGCCTGTACGACATGATGACCCGCGTCCGGAAGCTGGACGTGGAGACCACGCTGCGGATCGCGACCCACACGGCGCGCGCTCTCGCCCGTGCGCACGAGTCCAACGTCGTCCACCGCGATCTCAAGCCCGAGAACATCTTCCTCACGCGGGACGAGGACGGCGCGCTGCTCGCCAAGATTCTCGATTTCGGCCTCGCCAAGTTCTACGAGCCGACGGGCGCCGATGCCCGCACCGTGCGTCTCACCCGTGAGGGTGCGCTCTTCGGAACGCCGGCGTACATGAGCCCCGAGCAGGCGAAGGGCCAGGGTGAGGTCGATCATCGCGCGGACCTCTGGGCGCTCGGGTGCATCGTCTACGAGTGCCTCACGGGCAGGACCGTGTGGAACATCGAGCAGGGCGTGGCGATGATCCTCGCGCAGATCGCCGGAGCGCCCTTGCCGCAGCCGTCGAAGTTCCGTCCCGATCTGCCGGCGAGCTTCGACCAGTGGTTCTATCGCGCGCTCCACCGCGACGCGACCTGTCGCTTTCAGACGGCACGCGAGCTCGCCGACGCGCTCGCAGAAGCGCTGATCGCGAACCCCGCGGCGGCCTTGCCCCCGACGCAGCCGAGCCCGCCGGAAATCCCCGGCCTCTCCTCGCCCATGGCCTCGGAAGCCGTGCTGGCCACGTCCACGCCGGGAGAGCTCACGACGACGGGCGAGAGCAAACCGAGCTCGTCCCAACCGGACCCGCGCGGCCCCGCCGCGATCTCGCTCGAGCCCGGAACTTCCCCCGCGAGCACGTCCCGCGCGATCTCGTTCTTGCTCCTGGCCGCGGCGCTCGTGCTCGGGAGCTACGCCGCCTGGCTCTATCTCTTGCACCCGCCCGCGGAAGACACACCGCTGGCGATCGTGAGCAGTCGACCGACCGCGGTGCCGCCCGTTCGGCCCAGCGCGGATCCCAACGCGATCGGCGATTTCGAGAGCGCGCCCTACGCGTTGAAGCTGGCGGAGGCGCAGGAGCTCCTAGCGACCGACGGGAAGAAGGCGATCGAAGCCTTCAAGGAGGCGTTCCAGCAAGGGAACGAGCCCGCCGCGCGGTCGCTGCTCTCGCACGCCGCGGTCGCCGTCGAGGAAGCAACCGCCGCCTGCCGCGTGACGGGGATAGCGCGCCCGCGCCCGTTCCAGCTCGACGGTCCCACCTCGCGTCCGACCATCGCGTTCACCAACAAGGGGGTGATCGTGGCCTGGGCCGATACGCATCAGGACGCCCGCCGGCGCCAGGCGTTCACCGTGCTGCTGGACTCGGCGATGCGACGCGTCTCGGCGCCCATCGCCGTCACCCCCGAAGCCCATACGGTGCGCGAGCCGAAGCTCGTGCCTGCCGGAGACAAGCTCGCGCTCGTCTACTGGGACGAAGGGGGCAAGGAGCCGGGCCTCTACGCGCGGTTCATCACCCCCGAGGGCAAGATCCAAAGCCCCGCCCTGCGAATCGCGGCGAGCCGTCACGGCGCGAATCCCGCGCTCGCGCCGGCGCCGAACGGCGAGTTCTGGGCGGTGTGGGAGGAGCCGTTCGACGGCGCGACCGACATCGTGGCGCGCCGACTCGGCCCCGAGCTCGACGCGGGCGGGCCGGCGGTGCGGCTCACGCGACTGCGGCGTCCGAAGAGCGGACCCTTCCCTCCCCGGACGCCCGATGCCGCCGTCGCGCACGACCGGCTGCACGTGGTCTTCACGAAGGACCTGGGAGGCCAAAAGCTCCAGGTCATGGTCCAGAGCATCGCGCTCAACGACCCGCGGCTCGCGACGGGGCTCCCGGAGAAGCGCCGCGGACGGCGTCAGGACGAGGCGTTCGTCGGCACCGTCAAACCGGTGAGCAGCGGCTCGGGCAAGAACACGGAGCCCCGCCTCTCGTGCTTCGAAGAGGGCTGTTTCGTGGCCTGGGACGACGAGAAGGCCGGGGCGGTCGTGGCGTTCGTGGATCGCGAGCGCGGCCCGCTCTGGCACCGTGAGTTTTCGCACAAGGGGATTCGGCCCGCCGTCGCACCAGCGGCCGGGGGCGGGATGGTCACGTGGTACGAGGGCTCTCGCCTGCGGTTTGCCACGCTGACCCGCGACGGGGTGGGTGAAGCCAGCACGCTCAGCCGAGTGAACGGATTTCAACCGAACCCCGACGTTGCGCGCGGCGAGAAGCCGGGGGAATGGTATATCGCGTTCCGCGACTACGAGGCCGCCCACCTCGAGGTCTTTGCCCTCCGCGCCGAGTGCCACTGAAAAAGCAGATGCCGAGCGCTTCCCCTTCCGCGCCCATTGCCCAACCGCTCGTGATCCCGCCGCGTTCGGCGATGCGACGCGCGCCGATCGAGACGCCGCGGACGATCCTCGTGCCGATCGACACGCCCGACGGCCAGGAGCTCTGGGAGGCCGTCGACGGCTCGCGCTGGCACCTCGAGCGCTGGCTCCCTTGGGTGCCCTACAACAACACGCCCGAGGCCAGCATCCGCTACGCCGAGGCGTGCGCGCTCGACTGGGACGCGGGGCGGGCGCTCCGGTTCGCCATCCGCGAGCGAGCGAGCCGTGAGTTCCTCGGCGTGGTCGGGCTCGACGCCTGCGTTCACCTGCACCGCTCGTGCGAGCTCGGGTACTGGCTGCGCCGCGAGGCGGTCGGACGCGGGTTGATGACCGAGGCCGCTCGTGGGCTCGTCGAGTTCGCGTTCCACCGCGTCGGGCTCCACCGGATCCGCTGCGCGGCCGCGACGGACAACGCGCCGAGCTTGCGCGTCATCCAACGGCTCGGCTTCCATTTCGAGGGCATCGCCCGTCAGGCCGAGCTCGTGGGCACCCGCTGGCTCGACCACGCGCTGTTTGCCCGGCTCTCGTCGGACTGAGCTACCTTTCCGGCGTTGAAGCGTCGGCTGAAGCTTCCGTTCCTCGTGCTCGCGCCGGCCGTGGTGGTCGTCGTGGGCATCGCCACAGCGGTCGTGATCGCCCTCTTGGGCACCGCGCAGCTGAAGGCGCAGAGCGACGCGTCGGCCCAGCTCCGGAGCCGGGTGCTGGCGGAGACGCTCGCGGCACGGCTCAGCGCCACGCCGGAGGAGGACCGCGCGGAGCTCGTCCAGCGCGCGGCAGACCGGTCGGGGGCGGAGCTGATCCTCGCCCGCGCGGACGGCAGCATCGTCGTGGACGCCACGGCCGGGCGCCCCGAGTCGCGGCGCGTGCTCGGGCTGCTCGTTCGCGGCGAGGGAGAGACGAAGACCCAGCTCGGTCCGTCCCGGTATTTCACGGTGCCGCTCGCGCCCCCCAACCAGCACCTCTCGCTGCTCGTGCTGGTGAGCGCGCCCGAAACGCCGTTCGCCACCGGCTCGCTGATCGTCTCGGTCGGCGCGCTGGCAGCGCTCTTGGTGAGCGCCGCGGGCCTCGTGGCGTTCGCGCTCGCGCGCGACGTCCACTCGGACGTGCGCTTCGTGCGGGAGCGCATCGTGGAAATGGCGCGGGAAGGCGCGAACCCGGCAGGCAAGCACATCCCGGTGCGCTCGGTGGACCAGATCGGCCTGCTCACGAGCGCGTTCAACGTGCTCGTGGATCGCTTCACCGCCGCCGAACATGCCTACCGGCACGACCTCCTGGGCGCGCTCGCCTACGATCGGGACCGCAGCGCCTTCCTCGCGGCGCTGAGCCACGAGCTCAGGACGCCGCTCAACGCGATCTTGGGCTTCACCGACGTGCTCTTGAGCGAGGTGGATGGCCCCCTCACCGAGGACGCCCGCGAGAACCTCGAGCAGGTGCGCAACAGCGGCGGCCACCTGCGCTCGCTCATCGACGACATCCTCGACCTCTCGGCGCTCGAGTCCGGCGAGCTCCGGCTCGATTGCCGGAGCATCGACGTGTACCCGATCGCCGCGGAGGTCGTGCGCGAGGCGGAGGCCACGGCGCAGTCGAAGGCGCTCACGGTGCGGCTCGAGGGAGGGCCCGCGCACGCGTACGCCGACCCGCGCCGCGTCCGACAGATCATCGGCAACCTGGTGGGCAACGCGGTCAAGTTCACCGAGAAGGGCAGCGTGCTCGTGACCGTCGATCCGCGCGACGGCGGCGCCTCCATCGCCGTCGTGGACACGGGGCCCGGCATCGCGCCCTCCGATCACGAGGCCATCTTCCGCGAGTACTGGCAGTCGCGCGATCCGCGGCGGCGCCAGGTCGGCACGGGGCTCGGCCTCGCGATTACGCGCCGGCTCGTGCAGATGCACCGGGGCTTCATCGACCTCTCGAGCCAGCTCGGCAAGGGCTCGACCTTCCGCGTCGTCCTCCCGCTGCACCCCCCTCCCCCCCCCGCGCGGCCATGGAAGCTGCCCGGCCGTCGCTCGTCTCGCAAGGCGACCTCGGAGAAGTCGCATGAGCGCGCGCGCCACCCGTCTCCGCAGTCGTGTCGTCGGCATTCAGCTGGGGTTCAGCGTCTCGGCCGCCGTCGTCGTCGGCGTGCTCGCGCCGCATTTGCTCCTGCTGAGCGGCTCGATCGCGGTGCAAGGGGCCGCCACGCTCGCCGTGGGCGTCGCGCTCGGGGGCGTCGTCGGGAGCGCGTACACGGCGGGGCGCTTGATGCGCTACCGCTATCTCATCCGCTCGCTCGCCGTGGGCTCCTCCGGGATCGAAGCGCACGAGCTCCACGCGCTCTCCAACGAGCCGAAGCGCGCGCTCGCCGCCTGGCTCCTGCCGACCGGCGTCGGCGCGACGTTGGCGACGACGGTGCTCCGCCCGTCGATCGTCGACCTGACGACCGGCATCACCTTGTGCCTGCTCGGGCTCGTGATCACCGCGGTCGCCTCCCTGCCGCTCTTCGTGCTGCTCCGAGCCGCGCTCCTCGACTCGCTCGAGCTGGCGCCTCACGAGGTGATGCGGGAAGTGGTGGAGGAAGCGGAGGACGCGGGCCGCATCGAGCAGCGGCTCTCGCGGCGCATGGTCGCGGCAGTGACGATGCCCACGATCTTCCTCGCGATCGGCGCGTCGCTGATCGTCAACGCGCACGTGCGGCGCGCGGACGAGCGCGATCGAGAAGAGACAGCCCGCGTGTTCGCACGAGCCGCGCTCGAAGCGGGGCCCGGCGTGGTGCGCCTCGCGGGCATCGACGCCGCGCTCGAGCGCGGGCGGGCGCGGGGCTTCACCGCGCGGCTCTCGGAGAAGCCGGCCGACTACGCGGTGACGCGCGGCGACGACGGCGTCGTCAACCTGCACGCGCCGCTCGAGACGGGCAGCGCCGAGGTGCGCTTCGACGGCTCCACCGTCGGCTTTCTGAGCTGGCAGTTCCTCCTGGTCGCGTTGATGGCGACGGGGCTCGCCAGCTTTCTCGGCACCACCCTCGGCGCGACACTCGCCCGCGACTTGCACGGGGCGACCCGCAACGTCCGAGAGCTCGGGACGGAAGCGGTCTTGAGCGGCTCGACGCGCATCCTGCGCTCGGCGCGGTTCCGCGTGGTCGCCGAGCTCGGCGGCGCGATCGATCGGCTCGCGCAGCGCTTCCGTGTGTTCGCCACGGCTCAGGAGCGCGCGATCGAGGCCCGCAAGGCAGCGGCGCGCATGCGCGGTTTGTTCTTCGCGAGCGTGAGCCACGACCTCAAGGCGCCGCTCAACGCGATCCTCGGCTTCACCGAGCTCGCTCGCAACATGGAGAACGTGACGCCCGGCCAGGCCGAGAGCCTCGATCTCATCGAGCGGCGCGGGCGCGAGCTGCTCGCGTTGATCGAGACCATCCTCGACGCGGCGCGCGTGGAGGCCGGACAGCTCACGCTCGTGCTCGACCCGACGGGGATCGCGACGCTGCTCGGCGAGGCGGCCCAGAAGGGACGCGAGCTCGCCTCCGATCGGGACTTGCCGGTCGTCTTCGAGATCAGCGGGCCCGACCGTCAGATCCCCGTCGATCGCGTGCGCATGCCGCGCGCGCTCGCGACGTTCATCGCCCACGCGCTGCGCACGACCGAAGCATCCGCGGTGCGCCTGCTCGCGAGCACGGAGAACCCAAAGTCGGTGCGCATCGAGATCGAGATCGCGAACCCCCACTTTCCCGTCTCGCGCCTCGAGGCGATGCTCGATCCGAACCGCGACCCGGGCGCGCACGAGCACCGCGGCCTCGCGCTCGGGCTGCGCCTGGCCCGCGCCGTGACCGAGCTGCACGGCGGCAAGGTCGAGGTGGTTCGCCGAAAAAACCAGGGCGGCAGCCTGCGCGTGACGCTCCCTGCTTGAGCTCCGGCCCCCGTGGCCCTCGTTCCGGCGGTGTTGTAGAGTGCGCCGAGAGCGCCATGGGCAAGAGAAACAGCGTCTCCCACGCCGCAGCCGCACCGAGCGAGGAGCGCACGGTCTCTCCCGACGCCTACGCCGACGAGGAGCGGTTCGACCGCATCTTCCGCCCGGAGACGCTCGACGACTTCATCGGCCAGAGCAAGCACAAGGAAAACCTGCGCGTCTACGTGCAGGCCGCCCGCAACCGCGGCGAGCCGCTCGATCACATCCTTTTGGCGGGTCCTCCGGGGCTCGGCAAGACCACGCTCGCCAACATCCTCGCTCGGGAGATGGGGGCGAAGCTCTCCGTCACGAGCGGCCCCGCCATCGAGCACAAGGGCGTGCTGATGGGCATCTTGACGCGGCTCGAGCGCGGCGACGTGCTCTTCATCGACGAGATCCACCGGCTGAATCCGGCGGTCGAGGAGTACCTGTACCCGGCGATCGAGGACTTTCGCATCGACGTCCCGACCGGTGAGGGGGCGTTCGCCGAGAGCATCACGCTCGATCTCCGCCCCTTCACGTTGATCGGGGCGACGACGCGCACGGGCCTGCTCACGAAGCCGCTGCAAGAGCGCTTCGGGGTCATGATGCGCCTCGATTTCTACACGCCGGAAGAGCTCGAGCTCATCATCCGGCGCAGCGCGCGGCTGCTCGGCATGGACTGCGATGACGCCGGCGCGCGCCTGCTCGCCACGCGCGCGCGCGGCACGCCCCGCGTGGCGAACCGACTGGTGCGCCGCGTGCGGGACTTCGCCGACGTCGAGGGCACGGGCAAGATGGACGCTCGAATCGTCGCGCTCACGTGCGACAGGCTCGGCGTCGATGCGGCCGGTCTCGACGAAATGGACCGGCGTCTGCTCGGGGTTCTCATCGAGCACTACGACGGCGGTCCGGTGGGCGTCGAAACGCTGGCTGCAGCGCTCGCCGCGCCGCGCGACCCGATCGAGGACGTCTACGAGCCCTACCGCTTGCCCCAGGGCCTGCTCGCGCGCACCCCGCGCGGGCGCGTCGCGACGCGCCGGGCGTACGAGCACCTCGGCGTGCCGTACACGGGCGGATCACCCCAGAGGACCTTGTTTTGACCCACGCTGCGCCGCTCAACGCCGCCCTCTCGACGGAGCCGTTCCGCGCCCCCGGGCACGGCAACAACGCCCGCATCGGGCTCGCCCTGATCCACGGCTTCACCGGAAATCCCGCATCGCTGCGACCGCTCGCGGAGGGGCTCGCCGCGCGCGGCTTCGCCATCGATCTCCCGCGCCTCCCGGGCCACGGAACGCACGTCCGTGACATGGCTCGCACGACGTACCCCGATTACCGAGCGGAGGTCGTCGCGACCATCGATCGGCTCACGCCAGCGACCGACCACGTGGTCCTCGTTGGGCTCTCGATGGGCGCCACGCTCGCGCTCGACGTGGCCGCGACCGGCGACCGCAGCACCGCTGTCGCCGGCGTGGTCGCGATCAACCCGCAGATCCTCGATCGGGAAGGCCTCGCCGTGAAGCTCGCCCCGCTCATCGAGCGCGTCCTGCCGCTCGCTCCGGCGACCCTCGCGGGGCTCCACAAGGACGACATCGCCAAGCCGGGTGTGAGTGAGCTCGCCTACGACTGGGTGCCGACCCGCGCCGGCAACTCGCTCTTGCGCGAGCTGCCCCGAATCCGCGCTCGGCTGCCCGAGATCACCTGCCCGGTCTTGGTGGCGCACTCTCGCGTGGACCACAGCGTGCCTCCCGAAAACTCGCAGACCGTGCTCGAGCTCGTGAAGGGGGGCCTCGCGACGGAGCTCGTGCTCGAGCGCTCGTTCCACGTCGCGACGCTCGACTACGATCGAGAGCTCCTCGAGCAGCGCATCGCCGAGTTCGCCGAGCGGGTCTCGGCCCAAAAGACCGCCGCCACTGCGGCGCCCGACGCCCCCGGGATACGCTCCGAAAGCTGAGGGACACCTCGGTGAAACCTGGCCGGGTGCATCAACGGGAGAGTGGCGCCCGAGATGCGCCGGTTCGAGCAGGGCCGGCCGATGGCGGGAGCCGCCGGCACCCCGGGCTTCCTGAGCGCCCGGGGTGCCTTCTCTTCAAAGCGGAGCGGGTGCTCGAGGAGCGCGCTCGCTGATTGGGCTCAAGCGGGCACGGGCGCTCCCGGCTGCGCCTCCAGCTTGATCCCCGCTTGCTGGAACATCGACGTGAGGCCGGCCTTGTCGTTGGCGCGCGCCAGCGCTTCGTCCGGTGCCACCATCCCCTCCTTGACCAGCTTGATCAGGCTGTCGTTCATGGTGCACATGCCCATGCGGCGCGCCGTCTGCATCACGCTCGGGATCTGGAAGATCTTCGACTCGCGGATCAAGTTGCTGATCGCGGGGATGCCGAACATCACCTCGAGCGCTGCCACGCGCCCGCCGCCGATCTTCTTGCACAGCATTTGACTGATCACGCCGCGCAAGCTGTTCGCCAACATCACGCGGATCTGCGCCTGCTGCTCCGGAGGGTACTGATCGATGATGCGATCGATGGTGCTTGGCGCGGACGAGGTGTGCAGCGTGCCGAAGACGAGGTGGCCCGTTTCGGCCGTCTCGAGAGCGATGGATACTGTCTCGAGGTCGCGCATCTCCCCGAGCAGCACGATGTCCGGATCTTCGCGGAGCGCCGCGCGGAGCGCGCGCTTGAACGAGTCCGTGTGCTCGCCGACCTGACGCTGATTGATGAGACAGCGCTTGTTCTGGTGCACGAACTCGACCGGATCCTCGATGGTGATCACGTGGTCGCTGCGCGTGCGATTGATGTAGTCGATGAGCGCCGCGAGCGTCGTCGATTTTCCCGAGCCGGTGGGACCGGTGACGAGCACGAGCCCCTTGGGCAGATGGCAGAGCGAGAGCACCTCTTTCGGCAAAGACAGCTCTTCGGCGGTCAGGATCCGGCTGGGGATGACGCGAAACACGGCGCCCATGCCGCGCATGTCCACGAACAGATTCGCGCGGAAGCGGGCGCGGCCGAGCAGCTCGTAGGCGAAATCGGTGTCGTGCGTGCGCGCGAACTCCTCGCGGTTGCGCGGCGGCACGATCGGGAAGATCGCCCGCTGGACGGCCTCGGGGCTCAACGCGGTGAGGCCTTCGATCGCACGCATTTCGCCGTCCACCCGCACCATGGGAACCGTGCCGGCGGTGACGTGGAGGTCGGACGCCTTTAGCTTGAGCATCTCGAGCAGCAGCCGATCGATCTCGGTCGTGGAGCCGCCGCTCATGCCGGCGTCGTAGACCTGCGCGCTCGGCGAGAGCGGGGGCACCGTGGGCAGGACCGGACGGCCGTCGCGCGGATCCGAAGGAGGAACGACCTCCGGAATGGACGGCTGGCGATGCGCTCCCGAGGGACGCTGCATCGATCCGCTCCGCGAGCTCGCTTGCGGCGGCTCACAGCGATCGAGGAACAGCGAGACGTGCGGGAGCCCGAGCTTGAGCTCCGCGCAGGCTCGGATCGTTCCATACCCGTCGAGCTGAAAGTCCCACTCTGCCCAACCCGACGCGAGCGCGCGTCGCGCCTCCGCGGTCATCACCGGTCCGATGAACTCGGTGATGCGCTCGGGGGTCTGCGGGTCCCCCTTCACCTCGTTTTCACCCTGCGGCAAGACGACGATCGTCCGTCGCCCCGGCACGAGCCGCACCTCGAGCGCGCCGACCGCAAGCGCTCGCTTGAGGAGATCCATCAGGCTCAATTGCATCACTGGCCCCATCTGAACCTCCGAATATCGCCCGAACCCGCCACGCCATCCATCGCATTCGCAGGCACGCGTCAGTCGAGTGCGCGCGAGTGCGAGCCCGAAGGACAGAGCCCCACCGGCGCGCACGCCACCCACGCTCGGGGCTTCGAAGCCCGAGCCGCTCAAGGGCGAACGTGGACCGCCGTACCCGCGTCGCTCACGGCGCCGTGCCAATCGGGCGGGACCGCGGGGTCCGTCCACTCGAACAGCCAGGCCGCGTCCACGGGCGAGAGGTTGACGCAGCCATGGCTTCGGGGCGTCCCGAAGCCATCGTGCCAATACGTGCCGTGGAGCGCATAACCCTTGTGGAAGTACTGCACGAACGGCACGTCCCGCAGCGCGAACGAATCGGCCGGATCGTCGCCCTCCCCGTCCATCGTGGAGCTCACGTCCTTTTGGTAGATGCGGAACGCGCCTCGAACCGTCGCGTGGCTCTTCTCCGGGTCCGCGAGGCCGCCCGCGCCCGTGCTCACGATCGTCGCGTACACCGGGCGCTTTCCTTCGTAGGCGACCAGGGTCTGGCTGGTGATGGAGACGTCGATCCACTTGCGCCCGGTACGGGCTTCGAGGGGCCACTCCTTGGGTGGGTCGACGCGGCGAATCGCGCGCTCGAGCACATAGTCGCCGTCCACCAGCTCCAAGAGATTGCCGGGGGCGACCCGCCCGGTGAGGCGGAGCGGCGTCCGGTGCTCGAACACCCCGTTCGGGATGAGGTTTCCGTGCGGATCGGGCGAGTGGCGAATCGCCGTGCGCGCCATCGTGAACGCGACGGGCAAGCTCGCGTCCTCGGAGAGCCGTAGGCCGCGCAGGGAGCTCGGACGCACGATCTCGAGACGCTCGAGCCCGATCATCTCGAGCTCCGTGGTGAGCCCGAAGACTCGGCCCTCCCACTCGAACGCGCGCGCGAGCGCGAAGCCCGTGGTCGCCGGCAGAGCACGCTCTCCGCTCCCCGCCTGCTCGATGGCCCGCTTCGTGCCGTAGGGCTTCTCGAGCTTCTCGAGGACGGAGAGGAAGGCCGGCGGTGGTCCGATGGGACCGATCAGCGCTTCGAGCCCCTCCGCTCGCAGCCGCTCCCGAAAGCTTGCGATGCGCGACCACAGCGCCGGGCCCTCGAGCGCCTCCATCTCCTCGCGCGAGGGGAGCCGGTAGTACACGAACGGTGCGCCGTGCTTGGCCCGTGCATACACGTATGGCAACCCCTCACCGCGAATGGGACGCACGCTCCCCGCGACGACGACGGGGTGCTCGAGATCGAGCGTCGCGCCGACGCCCCGGCACACGAAACCGCGCGGATTGATCCGGTACCATCCGCCGGGGCAGCGCTCGTTCACGATCTCCGGGCCGCGCGCGTCCACGACGGCACCAGCGCGCAGATACCCGTACCTCCCGCGCTTCGGCCCGACGTCGGTGTAGACCCAGGTCCGCCACGCGATGCTCCCGATGCGCGTGCCGTCAGGCGGAAACGGCAGGTTGTCGCCGACGGTTCCGAGCAAGCCGCGCACCCGGTTTCCGGCGCGCTGAGGACCGGGCTCGGTGTTGCCCACCACGCGCTCGCCGGCGATGCGCTCCGCTCCCGGCGGCTCCTTGCGTGCACACCCGAGCGCGAGCGCGAGCCAGGAAGCCATCAACCATCCGCGCCGGAACACTCGTCCGGCTATACAAGAAGCGCTCGCCTGCCGCACCTGGTTCGGGTGTTCAATTCAGGGCGACAAGCCTCTTGCTTCGCGGCATCCTCGGCGCGTGAAGCTCGGAGCCTTGGCCCTCGGCGCCTCGACCCTCGTCCGTGAGGTGGCGCGTCACGTCCTCCGCCGTCCCGTGATCGGTGTCGCCGCTGCGGCGCGAACGGAGGACGACCGCTGGCTGCTCGTGCGCCGCGCCGACTCGGGGGACTGGGCACTGCCCGGGGGCACCCTCGAGTGGGGCGAGACCCTCGAGCGCGGCATCCTGCGCGAGCTCGCCGAAGAGGCGGGCGTGGACGAGGT